>JBDTZN010000071.1:0-9833 GCA_040005095.1 Thermoleophilia bacterium | reverse complement strand
CGAGCACGTACACATACCCAGTCATCGTGTGGACGACGAGCTCGTCGCCGACGACCCCGGGCGACGCGGCCATCTTCGCGTGCAGGTCGGTGCGCCAGCTCACATGGCCGAAGCGCATCGAGATCGCACGGACTGTGCCGCGTAGGTTGCCGATGTACGCGACGCCGTCCGAGACGACGGCGGGGAACTCGATCAGCGTCCCGATCCCGCGGCTCCAGACGACGCGGAACGGCGGCCGGAGGCGAATGTGCCGCTGGGCCTGGCTACGGGCGGCGGTCGCGCCGTAGAACGGCCACTGCAGCTCGGGTCGGTAGATGCGGATCGTGACCTTGCGGCGACGGCGGAACGACTCGCGGACGGTGCGCGCCGCAAAGCCGCGCGCCTTGACGTGCACGGGATAGGGGTGCCGGTCGACTACCCGGATGCGCGCGAACCCGCGACGGTTCGTCCTCGCGACTTTTCCCGCGATTCGGACGCGTCCACCCCACACCCGCCGGCGCGTGTCCCCGTTCACGAGCGTCACCTGCAGGATTGCCGGCCGGGCCTTTCGCCGAGTACCGGCAAGCGCTCTCGCCGGCCCTTTCGACCCTTGTAACAGACTGTTACTAGTGCTCGGCGGAGCGGCGCTGTGCTGGGCCTCCCCGCACGCCGCGGCGAGGGCGGCGAGCGCCCCGAGAGTGGCGAGCCGGCGGATCACGCCTCGCCGGGCTCTGTGGCGACAGGCTCTGGGAGGTCCTCGGCGAACGGCTCGAGGGTACCGTCACCGGCGGCGGTCAACGAGAGGTGCGAGAAGAAGCGCGTCATCACGACGCCTTCGCGGAACTCGCCCAGCTTGGGCTCGGGCCGCTCCCCGGCCGCGAGCGCAAGCGCCAGCTCGGGGTAGCGGCCGCCGGCGGCGAGCGGCAGCGGGAAGCCACCGCCGAAGCGCGGGTTGATGTCCGTCACCAGCTTCGTCCCGTCCGGCTCCCGGAAGAACTGGATGTTCGCGGGGCCGACGAGCCGGAGCGCCTCCGCGATCGCGGCCCCGTGCTCGATCAGATCCCAGTCCTTGACGGTCCGCCCTTTGATCGACTCGCCGCCTTTCGACTCGATCATCGTGCGCGGGATCGCCTGCAGGCAGCGCCCTTCGAGGTCGCAGAAGACGTCCACCGAGAACTCCTCGCCGCCGCAGACGGCCTGCACCATCGACGGGACGGGCGTGAAGCGCAGGAAGAAGTCGAGCTGGTCCGCGTCCTCGGCGCGGTAAATGTGGCGTGACCCGAAGCCCTCGCGAGCTTTCACGAGCACCGGAAAGGCGACGTCGCCGGGCAGGTCCTCCGGCAGCCAGGTCGGCGGCGAGCCGATGCCCCGCTCCAGGAAGAGCTCGTGCGCGAGGTACTTGTCGCCGAGGCGGTCGACCACCTCCGCCTCGGGCAGCAGGACCGTCGTGCCCAGCTCGTCGCGGGCGCGGGCCAGGATCGACGGGTCGAGATCGGTGAGCGGGACGATCAGGTCGACGCCGTTCGTGCCGACGAGGTCGCGCAGCGCGGGCACGTACTCGGGCGTGCCGATGCGCGGGACGAGCGCGAAGCTGTCGGCGTGGTACAACGCCGGCGCTAGCGGGTCGATGTCGGTCGCGATCGTCGTCGCGCCGGCACGGCAGAACGCCGTGATGATGTCGACGCGCTGGCCGGAGCATGTGAAGAGAACCGCGGGCACGGCGCGGAAGAGCCTAGCTACCTCACCCTGCCGCTCGAATGGACAGGGACGGCCACTGGCTCGCGCGGTAGGTTCCTTCGATGCTCTCCCGCACCGTGTATCCGCTGTTCCGCCGCGTCGACTTTCGCGGCAAGGGGCGGCTGCGCCGGCATCTCCCCGTGCCGGACCACGGGCGCCCCGTCGTCGGATTTCCAGGCCGCGTGCGGCTGCGGCTCGACCTGGGAGAGTCGCTGCAGCGCGACTTCTTCTTCGGGCTCTACGACCAGGCGGAGCTCGGGCTCCTCCGCCGCGAGCTTCGCGCCGGCGGCGATTTCGTCGATGTGGGAGCGCACATCGGCATGTACACCGTCTTGGCGGCAAGCGTGCTCCGCGGGCGCGGAAGGGTGCTCGCGTTCGAGCCGAACCCGTCGGCGCGGGCTCAGCTCGAGGAGAACCTCGCCCTGAACGACCTCGACAACGCCCTCGTCGTCCCCGCGGCGGCCGGTTCCGAGCGCGGCGAGGCGATGCTTCACGTCCCAGCCACTCCCGACCCGTCCTTCTCGAGCCTCGAGGCCGGCCGGTTCGGCGAAGGTGAGCCGGTCCTCGTGCGGCTGACTACGGTGGACGACGAGGTCGATGCCGTGGGGCTCGTGCCCGCAGTCGTCAAGATCGACGTCGAGGGCGGCGAGCTCGACGTCGTCGCGGGGATGAGTCGCGTCCTCGAGCTGAGACCCCTGCTCATCGTGGAGGTGTCGGAGTCGAGCGGGGCCGAGCTCGAGCGCCGGCTACGGGGGCACGGCTACGACGCGTTTCGCGTCGTCGGCCGCAAGCTGGCTCCCGGCCTCGGCGGCGCCGGCTTGTTCAACGCCGTCTTCCGGCCTCGCCGTTGCTAGGAGGGCTTGGCCCTCCTAGCCGCGCCACCCACCCGTCGCTCCCTTGTACGTACCCCGGAAGAGCGCGAGAGGCGTGCGGCCGAGGATGCGAAGGTCGAGCAGCGCCGAGCGGTGCTCGACGTACCAGACGTCGAGCTCGATTCGCTCGTCCCACGGAAGCGAGGCCCGGCCTTTCACCTGCGCCCAGCCGGTGATCCCCGGCTTTACCTCGAGCCGCCGCCGCTGGCGCTCGCTGTAGCGCTCGACCTGGTAGCGCAACGTGGGCCGCGGCCCGACCAGGCTCATGTCTCCGCGCAGGACGTTCCAGAGCTGCGGGAGCTCGTCGAACGAGAGGCGGCGCAGCACGCGGCCGACGCGCGTGATCCTGCGGTCGCCCGCGTCGACGGCGAAGCCCGCGCCCTGGTGCTCCGCGCCGACGACCATCGTGCGCAGCTTCAGCAGCTCGAAGTCGACGCCGTCCTTCCCGACGCGCCGCTGCCGGTAGAGGACCGGTCCCCCGTCCCCGAGCTTGATCGCGGCCGCCGCAGCGGCCAGGACCGGCGAGGCGAGCGCCAGCCCGAGCGCCGAGCCCGCGACGTCGACGGCACGATTCACTTCCGCGCCGCCACGTAGAGGCTGTCGGCCGCCTGCACGAGGAAGGGCAGGCGTTCGCTCAGGCGCCGCAGTGCCTCCGAGCCCCGGACGAGCGCGCGGTAGCGGCGCGGGAGCAGAGGCAGGTCGGCCGGCTGGGGGTTCAGGGTCAGGAAGCCGTCGACAGCGAGCGTCGTCGGGCCGACGGCGCGTGTGAACTCCTCCTCCAGCTCTCGCGGCGACCAGTAGCGCACGTCGAACATCGTGCGCGGCTCGCGGAAGCGCCGTTCTCGCAGCTGGTTGAACAGGCTGCGCGCGCCGTAGACGTTCGCCATCTGCACGAGCGCGAGGCCGCCGGGTCTCAGCGTCCGCCCGAGCTCTGAAAACGACGCGATCGCGTCCGGCTTGGTGAAGTGCTGGAAGACGCTGTACGAGAAGACGACGTCGAAGCTCGCGTCAGGAAACGGAAGGTGTCGCGCGTCGCCGACGACGTAGTCCGCGTCGGCCTCGAGCTGCTCGGCGACGCGTACGGCAGCACGGATCGCGTCGAGCGAGGGGTCGATTCCGGTCGCCCGATAACCGCGCCTCGAAGCGGCCACGCACCAGCGGCCCCAGTTGCACCCCACCTCGAGGAAGGTGCGACCTTCCCCCGGCGGCAGGCGAAGGTCCGGAATCGGGTACGCCCCCATGGCCCCGATCAGGTGCCGGTAGAGGTTGCCGCAGGTCGCGGCGATCACCTCCTGGACGAGCGGGTCGATCTCCGGGGGGTCGACCGGAGCGGGGCGGTTCGAGCCGGAGCGCTCGAGGGACACCCAACAGGAGGCGTGGGTCGGCTCTTCCTCTCCGACGAGCAACACCGGGATGCCGTCGACCAGCGGGTAGCGGTGGCCGGCGCCGCACGCCAGCGAGTCAGCCTCCGGCTCGAGCGGCGCCCGGTCGCGCGGGCAGACGAGCTCCACGGCCGCCTACCGGCGCGGCGTGGCGCGTACGTTGACGCTGTCCGCGAAGTTCGTCAGCAGAGGCACCCGTTCGCTCGCGCGCCTGAGCGCCTCGGACACGCGGACGAGCGTGCGAAACCGCGCCGGAAGCAGATCGAGGTCGCTCGTCTGCGGATTCAGCGTGAAGAACCCGTCCGTGGACAGCGCGGTCGGCCCGACGAGCTCCCCCCAGGTCTTCCGCAGCTCGCTCGGCGACCAGTAGCGCACCTCGAACCGGTCGCCTTCGCGAAAGCGGCGACGCGCGAGCTGGTACACGTTCCGCACGCCCAGCGAGTTCGGCATCTGAACCCAGGTCGTCCCGTCCGGCTTGACCGTCCGTGCGATCTCCGCGAGCGCGACGCGCACGTCGCTCTTCGAGAAGTGCTGCAGGACGCCGTAGGAGAAGACGACGTCGAAGCTAGCGCCGGCGAACGGCAGGTGGCGCCCGTCGGCGACCGCATAGCGCGCGTCGATCCCGAGCTGGCGCGCGATCCGGCGCGCCGCGACGATCGCCTCGAACGACGGGTCGACGCCGATCGGCCGGTACCCGGCCCGCGCGGCGGCCAGCGTCCACCGTCCCCAGTTGCAGCCGATGTCGAGCAGAATCTCGCCGTTTCCCGGCGGGAGCGGGAAATGCGGGATCGGGTAGCGCGACATCCCGTGCGCGAGGTCGCGGTAGAGGTTGCCATGGGTGCCGATGATCAGCTCGGCGACGTACGGATCGACTTGGTCCCCCTCGACCGCCGGCGGCTCGGCTGCCCGCACCTCCGCGATCTGCTCCGGCTTTGCCCAGTAGCCGGGCTGCGTCGGCTCGACATCCTCGGCGACGAGCACGGGGATCCCGTCCACAAACGGGTACTCGTGCCCCTCCGCGCAGAAGAGCCGTTCGCCGTCGGCGCGAAGATCCGTGTGGTCACGGGGGCAGGCGAAGGACTCGATCCAACCGCTCATCTCGTTCCCTCCACCTTCTCCCATACCGCCGGCACTCCGTTTCGCAGGTAGTTCGCCAAGGCCTCGACGGTCGCCCATGTTACGACCGTGTAGTAGCGCGGCAACCCCGGACGAGCCGTGGACGCGGCCAGGAAGAGCAGCTGGCCGCCCAGCGCGACCGCGTACACGCCGCCGCTCCGCGCGAGCGCGGCGCTCGAGCCGAGCAGGATCACGTGGAGGATTCCGCTGCCGTAACGAAGCGCCCGGTGCGAGACGACCTCCGCGAGATAGACCGGGTCCAGGTGGCGAAACATCCGGCCGCGCAACGTGATCAGCCAGCAGTGCTCGAACATGCGCACCTTGCGCCGGTACTCGTCCCCGATGTCGCGGGACGGCTTCTCGAACGCCATCGCCTCGGGCTCGTAGACGGCCCGCCGCCCGCGCTGCACCATCAGGTACGGGAAGGCAAGGTCGTGACCGAAGCGCGGGTCGACCTCCACGTAGTCGGAGCGCCGCACCGCGTAGATCGCGCCGTTTCCGCCGGTGACGGACCCGAGCGCCGACTCGCTCTCACGGAGCAGGAGCTCATAGCGCCAGTAGGCGCCCTCGCGGTTCGACCCGTCCGGCCGCTCCAGGCGCAGCTGGCCGCAGACATAGCCGACCTCCTCATCCGCGAAGTTCCGCACGAGTTTGCGGAGGGCGGGGGCCGCCCACGTCGCGTTCGCGTCGGAGAAGGCAAGGATCTCGCCGCCCGTCTCGTGCACGGCGAGATTCTGCGCGGCGACCTTGCCGCCGCGCGGGGCGCGGATCAGCCGGACGCGCGGCTCCCTCCCGGCGACGGCGTCGACCAGCTCGTCGGTGCGGTCGGTCGACGCGTCGGAGGCGACGACGATCTCGACGAGCTCCGGCGGGTAGTCGAGCGCGATCAGGTTGTCGAGCCGGCGTTCGATCACATCCTGCTCGTTCCAGGCGGCGACGACGATCGAGACCGTCGGAAGCGCGCCGCCCTTGCGCACTGGGCGCGGGCGGAGGCGCGCCCCGAGCGCAGCCGCGGCCGGGTACCCAGCGTGCGTCCACGCGAGGGCGCCGAGCGAGCCCCAGAAAAGCGCCTTGGCGATCATCGGCCCGATGCTAGTGGCGCTTCAGTGGATGTTGCCGAGGTTCTGGGTCGCGAGCACCAAGCGATGCAAGGACGCAGGGAGCACCAATAGCCGTAGCTATGGGTGCGACTGAGGACGCCGCAGCGCGCCGCGTGATCGCGGGCCAGAAGCCGGAGGACATTCGCTGGAGCGCCACTAATGGCGGAGCGAACGGCGGACGCGCACGTAGTCCCGGAGCGCCGGCGTGGTGCGAAGCGCTCCTACAGCTCGCTGCGGGCGGCCTTCGAAGTCGCCGGCGAGCACGCCTTCGAGGGCGTCGAGGCTCGCGTCGTAGAGCGGCGGAATCGTCGCGGCCAGGGTCTCCCGAAGGGTTCGCCCGCGTCGGATCGGCACCGCACCCTCCGCCAGCACGGGGCCGGTGTCGATTCCGGCGTCGATCCGGTGCACGGTGAAGCCGACGGTGTCGCTGCCGTCGGCAAGCTCCCAGAAGACGGGCGGGCCGCCGCGGTAGTCGGGCACCGCACCGTGATGGACGTTGATCGTCCCGTGCGCGGGGATCGTGAACGTCGCCTCTGAGATCAGCGAGTTCTCGAGCGAGACGGCAACGTCGGCGCCGGCGAGGTGCGCGCGCGCCTCCGGGCCGTCCAGCGACGGAACCCGCAGAATCGGGACGCCGAGCTCTTCGAGCGACGGCGCGGCGGCCGCCGCCGCGTATGCCCGACGCAGGACGAGACCCACGGGCGCCGCGGTCGGCCCCGCGCGCCGGAGCTTGCGCAGCTTGCGGCGAAGCGTCGTCCCGGGGCTCTCGTCGAGGATCACCGCGGCGACGTCCACGTTGCCGCGGGCGAGGAAGCGCGAGGCGATCCCGCGCGGGTTGCGGGTCAGGACGACGATCTTCACGAGCGGGTCAGGAAGTAGCGGACGTCCTGGACCGGCCACGTGGCGATCAGGTGCTCGCGGCGCAGCGCGAACACGTCGTCCCCGGATGTGTTGACGCCGCGCTGCGCCGTCGCACAGCTCTCGAAGCCGGCCGCGCGGGCGGCCTCGGACACCTCCGCCGTGAAGCGATGCGCCTCGCCGTAGGGCGCGCTGAAATGCTGGATCGCCGTGCCCAGGCGGCGGCTGAGCTCCGCTCGCGACTCGCGTAGCTCCGCGTGGAGATCGGCCGGTCGGAGCTCCGCCAGGTTCGGGTGACTCCTCGTGTGCGAGCCGATCTCGTGGCCGAGGTCGAGCAGGCGCGGGGCGTCCTCCCACGCGAGCGGCTCGACGGGCCTCGGCAGGTGGAGGCGCTCACGGCAGATCTCCGCCGCGTGCTCGGCGCCCGCCGAGAGCAGGTCGTTGACGAGGAAGAAGCATCCGCTGATGCCATGGTCACGGAGCAGGGGCGCTGCATGTTCGAGCTGATTCCGGAAGCCGTCGTCGAACGTGACCACCAGCTCGCGCCCATCGATCTCCTGCTCGCGCAGCCTCCGGACGGCCTCTGTGAGCGAGACGGGCTCGAACTCGCGCCGGAAGAAGGCGACCTGTCGCGCGAAGCCGTCGAGCTCGTCGGCGAAGACGTGGTGGTAGTGGACGACGCGAAGGCCTGGCGACGGCTCTCGTCGCCGGGCGCGCAGCACACGCAGCCCGCCACGGCGGAGCGCTGCGCGGAGGCGAAAGGACGCCGGGCGCGCGCTGTCGAGCTCGGCGGCGCGCTCGACGAAGGTCACGCCTGCGCGCCGGCGAGCCGCTGCGCGCGCCGCGTGCGCAGCCCGTCCCGCCAGAGACCGAGCATCACGAGCGCGTACAGCTGCGGCCCCAGATCGTCCCGTCCGGCGAGGTGACGGTCGCGCAGGTCGCGAGCACTCGGCTCGTCGACGAGGCCTTCGAGCGCGCCGAGGGCGGCGTCGGCCACGTCTCGAAGCTCGCCGCGGAGCCAGCGGTCGAGCGGCACGTCGAAGCCCTGCTTCGGCCGCCGCGCGATCTCCGGCGGGAGGCGCTCGGCGACCAGCCGCCGCAGCGCCGTCTTCGTCCGCACGCCCTCGACCTTCTCGCGATCGGGTAGCGCAAGCCCGGCCTCGACGACGCGGTGGTCGAGAAAAGGGACCCGGAGCTCGAGTGAATGAGCCATGCTGAGCTTGTCGGCCTTCAGCATCAGATTGTCCGCGAGCATCGAGTAGAGGTCGACGTACTGGAGCCGGCCTAGCGGCGTCAGGGACGCGGGCGCCCGCGCGAAGAGTCGCTCGAACGCCTCGGCGCGGCTGTCCTCGGGCGCGAGCGAGAACCAGGAGAAGTAGCGCTCGGCCTCAGGCTTGCCTGCGTGCCGCAGCAGCTTGACCGCCCGTCGGGAGAGATCCTTCCGGCCTGCGCCGTGGGGGAGCCGGCAGAGCAGCTGCGCGAGGGCGCCGGTCGGGAGCAGCCGTCCGAGCTTGGCGGCGCGGCCGTCCCACGCATACCGCGAGTAGCCGCCGAAGACCTCGTCGCCGCCGTCTCCAGCCAGCGCGACCTTCACCTCCCCTGCGACCGCACGCGTGAGGTACCAGAGCGGGATCGCCGCGGGGTCGGCGAGCGGCTGCTCGAGACGTGCGGCGATCTCCGGCAGGTCAGCGGCGAGCGACGTCTCGACCAGCAGCTCCTCGTGCTGAGTCCCGAGCGCCTGCGCGACCGCGCGCGCCGGCTTGCGCTCGTCGTACTCCGCGTCGGCGAACCCGACCGTGAACGTCCTCAGCGGCTGCTCGAGCTCCGTCACGGCGAGCGACGCGATCAGGCTCGAGTCGAGACCGCCCGACAGCAGAACCGCGAGCGGGACGTCGGAGCGCAGGTGGAGCCGAACGGCCTCGGCGAGCGTCTCCTCGAGTGGCGCTTCGCGAGGCTCGAGCTTCCAGAACCGCCGCTCCTCGCGCTTTTCCCCCTCCACGACGAGCGCGTGGCCGGGCGCGAGCTTCCGGACCGTACGGAATCCCGTCGCCTCGCCGGGGACGTACCCCAGCGCGAGGTATTGGCCGATCGCCGGGCCGTCCGGCTCGTCGGAGGCGCCGAGCTCGAGGAGCGGAGCGATCTCCGACGCGAACGCGAGCCCGTGCGGCGTCTCCGCGAGATAGAGGGGCTTGATCCCGAACCGGTCGCGCGCCAGCACGAGCCGCCGGCGCCGCTCGTCCCAGAGCGCCAGCGCGAACATCCCGCGCAGCCGCTCCAGGCCGTCGACGCCGAAGCTCTCGTACAGGTGGGGGACGACCTCGACATCGCCCTGCGTGCGGAATTCGTGACCCGCGGCGGCGAGCTCGGCGCGGAGCTCGCGGTAGTTGTAGATCTCGCCGTTGACGATCGCGACGACGTCGCCCCGCTCGGTCGTCACCGGCTGGTCTCCGGTCTCGAGGTCGATGATCGCGAGCCGGCGCATCGCGAGCGCGAGCGGACCGGAGACGTAGCGTCCTTCGCCGTCAGGACCACGGTGGCGGAGCAGCTCGATCGCATCCAGGGCTTCCGGACGCGGCTGCCCCTCGGCGGAGAGGATGCCGAGGATCCCGCACATCGCGTCGATGATAGCCGCGAGGCCGACACGAGCCGATCCAGCGCCGGCCCGGCTTGGCCTGGCAGTGAGCTCGACGACCCGTACGGCTACGATCGGCCCTGATCCGTGCGCTACTCGTTTGTCATCCCGGTCTACAACGAGCGGGACACCCTTCCCGAGCTGCATGCGCGGCTCG
>JBDTZN010000192.1:0-2938 GCA_040005095.1 Thermoleophilia bacterium | reverse complement strand
CGCATTGCGCTTCCGGTTCTCGCGCTGGCCACGTTCGTTGCCGTAAGCCTCCCCAGCGCTCACGCGGTCGGCGCCCCGACGCCTGACTACACGCCGGCGGACTGGGCGGCGCTGCCAACCGAGAAGCAGTCGGCCGAGCTCGAGGCGAATCCCGATGGAAGCGCAAACCCGCCTGGTGAGGCGGCCAATCCCGACGCGAAGACTAGCGAGGTCGCAGCGAACCCCGATCCTGGGCCAAGCGCCGAGGTCGACCAGGCGGCGCTCGCGGACGGCCCAGGCGCCGATTACACGTCCGGGATCAGCGAGGCAACCCAGTCGCCGTTCTCGACCCAGGACTACCTGTTCGAGAATTCGTGGCAGGATCTGAACTCCGCGGGAACGACCCTGACCCAGGCCTGGGCCGGCGCATCGGCGACCGACGCCACGCAGGGCATTATCGCCGTCAACGGGCTGTCCTGGCCGCCGAACGAAGACACCGTCGGCACGTCGAAGGTCTACCCGGCGCCTGCGGGAATGGGCGCGTTGACGTTCACGTCCGCCGGCTCCGGGCGTCTGTACTTCTCGAGCGCGTCCGGACGGATCGGATCGTTCGATCTGGCGACCCGGACCTACGTGTTCGTGAAGGAGCCGCCGTGCGTTTGCCCGGCTCCGTAGGACGGGGAGGCAAACCTGCACGTCACGCTGCGGCGGCCGTCCTGGCCGCCGCAGCCCTGTCGCTCACGGCCTGCTCGCACGCTGGTGCGGGGCCGAGAACTGTCGGTGCGCGCCCGGGGACGCGGATCTTGCGGACCGTGCACCTCGGGCCTGTGGCGGCGATCGCGGCAGGCGGAGGGAACGCCTACGCCGTACGGCCCGGACGGCTGGTCGAGATCGACGGTAGGACTGGAAAGATCGTCGCCCGCGCACAGGTGGGCGCCGCGCCGGCGGGGGTGGCGGTCGGCTTCGGGGCGATCTGGGTGGCGAACGGTCGCGGCGATCTCTCGCGTCGCTACCGCGGACGTGACACCGTCTCTGGGTACGACCTACGGACTCGACGTACGCAGACGATCCCCGTTCCCGCTCCGGAGGACGTCGCTACTGGACGCGGGTCCGTCTGGGTTCTCAGCGGGGCGGGGCCACGCGTTTACCGCATCGATCCGGCCACGCGCAAGGTGGTCGCCACCGTGCGGCTTTCCGGCGGCTCACCGGCAGATTTGGCCGCCGGCCCGAGCGGAGCCTGGGTCAACTCCAGGCTTGGGGCCGGAGACCGGTCCCTGGTAATACGAGTCGACCGCAGCGGCCGCAGAATCGCCGCCACGATCCGCCCGCGAAGACTCACCGTATCGATCTCGGTTGGCGGAACGGACGTCTGGGCGACCTACTTCGGGACGATCCTGCGCATCGATCCGCGCACAAATCGAATCGCGAACTCCTTCAAGGTCCCGAATGCAACCTTCACTGCGGCCGGCGCGACCTCCGCGTGGGCGAACAGCCCGAGAGAAGCGGTTACGCGGCTGACCTCGTCCGGCCCGGGAAAGGTCATCCCCATCGGAAGACCCGTCGAGGCGATGGCCCTCGACCACGCCCTTCTCTGGGTGCTCGAGAGCGACGGAACGCTGCTCGAGATCAGAGTTGCCTAGTGACGCAGCGCTGACAAGTACCGGTTCAGCTTCTCGACGTCGAACCCGTGCAGCCCGGTGCCGTCGCCTCGCAGCTGTTCGGGCGTGACGTAGGTCCACGCCTCGTCGTTGTAGTGCTCGTAGAAGTCCTTCGTGAAGACCTGGCGTCGTCCCCAGGTGATCGACGTCGCCTGGTCCGGCGCGTGGACTGAACCGACTACCGGAACGTAGTGCCCGCCGTCGTGCTTCGCGCCCGCCATGCGGTGCCACGGTTCGTGGGATTGGAACTGAGGCTTCGCGGAGGTCGGCAGCTCGAATCCGACCCCGACCACGCCGAAGATGTATGCGGCTTGCTCCAGCTGCTGCCAGTCCTTGGCGGCGAGCGCGACGTATGCGCCGATCTTGTGCCTATGGCCCGCGACGTCGACGATGCCGGTATTCCGCCGGTAACTCAAAGCGTCATGGACGTTCGTGCCTTGGTCGGTCGAGCCATCGTTGATGTCGAACCCGGTCGCAGCGGCGTAGTCGGCGAGGACAGCAGCGTCGTCGAACGCGACGTCGACGTGGTTGATGACCTTGTTGAGGAGCATGTGCTCGTGCGCCGCCCCGGCCCACACGCAATTGGAGTAGAGGTCATTGCCGAGCATCTTCCACTCGGAATACGCGCCGCCGTGCCCGAAGCGGGAGGGCACCGAGGGAAGCGTGATCGCCGCCGCAAACGACGCGAACGCCAAGTCCTTCGGCCTGGGCGCCGCCGGCTGCTTGCCGAGCTTGAACTCCGGCATTGGTCTCCTTCGGGGACGCTGCTCTTTTGGCAGCGGCCTGTCAACGCAACGTACAGCGTTTCCGGAAGCGCCTCAAGGTCGGATCGGCGACGATTGGGGTCCGCTCGACAACCAGGGAGGCGGCATGTATCGGCAGCGGATTCGCCAACAGGTTCTCTACGGACAGTTCCGCGAATACCTGGAGATTGCGGAGAGGTGATTGCGCTCCGACAGAAACTCGGGTTGGCCCCGGCCAGCCTGTGGGCACCTGTGGTCGGCACTGCAAACGAGGTCGTATGGGAGATCGACTACCCGGACCTCACAACCTTTCAGCGCGAGAACGAAGCCTTCTACGCTGACCCCGACGCTATGAAGCAGTGGCGCCGGCTTTGGCAGCATGCGGTGCAAAGCTCCACACAGGAAGCGAGCTCACCGGAGGACACGCAAGACGGCGAGGTCGCGTACGGGCGGTTCCCGCCAGCGGAGCCGAGGCGCTACCGCGAGGGGTTGCTGCCGGACTAGCCGCTCGAAGGTGGGCGCACCTGGGATCGAACCAGGGACCTCTCGCGTGTGAAG
>JBDTZN010000191.1:0-2943 GCA_040005095.1 Thermoleophilia bacterium | reverse complement strand
CCGCCCGAGAACTGGTGGGGGTAGTCGCCGATACGGGCCTTCGCGCTCGGGATCCCCACTTGGTCGAGCAGCTCGGCTGCCCGGTCGAGCGCCTCGCGCCGGTTCATCCCCATGTGCGTCTCGAGCGCCTCGCGGATCTGGCGCCCGATGGTGAGCACCGGGTTCAGGCTCGTCATCGGGTCCTGGAAGATCATCGCGATCTCCTTGCCGCGGATCTTCCTCAGCTCGCGGTCGCTCAGCTTCAGGAGATCGCGCCCGCCGAAGTTGGCGTGGCCCGAGGTCACGCGGCCCGCGCGCGCGAGGATGCCGAGGAGCGCGAGGGAGGTAACGCTCTTGCCGCAGCCCGACTCGCCGACGATCCCCAGCGTCTCGCCGGGCGCGATGTCGAACGAGATGCCGTTCACGGCGTGCACGGTCCCACGGCTCGTCCAGAACTCGACCCGGAGGTCGTCGACCGAGAGGAGTTGCTCGCGCGCGCTCATCGGCCGCGCAACTTTGGATCCAGCGCCTCGCGCAGACCGTCGCCGATCAGGTTGAACCCGAGCACCGAGACGACGATCGCGAGCCCCGGGATGATCGCGAGGAAGGGCGCGACCTGAAGGTACGAGTTCACGTCGGTGAGCATCGTCCCCCACTCCGGCGTGCCCGGGTCCTGCGGGCCGAGGCCGAGGAAGCCGAGGCCCGCGACGTCGATGATCGCGGTCGCCATTGCGAGCGTCCCCTGCACGATCACCGGCGAGATCGCGTTCGGGAGGATGTGCCCGAAGAGGATCGACGGCCGGCGGACGCCGACCGAGCGCGCCGCGAGCACGAAGTCGTTCTCGCGCTGTGCGAGCACCGAGCCGCGCAGCAGCCGGGCGAAGATCGGGATGTTGACGACGCCGACCGCAATCATGATCTGGGTCAGACCCGGCCCGAGCATCGCGACGATCCCGATCGCGAAGAGCAAGCCCGGGATCGCCAGCATGATGTCCATGCAGCGCATGATCAGCGAGTCCAGGAAGCCGCCGACATAGCCTGCGATCGAGCCGAGCACGAGGCCGACGGAGAGCCCGATCGAGACCGAGACGACGCCGATCAGGAGCGAGAAGCGCGCGCCGTAGATGATCCGCGAGAACATGTCCCGGCCGAGCAGGTCGACGCCGAAGAGATGGTCAGCCGAGGGGCCGGGACAGCAGCCCTTGGCGATCAGGTTCAGGTGCTGCTCTTGCGGGTCGAACGGCGCGAGCAACGGTGCAAAGAGCGCCGCGGCGACGAAGCACGCCACGAAGATGCCGCCGACGATCGCGCCGGGATTCCGGATCAGCCGCTGCCAGGCCTCGCGCCAGAGTCCGCTCGGCGCCTCGAACTGAATCTCGCGGGACTCGAGCTCTATAACAGACACGCTACGAGTACCGGATCCGCGGATTGATGATCGCGTACGAGATGTCCACGAGCAGGTTCACGAGCACGAACACGACGGCGAGGAACAGGATCCCGCCCTGCAGCACCGGGTAGTCGCGCGTGAAGATCGCCTCCGCGAGCCACGAGCCCATCCCCGGGTACGCGAACACGGTCTCGGTGAGCACCGCCCCGGAGAGCAGCAGACCCACCTGCAGGCCGATGATCGTCGTGACCGGGAGGAGCGCGTTGCGCAGCACGTGGCGCCGGTCGACGATCGACGGGGCGAGTCCCTTCGCGCGCGCTGTCCGTACGTAGTCCTCGTTCTGGACGTCGAGCACGGCCGCGCGCGTGATGCGCGCGATGATCGCCAGCGGAATCGAGCCGAGCGCGATCGCGGGCAGGATCAGGTGCTTCAGCACGTCCACGAGCGTCGCCCAGTCGCGCGTCAGGATCGCGTCGAGCACGTAGAAGTTCGTCGGGTGCTTCACGTCGAAGCCGCGCAGAATGTCGATCCGCCCCACGCTCGGCAGCCACGCGAGCCGCACCGCGAAGATGTACTTGAGGATGATCGCGAGGAAGAAGATCGGGATCGAGATCCCGATCAGGGACAAGAACAGCGACGCGTGGTCGAAGAACCCGCCGTAACGCTTCGCCGCGAAGAAGCCGAGCGGGATTCCGACCGACATGGCGAACAGGATCGCCGCCAGGGTCAGCTCGAACGTCGCAGGAAAGCGCAACCGGATCTCGGTCGTCACCTGCCGGTGCGTGGTCGAGCTGACCCCGAGGTCGCGGTCGATCAGCGTCGTCCTGAAGTAGCTCCAGTACTGGACCGGCAGCGGCTTGTCGAGGCCGTACTGGTGGCGGTATTGCGCAACGAGCGCCGGCGTCGAGCGCTCGCCGAGCAGCGCCTCCGCTGGGCCGCCGGGCAGCGCCCTGATCCAGAAGAAGATCAGGAGCGAGACGCCGAGCAGAATCGGGACGAGCAGCAGCAACCGGCGGACGAGAAACCTGAGCACTTAGGCGCGCAGCATTTCAGGCTCGCGATGCGGCCGCTGCCCGGCGGACGGCCGTTGAGGCACGTCCGCCGAGCTAGCTGCCGATTCCCTACTGGCCTCCGACTGCTACCGAGGCGAAGGGATCCGTACCAACGGGGCTGGCGACGTAGCCGCTGACCCGCTTTTGGAAACCGAGCGCCGGCCGGGAGTGCGCGTACGGCACTGCCGGGAGGTAGTTCATGATCATCACGTTCGCCTGCTTGTACAGCGAGACGCGCTTGGCGAAGTTCGGCTCCGCTGCGGCCTTCTGAAGGATGTTGAAGATCGCATTGTTGCGGAATCCGAACGACGGCCTGTACGCCTTGAAGAACGTCCCGAGGAAGTTGTCGGGATCGCCGAAGTCGCCAGTCCAGCCGATCATGTTGATGTCGCCGGCTGAGCCTTCGTTGACCTTCGCGACGTAGTCCGGCCGCCACGGTGCGCTGTGCGGCACGACGTTGAAGCCGGCCTTCTCGAGGCTGGCTGCGAACGCCTCGAAGTTCCGCTTCGGGTCGGGCATGTACGG
>JBDTZN010000070.1:0-9966 GCA_040005095.1 Thermoleophilia bacterium | reverse complement strand
ACGTGGCGGGCGTGGACGAGGCCGTCGAGGAGCTCCAGGAGATCAAGGAGTTCCTGGAGAACCCGAAGAAGTTCCAGGCCCTCGGCGCGCGCATCCCGAAGGGCGTTCTGCTTTACGGGCCTCCCGGAACCGGTAAGACGCTGCTCGCGCGCGCGGTCGCGGGCGAGGCCGGCGTGCCCTTCTTCTCCATCTCCGGCTCCGACTTCGTCGAGATGTTCGTCGGCGTCGGCGCCTCGCGCGTGCGCGATCTGTTCGAGCAGGGCAAGAAGAACGCGCCGTGCATCGTCTTCATCGACGAGATCGACGCGGTCGGCCGCCATCGCGGCGCCGGCCTCGGCGGCGGCCACGACGAGCGCGAGCAGACGCTGAACCAGCTGCTCGTCGAGATGGACGGCTTCGAGACGAAGGACAACGTCATCCTGATCGCGGCCACGAACCGCCCCGACATCCTCGATCCGGCGCTGCTTCGCCCGGGTCGGTTCGACCGCCAGATCGTCGTCGACCGTCCCGACCGGACCGGCCGCCGCAAGATTCTCGAGGTGCACGTCAAGGGCAAGCCGCTCGAGTCCGACATCGAGCTCGACACGCTCGCCGCCGGCACCCCCGGTTTCACCGGCGCCGACCTCGCGAACCTCGTCAACGAGGCAGCTCTGCTCGCAGCGCGCCGCGGGAAGAAGACGATCCAGCAGGACGAGCTCGAGGAAGGGATCATGCGCGTGATCGCCGGCCCCGAGAAGCGCACGCGCCTCTTCTCGGAGGAGGAGCGGAAGATCACCGCCTACCACGAGCTCGGCCACGCGATCGTCGGCCACTACCTCGACCAGGAGGCCGAGGTGCACAAGATCTCGATCATCGGCCGCGGCCAGGCGCTCGGGTACACGATCTCGCTCCCGCGCGAGGATCGCTATCTGACCACGAAGGCGAACCTGATGGCCAACCTCGCCATGACCCTCGGCGGCCGCGCTGCGGAGGAGATCGTCTTCAACGAGATCACCACGGGCGCCGCGAACGACCTCGAGAAGGTCACCCACACGGCGAAGCAGATGATCATGCGCTACGGGATGAGCGAGAAGCTCGGCCCGCGCGTACTCGGACGCAACCACGACATGCCGTTCCTCGGCCGCGAGATGGGCGCCGAGCCCGACTACTCCGAGGAGATCGCGCGTGAGATCGACCAGGAGATCCTGCGCGTGATCGAAGAAGCCCACGGCGAAGCGAACCGCGTCCTCAACGAGCACATCGAGGAGCTGCACCGCATCTCGATGATCCTCATCGAGCGCGAGACGATCGACAAGGATCAGTTCCTCCGCCTGCTCGCCGGCGACGCCGAGAGCGACGTCTTCCCGGACGAGGCTCCGGAAGCCGCACCGGCCGCCACGGAGGAAGAGCGCAAGCGCGCCCCGCAGCCGAAGCCGCGTCCGTTCCCGCTTCCGGGAGCGACGATGCAGCCGCCCGAGCCCGCCGAGGGCTAGTCCTTCTTCGGTCGCTCGGCGACGAGACCGCCGAGCCGCGCCGGCTTCTCGAGCGCGAATCCTGGTTCGTACTCGCCGAGCCACTCCTCAGAGCCGCGGATGCGTTGGGGAAAGCGCGCGCTGTACTCCGCCGCGAGGGCGTCGTCGCTCGGCAGGACGAGGTAAGTGACGATCACGTCCGCCTCGCTCGCCTTCCCCGGCCAGGTCGACGGGACGACCGACAGCACGCGCATGCGACCGTTCCGGACGAGCTGGTTGTGCTCGAACGGGTAGTTGTAGACGAGTCGCAGCGGCCGCGGATACTCGTCCACGGACTGGAGCAGCTTGTCCATCACGCGCCCGAAGACGTCGCCCGTGAAAGGGCAATAGAGGTAGGCGACGGTCAGGTCCGGGGGAACCGGCCACTCGAGCGCGTCCGCCGTGATCACCTCGACCTTGTCAGCGCGGCGGCGGATCCGGCTGCGCACGAGATTGCGTCGCGCGCGGGCGTTCAGCTCGGCCGAGAGCTCGATTCCGACGACCCTGCGGAACGGCAGCGTCGAGGCGACGAGCAGCGCCCGGCCGAGGCCCGAGCCGAAGTCGACGAAGACGTCGTCCGGGCCGACCCGCAATCGGACCAGTGCCTTGCGAATCGCCCTCCAGTCGGACGGGTCGTGCCAGACACGGTTCGCGCTGTCGAGTCCGAGATCCTCGTGGTAGACGTGCTCCGACGTCGAAACGCGGTAGCGCAGCTCGTACATCCTCTCGATGCGCCTCCGCAGCCTCGCCTTCGCCGCTCGCGGGACGCGCCGGGCAAGCCTTCCAAGCGGTCCGAACACGGCCGCGAGATTACCCTCTGCCCATGGACCGGCCGCCGATTCACGAGCGATTCGCGCGTCCGTCCGTGATGGGCGTGATCAACGTGACGCCGGACTCCTTCTCGGACGGGGGCGTGCATCTGCGCACCGACGCGGCGGTCGCGGCGGCCTGGGCGATGCTGGACGACGGCGCGGCGATCGTCGACGTGGGCGGCGAGTCGACGCGCCCGGGCTCCGACGGCGTTCGCGTGGACGAGGAGCTGGAGCGCGTCGTCCCGGTGCTCGAGCGGCTCGCCGGCGCGCCCGTCTCGATCGACACGACGAAGGCGGAGGTCGCGCGCCGGGCGCTCGAGCTGGGAGCCGAGCTCGTCAACGACGTGACCGCGCTGCGCGGCGATCCCGAGCTCGCCGGAGTCGTGGCCGATTCGGGCGCGTACCTCTGCCTGATGCACATGCAGGGCGAGCCGCGGACGATGCAGAGCAATCCAACCTACGACGACGTCGCGTCCGAGGTGGCGTCATTCCTCGAGGCGCGGCTTGCATTCGCGGTCGACGCCGGCATTGCGGAGGAGCGCATCTGCCTCGACCCGGGTATCGGCTTCGGCAAGACGGTGAAGCAGAACTTCGAGCTGATCGCGCGGCTGGACGTCCTGCTCGCGCTCGGGCGCCCGGTGCTCGTCGGCTTCTCGCGCAAGAGCTCGCTCGGCCGACTGCTCGGCGATCCGCAGGCCACGACGGGCTCGACGGCCGCGAGCGTCGGCGCTGCGGTGGCGGCTTACGAGCGCGGCGCGACGATCCTGCGTGCGCACGACGTCCGCGAGCACGTCGAGGCGCTCACTGTCGCGGCGGCGATCGCATGAGCGTCACGGTCGAGATCCAGGGGCTCGAAGTCTTCGGACACCACGGCGTCGAGGAGGACGAGCGCCGCGACGGCCAGCGGTTCCTCTACGACGTGGACTTCGACGTGGCGGAGACCGTGCTCTCGGACCGGATCGAGGACGCGGTCGACTATCGTGACGTGGTCGCGATCGTGGAACGCGTCTCCGGCCGGCCGTTCCGCCTGCTCGAGGCGCTCGCCGCGGCGGTCGCCGACGCGATCGTGGCCGAGCTGCCGGTCGAGCGCGTGCGCGTGCGGGTGCGAAAGCCGGACGTCCGGCTGCCCGTCGAGCACACTGCGGCGACGCTCGAGCGCCGTCCATGACCCGCGCGTTCGTCGGGCTCGGCTCGAACCTCGGTGACCGGGAGGCGACGATCCTGCGCGCGCTCGGGAGCCTGCGGGAGGAGCCGGAGATCGACGTCGTCCACGTGTCGAGTCTGCACGACACCGAGCCCGTGGGCTACCTCGACCAGCCGCGGTTCCTGAACGGGGTCGTCGAGCTCGAGACGGAGCTGTCGGCACGGGGGCTCCTCACGCGGTTGCTCGCGATCGAACGGGAGCTCGGGCGGACGCGCGGGGACGGCCCACCGCTCGGTCCGCGCACGATCGACCTCGACCTCCTGCTGTACGGGGAGGACACGGTTGCGGAGGTCGGGCTCCAGGTTCCGCACCCTCGGCTGCACGAGCGGCGCTTCGCCCTGGAGCCCCTGGCTGAGCTGGACGCGTCGCTCGACGTTCCAGGCCGCGGCTCGGTTGAGAGCCTGCTCGCGGAGCTAGAATCCTGATGTGACTCTCCCGCCGGCATTCGGCGGCGCCCGGCGCGCGATCACGCTGCGCCAGGCGGCGTCCTCAGTCGCACCCGGGCTGTCCAGCCCGAATGCTCCCTGCGTCCTTGCCTGGCTTGGTGCTCCCACCCCGGGCATCCACCAATCCCGACGGAAGAGTCACTCATGAGCCACCTCGACGAGCTGGACGAATTCGAAGCCGAGCTCGAGCTCGCGCTCAAGAAGGAGTACACGGCTGTCTTCAGCCTGTTCCGCTACTGCGTGCTCACGCAGGACGCGACGTACCTCTGCAACAAGCTCGACCTCCAGTACCTGCCGCAGCCGAGCTATCCGTTCTTCCACCTGAAGATGGAGGACGTCTGGGTGTGGGACAAGAACCGCCCGACCCGGATCATCCCGCGAGCCGAGGTCTACACCTCGAGCGACGTGACAGTCGAGGAGCTCCGTGGCGAAGGCGACGAACCGAGCCTGACCGCCGAAGCGCTGGCCGAACGAATCGGCGAGTCCCTGTCCACAGACGAGGACTGACCCGACCTGCGTGTCCCCGGGCGCCGCGTCGGCCCTTGACGCGTCTGACTTTGTGGCTCTGAGCCACTATCGCGTCTTCCGTCACAGCTTCCCGCCAGCTTTCGCCAGCTTCCTCACCAGCGCGACATGTCGTTTCCCGAGCACAACCGAGTTTGTGGCTCTGAGCCACAAACTCCCCGAGAATCGTCTGGGATGATGACGCGATGCTCCTAGCTGTTGACGTCGGAAACACGCAGACCGTGGCCGGGCTCTACGAGGGCGAGGAGCTGCGCGACCACTGGCGCATCGCGACCGAGCGGCACCGGACCGGGGACGAGTTGGGGGCGCTCTACGGGTCGTTCCTCGACTTCGCGGACGTGACCGGCGTCTGCGTCGCCTCCTCCGTCCCGCAGCTCGTTCGCTCCTACGAGGACCTCTCCGCGCGCTACCTCCAGGCTGAGCTGCTCGTGCTCGGGCCGGGCGTCCGCACAGGCATCCCGATCCGCTACGAGGATCCGAGGGAGGTCGGCGCCGACCGCATCGCCAATGCCGTCGCCGGCGCCTCGCGCTACGGCGCGCCCTGCATCGTCGTCGACTTCGGCACGTCGACCAACTTCGACATCGTCTCGGCCGACCGCGAGTTCGTGGGAGGCGTGCTCGCACCCGGAATCGAGATCTCGATGGACGCGCTCGTCCAGCGGGCTGCGCGTCTGTTCAAGATCGACTTCGTCGAGCCCCCATCCGTGATCGGCAAGAACACCGCGGCCAGCCTCCAGTCGGGACTCGTGTACGGCTTCGCCGGCCAGGTCGACGGGATCGTCGAGCGCATCCGAGGAGAGCTGGGCGCGGAAGCGCCGGCGATCGCCACCGGAGGCCTCGCCGACCTGATTGCCCCGCACTCGCGCACGATCGACCGGGTCGATCCGCTGCTCACCCTCGAGGGACTGCGCCTCGTGTGGGAGCGGAACGCCAGCCCGGTCGCTGACGTTTAGCGCGCCGCGCGGCGGACATCTGCGTCCTTGGACAGTTCCAGGACAACCATCGAAGGGGTTTTCACATGCTCGCAAGCATCGGAGGACAGCTTCACAACACGGGGACGGTGATCGCGCTCTGGCTCCCGCGGCTCTTCGCGTTCCTCGTCATCCTCGTGGTCGGCTACATCGTCGCCAAGATCGTGGGCGGGATCATCATGAAGGTGCTCCAGCGCGCCGGCCTCGACCGGACGCTCCATTCCGGCACGGGTGGCCAGTACGTCCAGAAGGTCGCGCCGCAGCCGTCGCGGCTCGTCTCGAGGATCGCCTTCTGGGTGCTCTTCCTCGGCGCACTGTCGCTCGCGGCGTCCGTGCTCAAGATCGCGGCGCTCACGGCATTCATCGCCGCGGTGTTCGCCTATATTCCGAACGTGATCGCCGCGCTGCTCATCTTCCTCGTCGCCGGCGCGATCAGCGGCGCGGTCGTCGGGGTCGTGCAGCGCACGATGGGAGACACCGGCACGGGCAAGATCCTGTCGGCGGTCGTCCCCGCACTCGTCATGGGGATCGCGATCTTCATGATCCTCGAGCAGCTCAAGATCGCCCACGACATCGTCGTGACGACCTACACGCTGCTGCTTGGCGCGATCGCGCTCGCCGCTGCACTGGCGTTCGGGCTCGGAGGCCGCGAGGTGGCCGGGCAGATGCTTCAGGGCGCGTACCAAACGGGCCAAGAGACGAAGGATCAGCTGCGGGAGGACCTGAACCAGGGTGTCCAGCGCGGCAAGCAGGACGCGCAGGACTTGAAGGATCGGGCCGAGACGAACGGCCCGAGCACGGTCGGCACGATCGGGGGCGGCGCGACCGGAGGTCCGGCGGCTTAACGGCTGACGGAGGGGTCAGAGCGAGGGGCGGCGCAAGCCGCCCTTTCGCTAACCGCCTCCGTAGATCGAGATCGGCAGGTCGAGCAGCACTTCGTCCCCCTGAGGCAGCTCGTCCTGCAGGCGCTCCAACACGAAGCGTGCGCCCGGTGCCGCCGCGAAGAGCCGCGTCTCCACCTCGTCGAGCGTGTCCAGCTGGACGAGCTCCTGCTTGAACGGGCGCGGGAAGCGGCCGCGGCCGAGGTACCACCCGTAGAACTTCTTCAGGAAGCCCGTCGCGCGCCGCTCGCCGAGCTCGCGCACGGTCTCGCGCATGAAGAGCACAAGCTCGGCGACGATCTCCTCGCGGGTCGGATCGGGCGGCTCTGCGTCGACGATCTCCCGCAGAGCCCAGGGGTTGCCCTGCGCCCCACGGCCGACCATCACGGCCGCAGCGCCGGTCGTCGCGAGCACGGCCTGCGCGCGGGCGCGTGACGTGATGTCGCCCGACGCGATGATCGGCACGTCGACCAGCTCGACGAGCTCGGCTGTGAGCGAATGATCGGCCTCGCCCGTGTACATCTGCTTCGCCGAGCGCGGATGGAGCGTCAGCGACGCGGCGCCTGCCTCAACGAGCCGCGGCCCGATGTCCAGGCACGCGCGCGAGCCGTTCTCCAGCCCACGCCGCATCTTCACGGTCACCGGGAGCGAGACCGCGTCGGCAATTGCCTCGACGATCCGGCAGGCGCGGTCGGGATCGTCTAGCAGCGTCGCACCGGCGCCGGTCTTGGTCACCTTCTTCACCGGGCAGCCGAAGTTCACGTCCACGATGTCCGCTCCAGCGGCCGCAACCATCCGCGCGGCCTCGGCCATCACGGACGGCTCCGAGCCGAAGATCTGGATCGCCAGCGGATGCTCGTCGCTCGCCACGCGCAAGTAGCCGAGCGTCTTCTCGTTGCGATGCTCGATCCCCGCGCAGCTGACCATCTCGGAGCAAACCAGCCCCGCTCCGTACCGTCGTCCCTGCCTCCGGAAGGCCTGCACGCTGACGCCGGCCATCGGCGCGAGGACGAGTCGGGTCGGGATCTCGACGCCCCCGATCGACCACGGTGTACGCAGGTCGAGCTCCATTGGACGGACAGCGTAGACAAGCCGCGACCCGGAATTGACAAAACCCGTCCAAATTGGGCCTTTTTTGGTCCCGGGCGACCCTTGACGATGTCCGGCCTCGCAGGTACCATCCGCGCCCGCGACGGCGGCGAGCGCCCGTCGTTTTTGCTTTGGAGGGCACTGTGAAGGAAGTCATTCTCACCCCCGAGGGCTTCAAGAAGCTCAAGGCGGAGATCGATCACCTGTCGAGCGACAAACGGCGCCAGGTCGCCGATCGCATCCGTGTAGCGCGCGAGTTCGGCGACATCGCCGAGAACGCCGAGTACGACGACGCGAAGAACGAGCAGGCGCTGCTCGAGCACCGCATCGCCGTCCTCGAAGAGCGGATGCGGGCCGCGCGAGTGATCGAGAAGAAGGAGATCTCGAAGGACGTCGTCTCGATCGGATCGCACGTCAAGCTGCGGGACATGGACGCGAAGCAGACGATCGAGTACCACATCGTCGGCTCCGCCGAGGCGAACCCGGCCGAGTACAAGCTGTCGAACGAGTCGCCCGTGGGCAAGGCGATCATCGGCAAGAAGAAGGGCGAGGTCGTCGAGGTCAGCGCTCCGCGAGGGGCGCTGAAGTTCAAGATCATGGAAATCAAGGCCGCATAAAGTCTCGCGCGCGCTTTGCGCGCGCATGCAACTTTCTGCGGTATCCGGGGGCGACGCCGTCGCCGGCGGACGCGGGCAAAGCCCGCATCCGCGGCCGGGCTCTAGACTCGCGCGGTGGCTTTGCCGAAGCGGTTCCCGGATCGCGATCCCGTTGTCGAGGTTCGCGCGGACGCCGAGGCCCTCGAGGCCGGGCAGGAAGGCTCTGAGATGCGGCGGGTCGCCGGCCGAATCATGGCGCGGCGCGAGATGGGCAAGCTCGTGTTCGCCGACCTCGTCGATCGCTCCGGCCGGATCCAGCTCCTCCTCGACGCGGCGACGCTCGGCGAGTACCACGTGAACCTCGGGGACATCGTCGGCGCGGTCGGCGTCCCGATGCGCACGCGGCGCGGCGAGCCGTCGCTGAAGGTCGCCGAGCTCGTCCCGCTCGCGCGGAACCGCAGCCCGCTGCCTGACACCTGGCACGGCGTCACCGACCCGGAGGTTCGCTACCGGCGCCGCTACCTCGACCTGCTGATGAGCGAGGAAGCGCGCGCCGAGGCGACGCTTCGCACCCGAATCGTCTCCGCCATGCGCGCCTGGCTCGACTCGGAGGGCTTCATCGAGGTCGAGACGCCGATCCTCCAGCCGCGCTACGGCGGTGCGTTCGCCGAGCCCTTCGTCACGCATTACAACGCGCTCGATGCCGACTACTACCTCCGCATCGCGACCGAGCTCTACCTCAAGCGCCTGATCGTCGGCGGGCTCGAGAAGGTCTACGAACTCGGCAAGGACTTCCGGAACGAAGGCGTCTCGTACAAGCACAATCCCGAGTTCACGCAGCTCGAGTGGTACGAGGCTTACGCCGACTACCGCGACACGATGGAACGGATGGAGCGCCTCGTTGAGCACCTCGCGCGCGAGACGACCGGCGGGACCAAGGTCATGTTCCGCGGGCACGACGTCGATCTGAAGGCGCCGTGGAAGCGCGTGAAGCTGATCGACGCGCTCGAGGAGCAGGGGCTCTGGACGCGTGACGAGGCCGACCTGCGTGCACGGCTCGAGGAGCGCAAGATCGACACGAAGCGCGACAAGACGTGGGCGCAGCTCGTCGACCACGCGCTGACCTCGTTCGTCGAGCCGGCGCTGATCGAGCCGACGATCCTCCACGACTATCCGCTCGAGCTCTCGCCGTTCGCGCGCGCGACGGACGACGATCCGCAGCTCACCGAGCGCTTCGAGTTCTTCGTCGGCGGGATGGAGCTCGGCAACGCGTTCAGCGAGCTCAACGATTGCGAGGAGCAGGCGGCGCGTTTCGCGCTGCAGGCCACGGAGGAGGCCGCCGGCGCGGTCGAGGCCGAGCCCGGCGACCCGGACTACGTCGAAGCGCTCTCCTACGGGATGCCGCCCACGGGCGGGCTCGGCCTCGGCGTCGACCGCCTCGCGATGGTGCTGGGCGGCAAGGACACGATTCGCGACGTGATCCTCTTTCCGGCGCTGCGCCAGAAGGATTAGCGTGGCGCTCACGATGGGCGGCTGAAATGCCGAAAAGAGAGACCTGATGGACAGACTGCGGCCCACTCTTCTTCGCCTGCGCCCGAGGACGCTCGTCCTCGCGCTCGCGCTCGTCGTCACGGTCGCCGCTCTGGCGACGATTCCGCCGCGCCGGCACCAGGCCGAGGCGCTGCTCCTTGTCCGCGGCGACCACGTGGACCAGCTTGCAAACAGCTACTCGGGACGGATCGTCGACCGCGGCTTCCTCGCTTCGATCCGCGCCCGGATCCGTCCGATCGACGGCCACCGGCTCACCGAGTCCGAGCTGGGCTCGGCAATCTCCGCCCAGAGCGTCAACGGGGCCGGGATCGTACGGCTCACGGCGCGGGCCAAGTCGGCGCGTGGCGCAGAGGCGCTTGCCAACGACGTGGCGGTGGCGTTCGCCGTCGCCGTCAAGCAGG
>JBDTZN010000190.1:0-2985 GCA_040005095.1 Thermoleophilia bacterium | reverse complement strand
CCGCCGACGATCACGCCCCAGACGCTGCCCATCCCGCCCAGGATGACCATGGACAGCAGGAAGACCGAGATGTTGAAGTAGAAGTCCGCGGGGAATGCGCCGCTCTTGAAGCTCGCGTAGAACGCGCCCGCAACGCCGCCGAAGAACGCGCCGATCGCGTAGGCCCACGTCTTCGTGCGCATCAGCGGGATGCCCATCGCGGCAGCGGCTGTCTCGTCCTCGCGGATAGCGATCCAGGCGCGACCGAGTCGCGAGTCGCGCAGACGCACGCTGCAGAACACCGTGATCAAGAGCAGCACCATCGCGGTATAGAAGAAGAGCTCCTGCGAGTTGAACTCCTGGCGGTAGCTGACGGGGAGGCCCGCGAAGCCGCCGAAGCCCGGTGCGTCGATCGGGCTGATCCCGAAAGTCCCGTGGGTCAGGTCGAAGCCGTTGATGTTGTCGCCGTTCCGCACGAACTGCGGGATGATCTCGCCGAAGCCGAGCGTCACGATCGCGAGGTAGTCGCCGCGCAGGCGCAGGGTCGGCAGGCCGATGATGATCCCCACCAGCAGCGTGAAGATCCCTGCGATCGGCAGGACCATCCAGATCGAGAGATGGATCCCGCTCAGCGTCGGCAACACGCCCGAGTCGCCGAAATGGAACGTCCACTGCTCGAACTGCTGCGACGCGAGCCACGCCGCCGTGTACGCGCCTGCGGCGTAGAAGGCGACGTAACCGAGGTCGAGCAGACCTGCGTAGCCAACGACGATGTTCAGCCCGACGGCCATCATCGTGAACACGATCATGATCACGACCGAGCCCACGCTCGGGAAGTAGTCCCCGATCGACTGCAGCCCCTTCAGCGAGTCGACGTACTGCGGGTAGAGGAACGTGACGACGATCACGACGGCCGGCAGGGCGAGCTCGCGCACGATCCGCGGCAGGCGGTTCCACTGCGCTCGGAGCGGGCCGGGCCGCGCGTTCGCCGCCGGATGCTTGTCGGGGCCGGAGCCGCCGAGTCTGGTCGGGATCTTCATCAGCCTCCCTCCGGAGTCCGCTCGCCGAGCAGGCCTTCGGGCCGGAAGACGAGGATCGCGATCAGGATCCCGAAGACGATCGAGCGGGTCCAGTCGCTTCCCGGCGAGTGCCAGTTCAGCCCCTCGTTGAACGCCTGGATGAAGCCGATGATGAGCGCGCCGAGCACCGCTCCCGGCAGGTTCCCGACCCCACCGAGCACTGCCGCGGTGAACGCAATCAGACCAAGCTCGAAGCCGGTGTCGTAGCGCACGTTGAACTGCACCATGTACAGCAATCCGGCGACCGCGGCGAGCGCACCGGCAAGCGCGAAGGTGATCGAGATCGTGCGGTTGACGTTGATCCCCATCACGGCGGCGGCCTCCATGTCCTGCGAGGTCGCGCGCATCGCCTTGCCCTGACGGGTCGCGCTCACGAACCACGTCAGCCCTGCAAGGACCGGAATCGTCACCAGCAGCACCATCAGCTTGTGCCACTGATACGAGACGCCGAAGACCGTGAAGACGTTCGTGTGCGGGACGAGGTCGCTCCCGGAGCGGAAGCGCACGCCGTACACGGCCAGTCCGATGTTCTGGATGATGAACGACATGCCGACGGCCGTGATCAGAGGCGCGAGCCTTGGCGCGTTGCGCAGCCGCCGGTAGCCGACGAGCTCGACCAGAACGTTGACCCCGGCGAACATCGTCATCGTGACCGCCAGAGTCGCGACGACCGCGCCGATGATGGTGAGCGCCGGCGGGTTGATGCCGACATGGAGCACGCTGAAGAGGAAGGTGAACGCGACCATTCCGGAGAGTGCGAACACGTCTCCGTGCGCAAAGTTGATCAGCTGCAAGATCCCGTAGACGAGCGTGTAGCCCAGCGCGACGAGGCCGTACACGGCCCCGTTGGTCAGTCCGATGAGGAAGATCTCGACGAAGTTGCTCGGCGACTTGACGAAGTTGATGCCGAGCCAGATGACGATCAGCCCGACGAGGGTCAGGCCGAGCATCGACGCGGCCGGGGGCCGCTTCGGCAGGCGTTTGCCCGACGGAGCCTGGGTTTCCGCCTGCGTCTCGATCGTTCAGCTCCCGGAAAGGACGGCAACCTGGCGCGGGCGGCCGAGCCGCCCGCGCCAGATCACGCGGTCCTAGCCGCCGGTTCCCGCTCCGAGGGCTGCGTCGGCCAGCTTCTGGTTCGGCTCGAGCTCCTTGACCGGCTCGAGCTTCGCGGCCGCCACGTACATCGTGTACTTGACCACTGCGCCCTTGCCGCCCGCGACGTCACCGTTCTTGTTGATGTCGAAGCTGCCGAGGATCCCGTTCCGCACCTTCGTCTTGAACACGTTGTCGATCACGCTCTGCCGCGATCCGTCCGAGGCTGCGATCGCGTCGAGCATCACCCCGGCCGCTTGCGCGCCGTAGGTCGCGTACGGGTCGACGGGCTTGCCGCCGAGCTGCTTCGTGAAGCCCGTGACGAACTCCTTGCCCTTGCCGACGAGATTCTTCACAGAGGTGCCCGCGACGCTCAGGTACATCCCCTTCGACGCCGCGCCGGCCTCCTCGATCGTGGACTGCTGTGTGAACCCGTCGGGCGCGAACAGCTTGACCTTGCCGTCGTTCGGCCCGAGCACCGACACCTTGTCCTTGATCACCTGGCCGCCGTTCTCGTCGATCAGGCCGCCGAGGAAGACCGCGTCTGCTCCGCTGGAGCCGATCTTCCGCATCGTGGCCTCGTAGCTCGCGGACTCCTTCGCCCACGCCGAGAAGCCGACGACCTGGATCCCGTTCGCCTTCGCCGCGTTCTTCGTCAGCGTGGCGACCGCGAGCCCGTACGCCTCCTTGTCGTTGAGGATGTACAGCTTCTTGACGCCCTGCTGCTTCATGAAGTCGGCCTGCACCGCCGCCTGGAAGGCGTCGTACGGGACGACCCGCGCGTAGTTCCGCTTGCCGGTCGGGTAGTACTTGTCCGGCTCGGACTTGTCGCAGC
>JBDTZN010000189.1:0-3004 GCA_040005095.1 Thermoleophilia bacterium | reverse complement strand
CGCACGTCGTTCGAGGAAGGTCTCGCCCGGACCGTCGCGTGGTATCGCGACAATGAGCCCTGGTGGAGGGGGATCCTGGCGAACCGAGAAACGCGGCCGGCTCGCGGCGTCTCCTCGTCCTAGGCGCCGGCCCGGCGCAGCTCGGGCTGCTCGAGGCGGCGCGCGACACCGACGTGTACGTGATCGCCGCCGACCGCGATCCGGCCGCGCCCGGGTTCGCGCTCGCCGACCGGCGCGCGATCGTCTCCACCGAGGACGAGTCGGGAATAGCGCAGCTTGCCGAGGCCGAGCGTGTCGACGGGATCGTCTCGCCGGGCAGCGATTGGCCCGTCGGCGTCGCCGCGCGCGTCGCGGATCGACTCGGGCTTCCGCATCCAATCTCCCCCGAGGCCGGCGTTCTGGCGACGTCGAAGCTCAAGCAGCGCCAGCGCTTCGCGGAGGCCGGTGTGCCGCAGCCGCGCTGGAAGCTGGTCACCGGGCGGGACGACGAGCTCGGATTCCCGGTCGTGGTCAAGGCGCCGGACCGGCAGGGCCAGCGCGGCCTCTCGCTCGTGCGCACGCCCGAAGAGCTCGAGCCGGCGGTCGCGGCGGCGATCGGCGCCTCGCGGGGGCAGCGTTGCATGATCGAGCAGCTCGTCCAAGGGCCGGAGGTGACCGTCGTCGGATTCTCCTCGCGCGGAAGCTTTCGCGGGGTCGTCGTCACCGATCGCGTCGTCGCCGAGCCGCCCGCCTTCGGGGTCGCGCTCGCGCACGTGTTCCCATCGACCGCGCCCGAGCTCGAGCGCGTGGTCGAGGTCGCCGGACGCGCCGCCGAGGCCCTGGGGATCGCGAACGGCCCGACCTACACGCAGCTCCGCATCGGTCCCGACGGGCCGCAGGTCGTCGAGCTGGCCGCGCGCCTCGGGGGTGGCCACGACGCCGAGCTCGCGGAACGCGTGACCGGGTTCCCGCTCAACCGCGCAACGATCGCGGCGGCGCTCGGGGAGGATCCGCCGCCTGCCGAGGCGCCACGCGCGCCGGCCGCGGTCACGCGCTTCCTCGTCGCGCCGCCGGGCGAACTGCGCTCGGTGACGGGGGTCGAGGACGCCGAAGCGGTCGAAGGCGTCGAGTACGTCCGTGTCTACAGGCGTCCCGGGCAGCACATCGGGCCGCTGCGGCACGGCCCTGACCGGGCCGGTGCGATCCTCGCCGTGGGCGACACGCGGGAGGAGGCGGTCGAGCGCGCCGAGCGCGCCGCGGCGCTCGTCCGCTTCGAGACGGGCAATGGGTAGGGTCGGCGCCATGCGCGAGACGATGCTCGGCTTCCAGCCGCCGGCCGTCGGCGAGGAGGAGATCGCGGCCGTCGCGGAGACGCTGCGCTCCGGCTGGCTGACGACGGGACCGCGCACCGCCGAGCTCGAGCGCCGCTCCGCCGAGTACCTCCAGGCGGAGCACGTCCTCGCAGTCGCCTCGGGCACGGCTGCCCTCCACCTGGCGCTCGTCGCGCTCGGGGTCGGCCCCGGCGACGAGGTGATCACGACGCCGATCACGTGGCCCGCGACCGCGAACGTGGTCGTCCACACGGGTGCGACTCCGGTCTTCGCCGACGTGCGCGAGACCGACCTGAACATCGACCCCGCACTCGCGGCCGAACTGGTGACCGAGCGGACGAAGGCGATCATGCCCGTCCACCTCGCGGGGCAAGCGTGCGACCTCGACCCGCTCTGGGCGCTCGGCCTGCCGGTGATCGAGGACGCCGCGCACGCGTTCGAGTCGGCGTATCGCGGGCGAAAGATCGGCGGGCTCTCGGCGGCGACCTGCTTCTCGCTGTACGCAACGAAGAACGTGGCCGCGGGCGAGGGCGGACTCGTCGCGACCAACGACGGCGCCGTCGCCGACGCGATCGCGAACCTCCGGCTGATGCGCCGCGGCGACGGCTCGCTCTACGACATCACCGTTCCCGGCTACAAGGCGAATCTCTCGGACGTGCTCGCCTCGATCGCGCTCGTCCAGCTCAACAAGCTCGAGCGGCACGCAGAGATCCGCGCGCGCCAGTTCGCGCTCTACGACGACGCGGTCGCCGAGCTCGAGGGGATCGAGCCGCTCGCACGCGACGAGCGCGACACCCATGCGCGGCACCTGTACGTCGTGCGCATCGACCCCGAAGGCGCGGGCGCGACCCGCGACGAGTACCAGCGCGCGCTCAAGGCGGAGAACGTCGCCACGAGCATCCACTTCCTCCCGGTGCACACGCTGAGCTGGTATCGCGAGCGCTTCCCCGACCAGCCGGCGCTGCCCGTGGCCGAGCGCGCCGGCGCCGAGATCCTCTCGCTGCCGCTCTCGCCGGCACATTCCGACGCCGACATTGGCGACGCGATCGACGCGCTGCGCATCGTGCACGATCGCTTCCGCGCGTGACCCGCCGCCGGGCCCTTCGCGTCGTCGGGACGCTTCTCGTCACCGGCCTCGGCACCGCCTACCTGCTGTGGAAGATCGATGTCGGCGAGACGGCGCACGTGATCGCCAACGCGAAGCTCGGCTACGTCTTCGGCTCGCTGGGGATCATGGCGGCCAGCGTGCTGCCGATGGCGTGGCGCTGGCAGCTCCTGCTCGCGGCGCGCGGGATTCGCGAGCGGCTGGGCTGGCTCGTGCGCGCGTACTTCGTCAGCTACACGGTCGGCCAGGTGCTGCCTACCTCGATCGGCGGCGACGCTTCGCGGATCTACGAGACCACGCGGCGACATCCCGGCGCGGGCGGGCCGGTTGCGGGAGCGGTGCTGCTCGAGCGCGCGCTCGGCGGCGCGGCGACGCTCGTGCTCGCAGCGATCGGGTTCGTGCTCGCGATCGGCCGCTACGACGTGGGCGCCTACCTGTGGGTCGAGGCGGCGTTCGTGGTCGCGACGATCGTGGCGGCGGTCGTGCTCTTCTCGCGCCGGGTGCGCCGGCCGCTCGCCCGCGTTGCGCCGCTGCTGGACAAGTTCCGCGTCGGCAAGCCGATCCGCGCGGTCTACGAAGGGATCCACGG
>JBDTZN010000188.1:0-3009 GCA_040005095.1 Thermoleophilia bacterium | reverse complement strand
GCGAACGACCACATCGATCTCGAGCTCGAGCGCGGCGAGGTGCACGCGCTCCTCGGCGAGAACGGAGCCGGGAAGTCGACCCTGATGAACGTCGTCTACGGCCTGTACCGGCAGGACGAGGGCGAGATTCTCATCGACGGCAAGCCGGTCTCCATCGGCTCGGCCAGGGAGGCGATCAGGCTCGGGATCGGAATGGTGCACCAGCACTTCATGTTGATCCCGGTGATGACGGTGGCCGAGAACATCGTCCTCGCGAGCGAGCCGACGCATGCAGGCGTCCTGCTCGACTACGACGAAGCCGTCCGGCGTGTGCGCGAGCTCTCGGATCAGTTCGGCCTCGCCGTCGACCCTGAGGCGCACGTCCAGGACATCGGCGTGGGGCAGGAGCAGCGCGTCGAGATCCTGAAGGCGCTCTATCGCGGCGCGCACATCCTCATTCTCGACGAGCCGACCGCGGTGCTGACGCCGCACGAGGCACTCGAGCTGTTCGAGATCGTCCGCGGTCTCAAGGAGCAGGGCAAGACGATCGTCTTCATCACGCACAAGCTCAAAGAGGTGCTGGAGATCGCCGACCGGATCACCGTCCTGCGGCGCGGGAAGAAGATCGAGACGGTCGCGCGGGCCGGAGCCACCGAGGCCGGCCTCGCCCGGCTGATGGTCGGTCGCGAGGTCCTGCTGCGCGTGGACAAGAAGCCGAGCGACCCCGGCGAGCCGTTGCTCGACGTGCGCGACCTGCACGTTCTCGACAGCCGCGGCCTGGAGGCGGTGCGCGGCGTCACGTTCCAGGCGCGCGAGGGCGAGATCGTCGGGATCGCGGGGGTCGACGGCAACGGGCAGAGCGAGCTCATCGACGCGCTTGCCGGCCTCCGCCGCGCCCAGTCCGGAAACGTGCTGATCGGAGGAACGGAAGTGCTGGGCGAGTCGCCCAGCGAGGTGCTCGACCGGGGTCTCGGGCACATCCCAGAGGATCGACAGCGTCGCGGGCTCGTGCTCGAGTTCACCCTCGCCGAGAATCTCGCGCTCCATGACTACGACCACGCGCCGATCTCGCGCTTCGGCTGGCTGCTGCCGCGGCGGATGATCGAACGCGCCCGCCGGCTGCTCAAGGACTTCGACGTCCGCGGCGGCGGCCCCAACACCCGGGCGGCCGCCCTGTCCGGCGGCAATCAGCAGAAGGTCGTGATCGCCCGGGAGGTCGCGCGCGACCCGGCGGTCCTGATCGCGGCGCAGCCGACGCGAGGGCTCGACGTGGGCGCGATCGAATACGTCCACAGGCGGCTCGTCGAGGCCCGGGACGAGCGGAAGGCCGTGCTGCTCGTCTCCCTCGAGCTTGACGAGATCCTGTCCCTCTCCGATCGGATCCTCGTCATCTACGAGGGCAGCCTCGTCGCCGAGTACGGACCGGATGTGACTGAGGAGGAGCTCGGGATCGCCATGACCGGCGGCGGTCGCAAGCAGGAGGCCGTGGCCTGAGCGCCGACGAGCCCAAGGGCCCGACAGAGCCCGTCGCTCCTCCGGAACCGGAGGCGGGAGAAAGCTCGCTCGGGGCGCCCAGCGTGGCCGCGCGACTCGCGCTCTACCAGCGCGCGGGCGGGATCGTCACACCGCTGATCACGGCCGCGCTGGCCTTCGTCGTCGGCGGGCTGGTCATCCTCGTCAGCACCGGCAACAACCCGATCGGGACGTACCACGCGATCTTCAACGGGACGGGGCTCGAATGGCTCTTTCCGTGGGTCACCGGGTCCGCGCGCGCCGCGGCGGCGTACAACCTGTCGCAGACGCTGCTCGTGACCGTGCCGCTCGCGCTTACGGGCCTCGCGGTCGCGTTCGCGTTTCGGTGCGGACTCTTCAACATCGGGGGCCAGGGCCAGTACATCGTCGGCTCGATCGTCGCCGTCCAGACCGGCATCTGGTTCGCGGCCATGCCGCGGCCGGCGCACATCGTGCTCGCGCTCGTCGCCGCATCGCTTGCGGGTGCGCTGTGGGCGGGGATCGCCGGGTTGCTGCGCGCGACGGTGGGCGCCCATGAGGTGATCACGACGATCATGCTGAACTGGATCGCGCTCTGGATCGGGAGTTACCTGGTCGGCTTCGGCGGGCCGCTTCAGAATCCGAAGGACAACTCCATCCCGGCAACCGCCGACATTGCGGCGAGCGCGAAGCTGCCGGTCTTCTGGGGCGACCCGGTGCTCCAGGGCCTCCATATCGGCTTTTTCGTCGCCCTGGCAGCGCTCGTCGCCTTCTGGATCATCCTGAACCGCACGACGCTCGGGTACGAGGTCAAGGCGGTCGGCTTCAATCCCGAGGCTGCCCGTTACGGCGGGATCGGGGTCGGCCGCAGCTACTTCACCGCGATGGCGATCTCCGGTTTGTTCGCCGGCCTCGCGGGCGCGATCGACCTGCTGGGGTATCTCTTCCACCTCGACCTGACGGTCGTCCAGGGCTCGCAGATCGGCTTCGTGGGCATCGCCGTCGCGCTGCTCGGCCGGAACTCGAGCATCGGCATCGTCTTCTCGTCGCTGCTCTTCGGAGCGCTCTTGACGGGGACTTCGACGCGGTTTCTCAGCCCGGACGTGTTCCGGCCGGAACTGGCCGGCAACCTGACGAAGATCATCCAGGGTCTCGTCGTCCTCTTCGTAGGCGCCGACGTGATCGTCCTGTACCTGTGGCAGGCGCGGCGGAAGCTGCGCGGGCGGGCGCCGGGATGAGCACTCGAGAGATGCCGAGGCTGATCGGCTACGCAGGCATCGCCCTCGGCGTGGTGGCCTTCTGGGTCGCGCTGCCGCCGCTCGCTGCGCGCTCCATCGTCTTCCCGATCGTGCTCGGCGTGGTCGCGCTTGCGGCCGGAGCCTTCGCCGTCGCGCGCCGCGAGCGCCGCGCGGGCTGGGGAGCGATCGCCTCCGGCCTGATCGGGATCGGCGGCGGGATCCTCGCCACGCGCTCCGGCGTGACGCACCTCGAGACCGTCGTCGTCTGGTCCGCGCTGCTCTCGGCGACCCTCCGGTCGGC
>JBDTZN010000187.1:0-3011 GCA_040005095.1 Thermoleophilia bacterium | reverse complement strand
TGGATCTCGCCCGAGCTCGTCCAGTCTCTTCCGGACTGTGTCTGCCGAGACCAGGTTGCCCTTCCGTTGGTAAAGCGAAAGCGCCTGTTCGAACGCCTCGATCGCTTCGTCCGTCTTCCCGGCAATCGAGAGAACTTCGCCGAGGTCGGCGTACGCATCCCCCGCCGCGACGAGCATCATGTCGTTGCCTGCGGCGATCGAGACGGCCTCTCGCGCAAGCCTCTCTGCCTCGGCGCTCTCGCCGCGGGACGCGAGCACCTTGGCCCGGACCTGTCGCCAGAGCATCTGCGTGAGGGCGTCGTCGCTCGCGCCAAGCTCCGCCCCACGGCCCGCCCACGTTTCGGCCTCGGCGATCCGGCCGAGGGCGTAGAGGGCTTGCGCCAGCTTCCCGGCCGTCGTCGAGAGCACGGCGCGGTCGCCTAACTCCTCGAGGCTCCGACATCCCGCCTCGCCGAACTGAACGGCCGCGGACGGGTTTCCGGCCCACAGCTCGACGTCGACGGAGATCTCCGCGTTCAGGATGGAGAGGACGTAAACATCGCCGCGCTCGGCGAGCTCGCTGCGCAACTCGACGAGGGCCGCCCGGGCTTCGTCGAAGTGTCCGAGCATCGCCGCCGCCGCGGCCCGCCGCCCCCGAACCCACGTGCTCCGCAGCTCGCCGGAATCCTGCTCGTCGAGCCAGGCGAGGAACTCCCTGACCGGCGTCGACCCGTAGAACCGGCCGCTCGAGCGCCACCCGACGAGTTGGTGCGGCAGTCCCGCCCGCCGAGCGTGCTCGTACGCCCGGTCGTATTCCTCGGCGACGACGTCGGGCCGTCCGCGCATGTTCGCGACCTGACCGAGCGCGCGATGCGCGACGTAGAGGCCGAGGTCGTGGCGGTGAGCCTGGAAGACGGGGATCGCCTCCTCGACGAGGTCCGCGAGCCGATCCGTCGCACCCTCGGGCTCGCGGTAGGTGAGGATCTCGCCCTCCTGGATCCTCCCGCACAGCTCCGCTACGCCGTCGCCGATCTCGCGCGCTCGCCCGACGTAGGAACGAGCGCGCCGGAGCGCGGCGTCGCCGTCGCCGCCCCAGAACAGCGCGTCGACGAGGTCGACCTCGGTTGCGACGTCGGTCTCCGTGGAAGGGACGAGAGCGGCGGCGCGCTCGAGCAGGTTCACCGCGGCCGGGTGATCGCTCCGGACGTACGCCCGGCGGCCGGCGGCGCGCAACCGACAGCGTGCCGCTGCGGCCACCTCGCCGCTCTGCCCGATTCCCAGCTCTTCGCGGTAGCGATAGGCCTGCTCGAGATGGTGGCCGAGGATCTCGTCCAGCTCCACAAGCCCCGCGCCGTGCTGCTCGAGCCACTCCGCGAAACGCTCGTGCAGCTCTGCGCGTAGCGCCTTCGGCAGTCCGTCGTAGGTCGTGTCGCGGATCAGTAGGTGACGGAACCGGAAGCCGTCTTCTCCCACGAACTGCGCCGCGTCGGGCCTGATCAGCTCTTTGCGCGCGAGCGACGCGAGCCGCGGCACGACCTGCCTGTCGGAGGGATCGAGCGCCTGGACCGCGCCCCGGTGGAATATTTCGCCTTCGACGGCAGCCCGCTCGAGGACGCTCCGTTCGGGCAGCTCGAGCTGGTCGAGCCGCGCTGCAAGCAGCGCCTGCAGAGTAGGCGGGACCGTCAGCTCCCCCACCTCGTCAGGGGCCATCGCCAGCATCTCGCCGATGAACAGTGGATTGCCCCCCGCGGCCCGAACGATCTTCTCCCGGAGACGAGGATCGAGGCGGTCCGGAATCAGGTCGGCGACATCGCGGTCGTCGAGCGGCTCGAGCCGCAGCGTGATCGGCCACGACGGACGTTTGTCGCTGAGCTCGGGACGGGCGATGCAGAGCAAGAGGATCGGGGCGCCGGAGGAGAGCAGAGCCACGTGCTCGACCAGGTCGAGAAACGTCTCCTCGCCCCAATGGATGTCGTCGAACACTGCCACGAGCGGTTGCTGTGCCGCGGCGTGCTCCAGCAGCTTGCGGAACGCCCACGCGATCTCGTCCGCCGACGTCGCCGCCTCCGACCCGCCGAGGAGCGACTGGAGCGCCGCGGCCGCAGCCTCGTCAGGAGGCAGAGTCCCGAGTTGCTTCAGCACCTCTACGACGGGCCAGTACGTGATCCCCTCGCCGTACGGCAGGCATCGTCCGCGCACCCGTTGTGCCTCGACCGACGCCAGCAGCTCCGCGACCAAGCGCGTCTTTCCTACCCCCGGTGTACCGACGATTGTCACGAGCTCGCATCGGCGCTCCGCCTGCGCACGAGCCCACGCCGCCCCGACGAGCTCGAGTTCGCGCGCCCGACCCACAAAGCGCGAATCGTGGCGACGTTCGGGCGCGGCTCGAACCGTCACCAGCCGATACGCGGGAACCGGTTCGGCCTTTCCCTTCAACGTGAGCGGGTCGACCGACTCGACATCGACCGACTCGCGAACGAGCTCCAACGTCGGCTGGCCGATCAACACCTCTCCGGGAACCGCCGCCTGCTCGAGTCGCGCCGCCACGTTTACGGCGTCGCCTGTCGCCAACCGCTCCTCCGTGCCGGTCACCACCTCGCCGGTCATGACGCCAATCCGTGCCCGCAACCCCAGCGCTGGGACAGCGTCACGCATCTCAGCTGCGGCGCGAACCGCGCGCAACGCGTCGTCCTCGTGCAGCTGCGGCACCCCGAAGACGGCCATCACCGCATCCCCGATGAACTTTTCGACAATCCCCCCGTGCCGCTCGACGATCTCTTTCATCTGCTCGAAGTAGCGACTGAGCAGCGCCCGTAGACGCTCTGGATCAATCGACTCTCCAAGCGCCGTCGACCCCGTAAGGTCACAGAACACGACGGACACAGTCTTTCGCTGTTCGCCCGACGACCGGCTGGCCGTAGCGCCCCCGCACTCGGGGCAGAACTTCACACCCTCAAGGAGCTCGTGGCCACAGTGCGGGCAAACCAGCACAGCCCGAGGCTAAACCGCCCGTCTGCCTACAACAACACGGG
>JBDTZN010000186.1:0-3018 GCA_040005095.1 Thermoleophilia bacterium | reverse complement strand
GACATCGACAACTTCAAGGAGATCAACGACGGCTTCGGGCACCAGACCGGGGACAGGGTGATCCGCGCGGTTGGTCAGGCGCTGGCCCATGCGGTTCGGGAGCTCGACCTCGCCGCCCGGTACGGCGGCGAAGAGTTCGCCCTCATCCTGCCCGGCTCGTCACTTGCCGACGCCGCCCGGACCGCCGAGCGGATTCGCCGCGCGGTCACGGCGGTCGAGGTCGAAGGCCCGAACGGCGAAGTCGCGACAGTGACCGCGAGCTTCGGCATCGCGGAGTTCCCCACGTACGCCAATGCGGAGGCGCTGGTCGCGGCCGCAGACGCGGCGCTCTACCAGGCCAAGCGCGGCGGCAAGGATCAGGTCGCAACGGCGACATTGCAGGGCCAGGACGCGTCGAAGAACCTCGCGGCCAGCGTCGCTTCGGCGTAGGCTCGGCTCGCCGGCAGCGTCTCGGACGTCAAGGCCACCGCGTCTCGAGCGACGAGGCGGGTACTGAGATCCAAACGTCGGCGCCGCCTTCGGGCCTGGTCGCGGCCCCTGCGTGGCCCGCGTGTGCGCGGGCGACTGCATCGACGATCGCGAGGCCGAGGCCGCTGCCCTCGCCGCCGCGCGCGTCGTCCGCCTGGCTGAAGCGCTCGAAGGCGCGCGCCGTGAACTCCGGCGGAAAGCCCGGTCCGTCGTCCAGCACGTGCAGCTCGACCGAGCCATTGCCCGCGGCGCTCGACAGCACGACACGGCCCGTCCCGTGGCGGAGCGCGTTGTCGACCATGTTCGCCAGAGCCTGCTCGACGCGCAGCCGGTCGAGCCTGACGACGAGCGATTCGTCCTCGGCGACGGACAGCTCGCGCGCTTCGGCCTCCGCGCGGCGAGCGAAGCGCCCGGCGACGGTCGCCATGAGGTCGGAGACGTCGGTCGGCTCGAGGCGTAGCGGGAGTCGCCCCTGCTCGGACCGAGCGAGCAGGAGCAGGTCGTCCGCGATCCGCGCGAGGCGGTCGGTCTCGTCTGCAGCCGAGCGAATCGCGCGCTCGAGCTCGTCGGGCGAGCGCTCGTGGCGGAGGGCGAGCTCGAGTTCCGTCTTGAGCTGGGCAAGTGGCGTCCGCAGCTCGTGACTGGCGTCCGCGACGAACCGTCGCTCGCGGGCGAGTCCCTGCTCGATCCGCGCGAGCATGGCATTGAGCGTCCGGCCGAGTCTGGAGAGCTCGTCGCGCGAGCCGGAGACAGGGAGACGCTCGTCGAGCGATGCCGCGGAGATCTCGGCCGCGCGACGACGCATCGCTTCGATCGGGCCCAGCGCCGCTCCGGCGAGCAGGAAACCGCCGAGCGAAGCGAGTGCAAGAGCGAGCGGGCCGCCGACGAGGAAGGCCGCACGCAGGCTGCGGAGCGTCTCGGCCCGGTTCTCTCCCGTCGCGCCAACGACGAGGGTGAGGCGCCGGCCGCGGCGCGTGACCGGCACCGCGAGCATCCGGGCAGGCTCGTCGAGCCCCGGAACGGACGGCCGGTCGAGGAAGATGGGCCCGCGCCGTGCCCGGGTGAGGTCGACGGCGGAGAGCAGCGGCTGCCCGCGAAGCGATCGACTCGCCTCCACGACGTGCCCGTCGCGCCGGGCCAGCTCGGCGAACGACTCGCCCCCTTCGATCAGCGAGTCGCGCCTCCCGGCCAGCGATCCACCGTGCATTACCAGCGCCGACACGTCCTGGGCGCGGGAGCGCAGCTCCTGGTCGAGCGCCCCGCCGAGATCCGAGGCAACGCGGTTGTAGACGAACCACCCGGCGCCGGCGAGCACGATCGCCATCGCAATGGCGAAGACGAGCGTGAGGCGAATCCTGAGCGGGACGGCGATCATGCCCCCTCGTCCTCTCGAAGCCGGTAGCCGACCCCGCGGACGGTCTCGAGCGAGCTGACGCCGAAGGGACGGTCGATCTTCCCGCGCAGGTACCGGACGTAGACGTCCACGACGTTCGAGCGGTTCTCGTAGGCGAAGTCCCAGGCGTGCTCGAGCAGCTGCAGACGCGTCAGCACCTGGCCGGGACGCCGCATGAAGGTCTCGAGAAGCGCGAACTCCTTGGGCGAGAGGCTCAGCTCCTGCTCGCCCCGCCAGGCTCGCCGCGCCGCGGGATCGAGACGCAGGGTGCCGACGCGGACCTCCGTCGGCCGCTCGACGCCACCGCGGCGCACGAGCGCCCGCAGCCGTGCCAGGAGCTCGGCGAACGAGAACGGCTTCGTCAGGTAGTCGTCGGCGCCCGCATCGAGGCCGGAAACGCGATCCTGCACGCCGTCACGTGCGGTCAGCATCAAGACCGGCGTCCAGACGCCCTCGTTCCGGAGGCGCCGGCACGTCTCGAAGCCGCTCAGGCCCGGGAGCATCACGTCGAGCACGATGGCGTCGTAGGGATGAGCCTGCGCCATCCAGACCGCGTCCTCGCCGGAGCCCGTCACGTCGGCGGCGTGTCCTTCCTCGATGAGACCGCGCCGAATGAGGCCGGCCATCTTGAGCTCGTCCTCGACGATCAAGACCCGCATCGCAGGGAGGATCGTCCCGCACGTTGATGAGAGCAAGATGAGAGTCACGGACGCGGCACTCATCGTCGTTTCAGATCGCCCTCCTACGGTGACCCCCCGCACCCGATGAAAGGAGCACGATGAAGAAGCGTCTCGCAGTCGTCGTTGCGGCCCTCGCGGCCATTGCAGCCTTGCTCGCCGGCGGAGCGAGTTCCGCTGGTCACGGTCTGATTTGGGACGACGGAAAGGCTGTCACACCCGGGTCCCTCGACGACGGCAAGAACCTCCTCCCCCAGACGACGATCTCGCTGGCCGAGGCGAACGCAGCCGCTCAGCGCGCTGCTTCCGGCTCGCTCGGTCAGACCGATCTCGAGCGGTCCGGCAACCGTGTGGTCTACGTCGTGGACGTCGGCAGCCAGGAAGTCAGCGTCGATGCGGCCGACGGCAGCATCGCCTCGATCGCGTCGCGGGACTAGCGCGGTGCCGGCGAAGCTCGCCTGCGCCTGCGTCTGCGTCTGC
>JBDTZN010000185.1:0-3040 GCA_040005095.1 Thermoleophilia bacterium | reverse complement strand
CTCTTTTAGCCGCTTCGGCTCTTGTGTGCAAAGACCGCATGGGGCGGTCGCCGAAACGAAGGAGGAAGAAGTGACCATCTCGCAGACCACGTTGAGGATCGGCGCCGTCCTCGGCACCATCGGCGCCATCGTCGTTCTCGCCGCCTCCGCGCAGGCGGCGACGTCGAAGCCCGCCGGGATGAGCCAGCCCGCGTACCGGGCACTGATGATCCGCAGCGAGGCGCTGAACAAGCTTTACGGGATCGCAGTCACGCGCCTCTCGCCGCGGGAGGAACTCAACCAGGCAGGCGCGAACCGGATGGCGCCGCACGAGTTTGCGCTCGTCGCCCGCAGTGAGGCTCTCAACCGCCAATACGGGCTCGACCGGACGAGTCAGCCGACGAAGGTTGTGGAGCAGCCGACCGGCTCCGGCAAAGGCTTCGACTGGGGTGACTTCGGCATCGGAGCCGCCGCGATGCTGGGGCTCGTGCTGCTCAGCGGAGGGCTCCTGGCAGGCGCCTACTTCGGGCGCAAGATCGGCGTGCGTCCCCGCCCCGTCACGTAGCACCGACAAGAATCCGGCCGGGGCGCTTTCCTTGTTGCCGCCCCGGCCGGTCATGGGCGCCGGAAAGTGCGGCTCCCTACGGGACGCACCCTCCGGCGTTGACAAGCTTGGACAACTGCCCAGCTCGGCTCCTGGATCGTGACCCAGACGGCGCCGGCCCCACGCGGGACAAAACGACGGTGACTCGCGCCTGCGGTCGAGGCCGTCGGGCCCTGGAGTGCGCGGTCTGGAGGCCGGTCACGAGAATCGTGCTCTTCGCGTCGCTCGCGCTCTTCTACGTGCTTGGAAGCTCGCTCCTTGGACGCGACTGGCGGGGGAGTCGGATGGCCCCTCGCGGCGAGCGAGCCTGAGGCCCGGGGAACATTCGTGAACGCTGGCCCAGGTTCGAGTCGGCCCGCGTTAGTTCAGGCGGGCAGTGATTCGCTCGACCAGCTCGTGCGTCGAGCTCGTCGGGAGGCCGTGGTCTTGGCCGACGCGGAGGATTGGTCCGGCGATCGCAGCGAGCTCCGGTTCAACTCCTGCGGCCACATCCTTCTGCATTGAGCTCTGCATCTCCGCCGGCGCTGCCTCGTGCAGGTTCCGAATCGACTCGACCTCGATCGCCGCTCCTGCGGCGTTGGCGGCCGAGGCAGCTTCCGTGCGACAGCCGGAGAACAGTGGGTCGTCTCGCACAGCGTCGAGGGGAGCGTCGAACGCTGACGTGGCAAGGGCGATGGGGGCGAGGAAGACAAGCTTCTCCCACAACAGCGTTGCCTCATCAACGCGTCGGTGGCAGTCGATTCCGGCCTGCCGTACCGCCGCCTGTACCTCCTCTGCCCCCGCCATGTCAATCCGCAGGAACGGAGACTTCTGCCGGATCAACCCTGGCGCTGCGCGTTCTGACTCCACCCGAATCGCCGCGGCGGCGGCCTGCGGGTACCGCTGCCGCAAGATCTCCAGATGGTCGACTCCGTTGAGCAGCGGAACGACGATGCCCTCACCGAGTAACTCGGGCGGCGCCAGCGGTAAAGCCCGCTCGAGGTGGGTCGCCTTTACCGCGACCCAAAGCACGTCGACAGGTCGGTCGATCTTGGGCGCGGCCGGTACGTCGACCTCGAAGTTGCCTAGCGCCACGCTCTCAACACGCAGGCCTCCCGGGTATGCGGCGAGCGATTCTGGCCGCAGCAGCAGGATCACCTCGCCGCCCGAGCGTGCAAGAGCAGCCGCGACGAGTCCCCCGATCCCACCGGCACCAAGAACAGCGTGACGCACACCGGCACCCTCGCACCTCGGTGCCCGAGGCACCAAGTCTCAGGGGACATTCCGGAACGCTGGCCCAGGCCGCGGCTGCCGCGGTCGTCCTGGCCACGCTGCCCGCCTGCTCGTCGGCGATGTGCGCCGCGTCGAGCGAGCGGCGGCCGCACCGGACGCGTGACCGCCGCCGCCGTTCGTCAGACCGACTCCTGCCCCGACTCGACCGCCAGGGGCCTCTTCGAGCCGCTCCCGAGGAACTCGATCAGGGCGGCGTTCCACTCGTCGGCGTGGCTGACGTTGCAGCCGTGCGGCGCGTCAGTCAGGACGACGAGCTCGCTGTGGTGGATCGCTCGGTGCGTCCGGGCGCCCGAGCCCTCGAACGGCACCGTCGCGTCCCCGTCGCCGTGGAGGACGAGCGTGGGTACGTGGACGTTCGGGAGGTCGTCGCGGAAGTCGGTCGTCCCGAATGACGCCATGCACGCGAGCGCCGCCTTTTCGTCCGACTGCAGACAGAGCGCGATCGCCTCCTGGCGCTGCTGCTCACTCACCTTCAGCTCGCCGTCCACCGAGAAGAACTCGGTTGTGAACTGGTCGAAGAAGGCCTTCCGATCCTCGGTCAGGTCGGCCGTCATCTGCGCGGCCTTCTCCTTCGTCATCGGTCCCTCGGGGTTATCGTCGCCCTGGAGCATGTAGGGCGGCACCGCCGAGGCGAACACCACGCTGTGGATCCTGTCGTCACCGTGGTTCGTGAGGAAGCGCGCCACCTCACCGCCGCCCATCGAGAAGCCGACGAGCGTGACGTCGCGCAGGTCGAGCTCGGTCAGGACGCCGTTCAGGTCGTCGGCGAGGGTGTCGTAGTCGTAGCCACGCCACGGCTGGTCGCTGCGGCCGAAGCCCCGCCGGTCGTACGCGACGACGCGGTAGCCGGCCTGCTGGAGCGCCGGGATCTGGGCTTTGAACGCCTCCCCCGAGAGCGGCCACCCGTGGATGAGGACGACGGGGCGGCCCGAGCCGCCCGTGTCCTCGACGTGCACCTTCGTCGACGAGAGCAGGCCTGAGTTAGCGGTGACTTCCATGGAAGCTCCTTAGAGAGAGAGAAAAGAGAGAAGAGAAGAGAGAACTGTCCGCGCTTCCTCCCCGTCTCATCTCTGGATAAACCGGGACAAAGATCACGCCCATCCCGTGACGAGCCAGCGGCGCGATCGAGCAGCGCGACGCCAGCCGCGGGACCGTGATCCATTCCGATCACGGCAGCCAGTTCAC
>JBDTZN010000184.1:0-3055 GCA_040005095.1 Thermoleophilia bacterium | reverse complement strand
TCCTCGCAGAACCTTGCGCCCTCACCGTTCTCGTGCCCACAACCCGCGCAAACCAGCATCCTGCGAGGCTAGACCGCATATCGACCCACGACAACCTCGGCCTCGGCTTCCGAAGTGCCGTCGGGCCTGCGATTGAGGATGCCGTGCTCCGGGTGAGCAGCGGCCCGGCACACGGACGACGTTCGCCCAGCCCTCCTAAGTACGGATCCTGTAAATCACGGCGTTTCCAGCCGGTTCGTCGGCTACCTTGGCGCGGGGTCATGCGTCGCCGCGCCGCCATCGTCGTGTTCCTCGCGCTGGTCGCACCGGCGGCTGCACGCGCTCAGGGAGACGACCGCTCGCTGCTGATGCCAGGCGTCTCGTACACACGCGACGTCGAGTTCACTCCGCATGGGCCCGTGGTGATCCACGTTCTGAATGCGCCGCGCCCCGGTGGCCTGTACGCGCTCAAGCCGGTGCTGTCGAACGATCTGATCGTGGGACGCGAGACTGTGACGTCGATGCAGAAGCGCGCATCCGCCGGCGCGACCGTCGCCGGGGTCAACGGCGACCTCTTCAACTTCAACGACGGCCATCCGTCGGGGGTGCTGATGCGAAACGGCGTGCTCGACAGCCCGCCGCTCGCGGAGCGCTCGTCCACCGCGATCATGGCCGACGGAACGATTCGCGTCGACCGAGCGCGCTACGTCGGCTACTGGCGCGGCACCGGACAGCGGCGTGCGCTGAACTTCAACCAGCCGCCCGGGACGAACGGGGTCTCGCTCTACACGCCGTCGTGGGCGCCGACGACTCCGCCCTTCGGGGACACGACCGAAGCAGTGGTGTCCTCGTTCCCCGTGGCTCGCCCGAACACCGACCTGACGGGAATCGTCGTCCAGATCAAGACGGGCGGCAACACGCCCATCCCGCCGGGAGGCGCCGTGCTCGTCGCGCGCGGCTCGAGCGCGTCGAAGCTCACTGCCGAGGCGGCCGTCGGCGCGGCGGTGACGGCCCGGCTCACGTTCAACGTCGATTGGAGCGCGGTGACGGACGCGATCGGCGGCGGCCCCGTCCTGCTGCGCGCCGGCAAGCCTGTCTTCCGTGCGAACGAGGGCTTTACCGCGGGGCAGCTCGCGCCCCGGAATCCCCGGACCGCGGTCGGCCAGCGCGCCGACGGCCGCATCGTGCTCGTCGCGGTCGACGGCCGGCAGCCGGGCTACAGCGTCGGGATGACCAACTTCGAGCTCGCGCTGGCGATGATGCGCCTCGGCTGTGTGACGGCCTCCGGGCTCGACGCGGGCGGCTCGACGACGATGGCCTTCGACGGCGAGCTGATCAACAAGCCTTCCGATGGCACCGAACGGCCGGTCGCGGAGGCGCTCCTCGTCGCCTACTACGGCGTCTACGTGCCGTTCGTCGGGACAAGCGTGCTCTCGCCGAACGGCGACGGCGTGGGAGAGCGCCAGACGCTCGCCTACAAGCTCGTCCGTCAGGCGAACGTCAACGCGACGCTGATCGCGCCGGACGGTTCCACTCGCCCGGTGGACTCGGGCGACCGCGCTCCCGGGACGTACCGGTTCACCTGGCCCGGCACGCGCTCCGACGGCTCGGTCGAGGCCGAGGGTAAGTGGCGCTTCAACGTGACCGCGACCGACACCACGGGACAGTCGTCCGCCGCCGATCGTCTCTTCACGCTGAACCAGACGCTTGCGAACTTGACCCTCAGCACGACGTCGACGACCGTGCGCGCCGGCCTTCGCGCGACGGTGACGCTCGCGCATCCCGCGAAGGTGGTCGTGAACGTCCAGACGGCGAGCGGGATCGTCGTGCGGCGCCTCGCCCGCGGCGTCAGCCTCGAGCCGGGCACGTTCTCGTACGGCTGGAACGGCCGCCGCGACAGCGGAGTTCGGGCCTTCGGCGGGCGCTACGTCGTCCGCGTCAGCGCGACGAACGAGTTCGGCACGGTCGACCTGACCAAGCCGTTCACCGCGCGTCGCTGAGGCGCCGACTCGGCGGCGCCGTCTCAGGCCGGGCAGGCTACGCCTGCGCGGCCGTCTGAACCGACCGGTCGAACCCGTGGGCGGCAGGACTGCGGCCGCTAGGCTCCGCCCTTGTGCCTCTAGCGAGCATCAGCGGCCACCTAACCACGCTCGTCGGGAACCACGCGATTTACGCGGTCTTCGGCCTGATGCTGATCGACGCCGTGCTGCCGGCCGCGAGCGAGCTGGTCATGGTCTACGGCGGCGCCGTCGCAGCGGGAGCCTTCGCGGGCCAGACCGTCTCCGGGCTGAGGCCGGGCTTCGCGTCGTACCTCGCGATCGCGCTCGCCGGGACGATCGGCTACCTGCTGGGGTCGATCCTCGGCTGGGGAATCGGCCGCTACGCGCGGCCGTTCGTGGAGACGCACGGCCGCTGGATCCATCTCGGCCCGAAGCAGCTCGAGCGTGCCGAGCGGTGGTTCGAGCGCTGGGACGCCTGGGCCGTCCTGATCGGGCGGGTAACGCCGGTCGCGCGCTCGTTCATCTCCATCCCGGCCGGGCTCTTCCGGATGCCGCTCGGCCGCTACACGGTGCTGACGGCGATTGGCTCGGCGGTCTGGGCGTTCGCGCTCGCCGGCGTCGGCTGGGCTGCGGGCAAGAGCTACGAGCGCTTCCACAAGGATTTCAGCTACGTCGAATACGCCGTCGCAGCAGGCCTGATCGCCCTCGTTGCGTATCTCATCGTGCGAAATCGCTCATCTAGACTCCGTGCCCGTGCAGAAGATCCCACTCGTTGACGTCAAGGCGCAGTACGCGCCGCTGATCCCCGAGCTCCAGCAGCGCTTCGCGCAGGTGCTGAAGGACGGGCAGTTCGTTCTCGGCCCGAACGTGAAGGCGTTCGAGGAGGAGGCCGCCGCCTACCTCGGAGTTCCCGCGACGATCGGCGTCGCGAACGGGACGGACGCGCTCGTGCTCGTGCTCGACGCGATGGAGATCGGGCCCGGCGACCAGGTGATCTGCCCGGCGTTCACCTTCTACGCGACGGCCGAGGCGATCGCCCGCCGCGGCGCGGTTCCCGTCTTCGCGGACATCGACCC
>JBDTZN010000183.1:0-3062 GCA_040005095.1 Thermoleophilia bacterium | reverse complement strand
CGCCGCACTGCTCACGCTCCGGCTCGCAGCGGCGCTCCTCGCGCGCTGGCGCGCCCGCCGCGCCCCCGAGCTCGCCGCGTGGGCCGCGTCGCTCCTCTGCTACGCGATCGCCTCGGGCGCCCTCGCCTGGGGCGCCGCGCACGGCTGGGACGGACGCGCCTTCCGCGTCTACTACCTCTTCGGCGGCCTGCTGACGGCGCCGCTGCTCGGGGTGGGCTCCCTGCTGCTCTCAGGACGGCGCTGGGCGCTCCCGCTCGGGTTGCTCTACACGGGGCTGGCCGTGGGAGTCGCGGTCGCCGTGCCGCTGCACGGCGCGATCGGCGGGACCGGCGTCCCGCACGCGCAGGACGTGCTCGCGTTTGTGCCAGCGCGGCTCCTGGCCGTGCTCGGAAACTCCCTCGGGACACTCGCTGTCGTGGCCGTGGCCCTGTCGAGCCTGCGGCGCAGACCGCTCGGAAACGCGCTAATCCTCCTCGGCGTCGGGGTGGCCGCCGTCGGAACCGCGGCCGGTGGGCTCGGCGTCGGCGGTAGCGCCGTCTTCATCGCGCTCGCCGCCTGCGCGCTCTACGCGGGCTTCGTGGCCCGCCCCGGCGCGTTTCGGCTCCGCCGTGCGCGGACAGCAGTTACGTAGGCACGTCTTGCAGCTTCATCCGTTTACTAACCTTCCAGCGCGTCGGGCGTCCTAGCCTCCTGACGAGCATCCGGATTGCGGCACTTTCCGGGCGCACGCTGGCGTTTCACCAGATCAGGGGCTTTTATGCGGCACATACTCATTCTCACGGCGGCGTGCGCCTGCGCGCTCACGGCCGCCCTCGTCCACGTCCACAGCGTCGCCGCCGAGTCGACGGGCTTGCCCAACCCCGGAGATCTCCAGGCAAAGATCGACACGTACCGGAAGGTCACGTGGCGCTGGCAGCGCCTGATGGGCCGTCCGCTCACGATCCAGCTGCCCGCGCCGCGCCCTCCGCTCGAGCAGCGCGTCCCGCTTTGGAAGGCACATTCGACCCGGATGCAGCGCCTGGCGCAAAAACCGCCGCACAAGCGCCAGTGGCTGTGCATCCACGGCTACGAGGGCCGCTGGGCGTCGAACACCGGCAACGGCTACTACGGCGGGCTCCAGATGGACTACGGCTTCATGAGGACCTACGGGCGCGAGTTGCTGCGCCGCAAGGGCACCGCCGATCACTGGACGCCGTTGGAGCAGATCTGGGTCGCCGAGCGCGCTTACCGCTCCGGGCGCGGCTTCTACCCGTGGCCGAACACGGCCAGGTACTGCGGGCTCATCTAGCCCGCGAGCTTCTCCCGCACGAGCTCGCTGACGACCTTGGCGTCGGCCTTGCCCTGCGTCTCCTTCATGACCTGGCCGATGAAGAAGCCGAGGATCCCCTCCTTGCCGCCGCGGTACGTCTCGACCTGATCCGGGTTCGCGGCCAGGATGCGCTCGATCAGCGGCTCCAGCTCCGAGGTGTCCGTCACGGCCGCTTCGCCGAGGTAGCGCTCCGCTGAGAACGCCTTCTCGCCGCTAGCCGCCAGCGCCTCGGTGAACGCGGCCCGCGGGATGGTGCGGCGCGCGTCGATCAGCTTCGCGAGCTCGCCGGCGTCCACGGCTGACGGATCGACGCCGGCAGCGACGAACTGGTTCGCGAGCACCTTGGCACTCTCCACGGGATCGGCGCCTGCCTCGACCACGCGCCGCCAGAGATCGTCGAGACCGCCGGTGACGAGCACCTGCGCGCTGTCGAGTCCGAGTTGCTCGGCGAGGCGCCGGATCCGCGAGCCGGGGTGCTCGGGAATCTCGCCCCGGATTCGCTCGACGAGCGCCGCCTCAGGTGCGACCGGAACGAGATCGGGCTCCGGGAAGTAGCGGTAGTCGTCCGCCTCCTCCTTCTGGCGGCGCGGCGAGAGGCTGCCCGTCGCGGCGTGGAAGTCGTAGGTCTGCTGGATCACCTCGCCACCCGATTCCCAGACCCCGATCTGCCGCGCGACCTCGGCGTCGATCCCGCGGGCGATGAAGTTGAACGAGTTCATGTTCTTGAGCTCGGTGCGGGTACGGAAGCCGTCCTCGCCGACCTCACGCACGGAGACGTTCGCGTCCACGCGAAGCGTGCCCTTCTCCATCTCGGCGTCTGAGATTCCGAGCTCGATGATCGTCTGGCGCAGGAGCTGGAGGAAGCGTTTGGCGTCGTCGGCCGAGCGGAGGTCCGGCTCGGTCACGATCTCTACGAGGGGCGAGCCGCCGCGGTTGAAGTCGACGTTCGAGTGGTCGGCGCCGACTATGCGCCCTCCCTCGCCGCCGACGTGGATCGTCTTCGCGGCGTCCTCCTCGAGGTGGGCGCGGGTGATCCCGACCTCGACGTCGCGCTCCTCGCCGGGCACCGTGAATCGGCCCGCGATGCAGAGCGGCTGGTCGTACTGGGAGATCTGGTAGCCCTTGGGGTTGTCCGGATAGAAGTAGTTCTTGCGGGCGAAGACGGCGGACTCGGCGATCTCGCAGCCGAGCGCGAGGCCGAGCCGGATCGTCCAGTCCACCGCCTGCCGGTTCGGGACGGGCAGCGAGCCCGGGTGCGCGAGGCAGACAGGGCAGGTCTGCGAGTTGGGGTCCCCGCCGAAGCCGTTCGCGCAACGGCAGAACATCTTCGTCCGCGTCTTCAGCTGGACGTGGATCTCGAGGCCGATGACGGGCTCCCACGTCATCTGAGGCGCTCCGGGACGAAGTCGAACTCGAGCCTGCGCTCGAGCGCGTGGCCGACGGCGAACAGCGTGTTCTCGGAGAACTGCGGCCCGACGAGCTGGAGACCGACCGGCAGGCCCTCGGAGAGCCCGCACGGAATCGAGAGTCCGGGCAGGCCCGCCATGCACGACGGGATCGTGAGCAGGTCCGAGAGATACATGGCGAGCGGGTTCTCGGTCCGCGCTCCGAGCTCGAACGCGACGGTGGGCGAGGTCGGCGAGACGAGGACGTCGAAGCGCTCGAACGCCGCAGCGTGCTCGCGCGCGATCACGGTCCGCACCTTCTGGGCCTGGCCGTAGAACGCCTCGTAGTAGCCCGCCGAGAGCGCGTA
>JBDTZN010000069.1:0-10307 GCA_040005095.1 Thermoleophilia bacterium | reverse complement strand
CTTCATACGTAGAAAGGGCGGACAGGGCGTCCGCCGGGCGCGGATTGTAGCGGTTCTACCCCGCTGTCGCCACGCGGAGTCCTGCAGAGCGCACGGCGATCCACGCCGCCGGGCCGATGGCGAGCACAGCTGCTGCGGCCGCAAGCGTTCCCGCACCCGCGCCGCTGTAGACCACACCGCCGAGCAACGCGAGCCCCGCGCCGGTCAGGCTGGAGAGGAGGTCGGTGAAGCCGATCAGGCGCCCGCGCTCGGACGGCCTCGTGAGCGAGACGAGCTCCGTCGTGGCGGCGACGTACGCGAGGCTCCAGCCGAGGCCCAGGCCGAAGAGGCTGACGCTCATCCCGAGGAGGCCCGAGAGCCACACGAGCGCCCCGTTCGAGACCGCCATGATCGCGAGCCCGATGACGATCGAGCGACGGCGGCCGATCCGCTCGACCAGGTCGCCGACGATGAGCACGAGCCCGTACATCCCGACTATGTGCGCGCTGATGATCGTGAAGACGTCGCTCTCGTGATGCCCGTGCCCGACCGCGACGTAGCCGGACAGGTTCATCACGCCGACCATCACCGCGAAGCTCGCGACCGCTCCGAGGAGCGCTGTGGGGACGCCGGGCCGACGCACGATCTCGCGAAGAGGAGCAGCAGCCTCAGTCTGATCGTCGCCCGGATGCGTGGCCGCGATCGTCTTGGGATCGGGCCGGACGCCAAACGAGATCGCGAGCCCGGCCACCATGAACAGCCCGCTCGCGAGCCACGGAACGACCAGGGCATGGCTCGTGAGCTCCCGGCCGGCGAACAGCGGGCCGAAGATCAGCGGCCCCCAGACGGCGCCCGAAACCGCGCCGAACAGCACCAGCGAGACGCCCCGAGCCCGGCGCTCCGGCGGGAACATCTCCGCGGCCGCGACGCGCGAGAGCAGCACGATCGCTCCTGACGCTCCTGCAAGACCGAGTCCCAAGACAACGACGACGCCCGACTCGACGGCACAGCCGAGGCCCGTGACCACCGAGCCTGCGACGCCCGCCGCGTACCCGGATCGGATCACCGGCATACGGCCGAAGCGATCCATCGCGCGCCCCGCCGGCGCCACCGCGAGCGCGCCGGCGGCCAGGAAGATCGCCGGCGCGAGTCCCAGGATCCCCTCCACTCCGGTGACGACGACCAGCGTCACCGTCGAGAGCGCGACCGCGAGCTGGAACATGCCGGACAGGCACACGAGCCCGGCCGTCAGGAGCAGCGCGTTCCGGCGGACCGGATAGGGCTTGGCTTCCGCTTGCATTTTCGGAATCGTACGACGCGATGATCCGCCGCCGCGTTGTGATCCACGGCCACGTCCAGGGCGTCTTCTTTCGCGACTCGACGCGGCGGCTCGCTGAGCGCGAGGGCGTGGCGGGCTCGGTGCGCAACCGCGCTGACGGCGCGGTTGAAGCGGTGTTCGAAGGCGAGCCGGAGGCAGTGGAGCGGCTCGTTCGCTTCGCGCGCGAGGGGCCGCGCGGTGCGCGGGTCGAGCGTGTGGACGTGACCGAGGAGGACCCGGAGGGGCTCCGAGGCTTCGCCGTCCGCTAGTCGATCGCTTCTTCGGCCTCTTCGCCGTGCGCGACGATGTCGCCCTCGCGGAAGAGGATCCGTTCGAGCACCTCGCGCCACTTCGGCTCGCGCCTGATCAGGAACTCGAGGTCCATCCCGAAGTGCTTGAACTCCTCCTGCTGCGCGTTCTCCATGATCGCGCGGGCGTCCTTGTCCTTCTCGAGCGCCAGCCGCTGCGCGTACCAGCCGATCGCCTCAGCCTCCTCGACCAGCGAGGCGCAGATCCGCGCGAAGGTACGCGTCTCCTCGGAAAGCTCGTCGGGCGGCTCGTGGTACTGGTCGAACGGCATGTCTCTACTCCCACTCGATCGTTGAGGGCGGCTTGGACGAGATGTCGAGGGCGACACGGTTCACGCCGGGAATCTCGTTGATGATCCTGCTGGAGATCGTCTCCAGCAGGTCGTAGGGCAAACGTGCCCAGTCCGCCGTCATGGCGTCCTCGCTCGTGACGGCGCGGATCACAATCGGGTACGCATAGGTGCGCTCGTCGCCCTGGACGCCGACCGACTTGATTGCGGGCAGCACGGCGAAGGACTGCCAGAGCTCGCGGTAGAGCCCGGCGCGGCGGATCTCCTCCTGGATCACGGCGTCGGCCTCGCGCAGGATCTCCAGCCGCTCGTTCGTGACCTCGCCGATAATGCGAATCGCGAGGCCCGGGCCCGGGAACGGCTGGCGCCAGACCATGCGCTCCGGCATCCCGAGCTCCTCGCCGACGCGGCGCACCTCGTCCTTGAAGAGCAGGCGCAGCGGCTCGACGAGCTTCATCGTCATGTCCTCGGGGAGCCCGCCGACGTTGTGGTGGGACTTGATCTTCGCGGCCACCCCGACGTCGCCGCCCGACTCGATCACGTCGGAGTAGAGCGTCCCCTGGACGAGCCACTTGAGGTCCCCAAGCGCGGCGGCCTCCGCCTCGAAGACGCGGATGAACTCCTCGCCGATCCGCTTGCGCTTCTCCTCCGGCTCGCTGACACCCTCGAGCCGCGCAAGGAAGCGCTCCTGCGCCTGCACGTGGACGAGCGGGACGTGGAAGTGCCCGTCGAACGTCTCGACCACCTGGGCGGCTTCGTCTTTCCGCATGAACCCGTGGTCGACGAACACGCAGGTGAGCTGGTCGCCGATCGCCTTGTGCACGAGCAGCGCCGCGACCGCCGAGTCGACGCCGCCCGAGAGCGCGCAGAGCACGTGGTCGCTGCCGACCTGCGCGCGGATCCGCTCGACCTGCTCCTCGATCACGGCGGCGGGCGTCCACGCGGGCGGCGCGCCGGCGACGTTGTAGAGGAAGTTCTTGAGCAGATCGTTCCCGTACGGGGTGTGGACGACCTCGGGATGGAACTGGACGCCGTACTGCCGCGTCTCGGGATTCTCGAACGCCGCGATCGGGGTGGACGGAGAGCCTGCGACCACGCTCGCGCCCGCGGGCGGCACGGTGACCGAGTTGCGATGGCTCATCCAGACGGTCTGCTCGTCGGGCAGCCCTTCGAAGAGGGCGCCTTCCTTCGCCTCGAGCGCGGTCTTGCCGAACTCCGAGACATCGGTGCGCTCCACCCGCCCACCGAGGAGCTGCGCCTGAAGCTGCATGCCGTAGCAGATGCCGAGCGTCGGGATGCCCAGCTGCAGCAGCTCGGGATCCATCTGCGGCGCATCGTCCGCGAATACCGACGCCGGCCCTCCCGAGAGGATCAGCGCGTGCGGGTTGCGGGCGCGAACTTCGGCTGCGGTGACATCGTGCGGAACGAGCTCGGAGTAGACGCGGCAGTCGCGCACACGGCGGGCGATCAGCTGGGCGTACTGGCCGCCGAAGTCGAGGACGAGCACGGGCCGCTCCTCCGGCTCGGGGGCCGGGAACGGGATGACCTCCGCGCTAGCTGGGGCGGTAATTCGGCGACTCCTTGGTGATCGTGATGTCGTGCGGATGGCTCTCGCGCAGGCCCGCGCCCGTGATGCGCACGAAGCGCGCGTCTTTCAGCTCGGCCAGCGTCGCAGCGCCGCAGTAGCCCATGGCCTGCCGGACGCCGCCGACGAGCTGGTGCAGGATCCCGGCGAGCAGCCCCTTGTAGGCGACGCGGCCCTCGATTCCCTCGGGCACGAGCTTGTCGACGTCCTCGACGTCGCCCTGGAAGTACCGGTCCTTCGAGTATCCGCGCGCCTTCATCGCGCCGAGCGAGCCCATGCCGCGGTACTCCTTGAAGCGCTGGCCCTGCTGGACGACGACGTCGCCCGGGCTTTCCTCGACGCCTGCGAGCGGAGACCCGAGCATGACGGCGTCGGCTCCCGCGGCGAGCGCCTTGGCGATGTCGCCCGAGAACTGCATCCCGCCGTCCGCGATCACCGGCACGCCGCGCGGACCTGCGACACGCGCGCAGTCGAACACGGCGGTGATCTGGGGAACGCCCACGCCGGCGACGACGCGGGTGGTGCAAATGGAGTTGTGCACGATTGCGTTGTCCGCGATGAAGCTGTGGCTCGGGCAGTCCACTTCGAGGTCGTACACGGGAACGGCGCCAACGAGCGGACGCTGCGCAAGCTGCTTGACGACCTGGAACTCGGAACCGTGGCGCTTGGCGTGCGTCCGGTTCAAGCGAGCGATGTACGACTCCCGGCAGCGTGCGTCGGTCGTTCCCCGGAGTCCGCCGGCAGAGGGCTGCTCGGTGTGGGTGTTGGGAAAGCTCCCCCAGAGAAGGAAGCAGAGGACGCCGAAAAGCTCCACGAGCTGCTGAGACGTGTTGCGAAAACAGACGCGATCGCCGCCGTCGATGTAGCCGTCGCTGTCGAGCAAGCCGTCGTAAAGCCCTTTGAGATAGAACGGGCTGCCGCAGAGATAGTCCTTCGGCAGGTGCTTCTCATGCCGCTTTCCGAAGGTCGCGAGCAGCCGAGCCCACTGCAGCGAGTAGAGGCGAACGATCAGTGTGGACGGCTTCTCCTCGATCCGCAGGTCCGCATCCACGAGGGTGCCGAGACTCTCGACAAGCTTCTCAGCGATCTCGCGTTCGCCGAGTCCGAACGCCCACGAGACACGGCCGATCTCAGACCGCCCATTCGTGTTCAGGAACGCGTCACCGTCACCGAGGAACGTGCCGAAAACGTACCCCAGGGCGTATGAGTCGTGGATGCTCGTCCGGTAACGGCCGAGCATCCCCTTGCGGACGGCGAAGTCATGGAGGTCGATCCCGAACCCGTCGGGAAGCTCGAACGCGATCCGGCGGGGTAGGAGGAGCGCATCGTCCTCAGCTGCTCCGATCTCTTTCCAGTCCAGCTTCGAGATTCCCTGCTTGGTCGGCTTTTCGAGCACCTTGACGTAGCCGCCGCCCTGGAGCGAAGCCTTGCTGACCGTGCTCAGATCGCCGACGAAGTAGTTGTGGTCAGGCGTCACGACTGTCTCGCGAGGCGACGCCACGTGACGCACGCCGACGACCTCACGCACGCCCGTGCACCAGGCATTGCGGACCGCCACCGCTTCACCGCGCATGTTGATCACACGATCACCGGACTCGACGTCCTCGACGTTCTTGTAGGTCGAATTTGCCATCAAAATCCGTGCCCCAGCGGCGAGACACCCCGGCCCCACGCCGGCTTTCACCGCGTCGGCCCCCGCGTCGATCAGCGCTTCGGCCGCCTCGGCGGTGGCGATGTTGCCTGCGATCAGCTCGACGTCGAACGCCTCGCTCAGCCGGCGCACCATCTCGAGCACCCCGCGCGAGTGACCGTGCGCCGTGTCGACGACGAGCACGTCGACGTCCTGCGCGACGAGCGCGGCGGCTCGGTCCAGCGCATCCGGGCCCACGCCGACTGCAGCGCCGACGCGCAAGCGCCCCTGCTCGTCCTTCGTGGCGAGCGGGAACTCGACGCGCTTCTGGATGTCCTTGACCGTGATCAAGCCCTTGAGCACGCCGTCCGCGTCGACGACGGGGAGCTTCTCGATCTTGTGCCGGTGCAGGATCTCCTCCGCCTCGCGCAGCGTCGTGCCGACGGGCGCGGTGACGAGGTTCTTCGACGTCATCAGCGCCGAGACCGGCTGCCCGGTGTCGCTCTCGAATCGCAGGTCGCGATTCGTCAGGATCCCGACCAGGCGCCCGCCCTCGTCCACGATCGGCACACCGGAGATGTGGTAGGTCGCCATCAACTCGAGCGCCTCGGCGACTTGCCTATCTGGGCCGAGCGTGACCGGCTCGACGATCATCCCCGACTCGGAGCGCTTGACCTTGTCGATCTCCGCGGCCTGGGCCTCGATGGACAGGTTGCGGTGGACGATCCCCAGCCCGCCCTCACGCGCGAGCGCGATCGCCATCCGCGCCTCCGTGACCGTGTCCATGGCCGCGGAGAGGATCGGAAGCGCGAGCTCGATGCGGGGCGTCACGCGCGTGCGGGTGGAGACGTCGTTCGGCAGGACGTGCGACTCGGCGGGAACGAGCAGGACGTCGTCGAAGGTCAGTCCTTCGCGTCCGAATTTCTCATCGAGCGAGCGCAGGCGGTCGAGCTCGACGTTGATCGGCTCGGCGCGTCCTACTTCCATCCGCGAAAGCTAGCAGGCGTGTCTGACGCGCCTAGGGCGTCGAGACGACCGATTCGAGCTCGGTGACCGTCGAGGCGGCATGGAGCCGACCTGCCGCCGCAGGGTCGAAGCGGCCCGCGCCGACCTCGAGCGTCGAAGCGGCCGCGGTTGCGACACCGCCGCGAAGCGACTCCTCGAGCGTCTTGCCGTTCACGCGACCCGCGAGGAAGGCCGCCAGCAGCACGTCGCCCGCACCGACCGACGACACCGGCTCGACGCGCGGTGGCTCGGCGCCGAAGTAGCGCACGTTCCGTTCCTCGCGGAAGCGGCAGAAGCACCCCCACTCCTGGCTGATCAGGACGTTCCGCGCCCCAATCTCCGCGATCGTGTCGAGCGCCATCCGGAAGTCCTCGGCGTCGCGGAACTCCTGTCCGGCCAGCGACTCCGCCTCGCCCTGATTCGGCGAGACGAGGAACGGCTCGGCCTCGGTGCCGAGACGAAGCGGCGGGCCTTCCGCGTCGAGGACGCACGGCACTCCGCGCCGGTTCAGGTCGCGAATCGCCTCGGCGTAGAACCCGTCGTCGACCCCTCGCGGCAGCGATCCGGAGAAGACGACGAAGTCGGCTCCCCGCGAGAGGTACCGCAGCTTGTCGAGCAGAATCGCCAGCTCGTCCTCGTCGACGTGCGGCCCCCACTCGTAGACCTCCGTGAAGGTTCCGCCGGTCGGATCGGCCACCACGGTCGACGTGCGCGACTCGTCCTGAATGCGGACGAAGTCGTTGAGGATCGCCTCCGCGGTCAGGGCCTCGACGATCTGCGTGCCGGTTCCCCCGCCCGCGAGGCCGGTCGCGACCACCGGGACGTCGAGCCGCTTCAGCGCCCGCGCGACGTTGATTCCCTTTCCGCCCGCGAGCATCAGGCCCTCGCTGGCGCGGTGCCGCTGGCCGCGCTGGAAGTTCGGAACGGTCAGGGTGCGGTCGATCGCCGCGTTCAGGGTCACCGTGATGATCACGTGAACCAGCTCCCGATGTGACGCGCCGTGCGGCCCGCGAACCAGCCGACGCGCGAGGCCAGGCCCGGCCGCGAGACGTCGCGCGCCGCGACGAGCGGGCGCGATCCGAGCAGGCGCCCGCGCGCGTAGACCTGCACCTCGCCGAGCTGCTGGCCGCGGTGGATCGGGAGGCCGACGACCCCGGGTGCGACCACGCGTTCAACGAGCGGGACGTCCACGCGAATCGAGCGGCTCATCGGCCGAGCGGGCACGAGCTCGAGCCGACGCTTCCCGTAGCCGGTCTCCACCCAGGCGTACGACCGCTGGGGAATGACGGGAACGAGACGGTAGCGGGAGAGCCCGTAGCGGAGGAGCTCCGCGAGATCCGCATTTCGACTGCTGCGCGTGGGACTACCCAGCACCGCCACATAGATTGTCACGCCGGGTCCGCGGGCCGCCGCGACCTCGCACCAGCCGGCGGCTCCCGTGTGACCGGTCTTCACGCCGAGGAGGCCCGGGAACTGGCCGAGCAGGTCGTTCCACGTGTGCAGCGTGCGCCCGCCCGAGATCGTCGCGGTGCGCTCGCGAACGACGCTGCGAACGAAGCGGTCGTGCATCAGGACCTGGGCGAGCTTCGTCACGTCACGCGCGCTCGAGACGTGGCCGGCGACGTCGAGCCCGTCCGGCCGGACGAAATGCGTCTCGTTCAGCCCGAGCTCGCGAGCCTTGGCATTCATCATCCCGACGAAGCGTTCCTCGTCTCCCTTGCCGACGTAATCGGCAAGGGCGTTGGCCGCGTCGTTCGCGCTCTGAATGAGCGCCGCGCGAATCAGATCGCGCACGGTGATGCGCTCCCCGGGCCGAAGGTTGATCGTCGACTCGCCCACTTCCGAGGCGCTCGGCTCGACCGTTACGACGTCGTCGAGCTTCGCGTGCTCCAGCGTGACGAGAACGGTCATCAGCTTCGTGATGCTCGCGATCGGCACGCTTGCGCGCTCGCCGTGGTGGGCGAGCACCTCGCCCGTGGTGCCGCTCTGGACGAACCAGGCCCGCGCGTGCACCGCGGGCGGCGCGGCGGTCGCGGGTGCGACAAAGACGAGTGCCGCGAGCGCCACGAAGAGGCGAGCCTTCACGCGACTCAGGCTAGCGCGCTAAGGAAGCTTGACCGAGCGCGTAGCGGTGCGTTCGTTGCCCACGGCGTCCGAGGCGATGACGGCAAGGGTGACCTTGCGAACACCTCGAGGCGGGAACACGCGAAGCGACGGCGGCGCCATCCCACCCGCCACGTCGCCCGTCTTCGACACCAAGGCGTGCCGCCCGTCGCGGAGCTCGAGCCGGTACGAGACGGCATTGTCATCCTGGGCCGAGAACGGGATCCGGACGACGTAGCCGCGCCGGGAGCCGGCCAGCTTCTTGGCGGTCACGCGCCCGAGCGATGGAAGCAGCCCCTGACGCAGCGACGATGCTCGATCTGCACGCCGCGCACGTCCGCGCGATCGCGGAGCGGTCGGCGCTGCTCGCCTGTGCGGTCCAGCACGCGGCGGCGAGCGACCTCGCAGTCGCGCAGCTCTGGGAGCTAATGACGAGTAACCGGCGCACGGGTGTCCACTGGGCTGCGACCACCCTGCTCGCGAAGCCCGAGGTCGTCGGACTCGACTTCGACGAGGTCCTCGAAGCATTCTGGGTCGCACTCAACTGGGGTACCTACCGCACGCTCACCGGCGAGCTCGGAATGACGCCCGACGCCTTCGAAGCCTGGCTCAGGCGGTACTACCGGCGGATGTTTCTCGGCAGCTAGCGGATCCGGATCTTCTGGCCTACCGTCAACGCCGATGGATTGACGCCCGGGTTGAGGCGCACGAGCTCGTCCACCGACGTGTGATTGTCGAGCGCGAGCTGCTGGAACGTGTCGCCGCTGACGATCGTGTGGAACTCGGCCGCGCCCGTCGTGGTAGTGGTAGGCGTGGTCGTCGTCGCGGTGGTCGTCGTGGCCGTCGTGGTCGGCTGCGTCGTCGCCACGCTGGTCGTTCCCGCCGCGGGGCCGCTCTCGTCGAGCGCCGAGCGGATCAGGAGCACCGCGATCGTCGCGGCGAGCAGGAACGCGACGGGCGCCGCATACCGTGCGAGTCCCCTCCGCGGTTGCCTCACCAGCCGGAGACGTTCCACACTTCGCCGCGCAGCCGGGCAGCCTCCGCGCCCGCGGCCGCGCGCCACTCGCCGCCGTCGACGCGAAACGCGTAGATCAGAGCTCGCGAGACCGTGACAAGCGCGCTGGCAGGCCCGCTCGTGAAGGCGCGCGCGACGTCGGCGGGCGTCGCTCCCTGCGCTCCGACCCCGGGAAGCAGGAGGATCGACTTCGGCAGGAGCCGCCTCGCCTCGCCGACCGCGCGCGGATGGGTGGCACCGATCACCGCGCCAACGCTCGACAGGCCGCGCGCGCCGACGATGTCGTCGCCCCACTCCCGGACGAGCCGGGCGACGTGCTGCCAGAGCGGCTTCCCGTCGGTGAGGATCGCGTCCTGCACCTCGGCGCTGCCCGCGTTCGACGTCTTGACCACGCAGAAGATCCCTGCGCCTTCGCGCTTGCAGGCCGCGAGCATCGGCTCGACCGCGTCGCGCCCGAGGTACGGGTTCACGGTCAGCGCGTCGGCCAGTGGGCCCTCCTGGCCGCGCGGCCCGAGGAACGCGGCTGCATACGCGCGCGAGGTCGACCCGATGTCGCCCCGCTTCGCGTCGAGGATCACGAGCAGGCCGGCCTGTCTCGCGTATGCGCACACGTCCTCGAGCGCGCGCACGCCGTCGGCGCCGAGCTCCTCGAAGAAGGCGGACTGCGGCTTGACGGCGACGACGTACGGGGCGACGGAGTCGATCACCCCGCGGCAGAACCGGCCGAAGGCCTCCGCCGCCTGCTCGCGCCCGAGGTGCACGTCTCCTCGGAGCTCGACGGGCAGGAGGTCGACCTGCGGGTCGAGGCCGACGACGAGCTGGCTGCGCTTGCGCTCGACTGCTTCTGCGAGCCGGTCTCCGAAGTAGGTCGTCGCGAGCCAGGGCTCGGTGCGCAGCTCCTGTGCCATCTCCTCCAAAGGCTACTGCTCAGCCCAGCTCTCCCTAACGTCGAAGGCCGCCCGGAGGCGGCCTTCGACGTTGCTAGGGAGAGGCGCGACGTTCGCTAGAAGTTGCCGCCTCCGCCGCCGCCACTCCCGATGCCACCGCTGCCGCCGCCGCCGGCCTTCACGGCCT
>JBDTZN010000018.1:0-32656 GCA_040005095.1 Thermoleophilia bacterium | reverse complement strand
TCTTGGAGAGGCTAGCGTAAGACCTTCGTCCCGGTAGCCGCGCCTCCGCTGGGTGTCTGTGGGGGCGACCAGGGCGTCCGCTTGAGCGTTGCCACCGCAACGGAGTAGTCACGCGCCTCTGGCGTAGCCAGAAACCGACTCGGAGCAGCGACCCGGCGGCTCTATTCAGGTGGGCTACAAGTTGGCGTTTCTCAGTGCTCTAACCGCGGCGATCGCCGATCGCAAAATCGCGGTCGTCGGGACTGCGCAGAGCGGTGAGGAAGCACTCGAGCGCGTCGAAGACCTGCAGCTGCACCTAGCCGTGCTGCGGCGGCAACTAGGTCGCGGGCGGCTGTTCGGGCAAAGGTAACGACAAGGATCAGCCGTGGCGAAACACCATCTTCCAATAGGCGGGCTAACCGTCGAATCAGGGCAAACGTCTTGCCCGTACCAGGCCCGGCCAACGCACGAAGAGACGCGGCGGAAGATGCCGCAAAGACCTCCGAAGGATCGGGCGCTCGTCGTTCTCCGGGCACACGCCAATCTTCCGTTAACGGGACGCGGGATGCACCGGCCAGGCCCTCCCCATCCTGCCTCAGCGCCGCGTGGCCGAGGTTGCCCCGGCGCGCCTCGACGGCTTCGCGCGCCGCTGGCTTGCCCGGCTCGCGGGCGAACGGCCGCTTCGACTCGCAGAGCTTGATCTCGCGGCTATGGCGCGAAGGGCGGTGTTGCCGGGGTGCAGAGGGTCTTGACGACGTCCTCGAAGAGCGTCGCGCTCCGCAGCATCCGCCCGGCGCCCGAGACGGCCCAGCGTAGGTCGTCGTCCGCCGCGGCGACGGCATAGAACGGAGAGAGGTCGTCGTCGAGCCGCAGCATCGCCCGCAGGATCGGCACGACCTCGCGTGCGCCCGCAGCCCCCTCGACGCGCGCGTGCCCGCGCCGGCCAGGCGCAAGCGTGACCGTGTGCGCGTGCCCGCCCGGTACCGCGAGCGTGACTTCCAGCGAGTCGCCGTCCAGCCGGTGCGGCGGCAGGGCCGCGACCCCGTGCGAGTGCAGCGTGCGGCGCAGGTCGACGGGCTCGCCGGCTGCGCCGCGGAGCGCGATCTCCGCAAGGGGCTTCGTCACAGGGGCTTGGCGACCTCGTAGTGGACGACGTGCGTGTCGCGCTCGACGAGGAACCGGTCGTCCTCCGGGAAGAAGACGGCGCGCTCCAGCTCGTCGCCGGCGAAGGCGCGGATCGACTCGAGGTCGTCCCAGAGGATCACCGTCTGGAACTCCGCACGTGCGCCGTCGTCACGTCGCATGATCATCGCGCCGAGATTGCCGGGAAGAGCGCCGGACTCGCGCATGCCGGTCTCGCCGAGGTACTCGACGTAAGCGTCCGCGTCGACCCGCGCCGTCCATCCCCGCCAGACCCGCGCGATCATCCCGTCCACCTCTGCTCCCACGCCGACACCTTGAACGGGCGGTCCGACCAGCCGCCGAGCGCGAGCACCGTGGTGCCCGGCTCCTTGGCGACGGCTTTGCGGCGGACGCCCGGTGTCGGAACGTAGACGAACGTTCCGGCGGGCGCGTCGAACTCCGCGTCGTCGACGGTGAAGACGGCGCGCCCCGTCGAGACGAAGTAGAGCTCCGAGTGCCCGGGTGCGTTGCCGTTCTCGTCGTGGTCCTCGATCACCTCGTCGCCGGCCGCTCGCGCGATCCAGGCGTTGACCCCGAACGCCTGGACGTCGAAGTGATGCCGAACCGGCTTCCAGACCGCGCCCTCCTCGCTCTCGGGCAGGTTCTGCGGGCGCGGGATGTCGTCGAGCCGTGCGGTCGAGTAGCGACTCATCAGAATGCAGCCCGGAGGCGCCGAACCGGGACGCGGAGCCATGGGAACGGTCCGCGGAGTGACTTCGCTTGCCTGCAGATCTGCGACACGGCGTCCGCGGTCCGCCGGAACGGATCGTAGATCGCCTGTCCGCCCTCGACTGCCGCGGCAGCGATCACCTCGCCGCGGACGCTCGCCACGAGCACCGTCCCCTGCGGCATGGGCCGTTCCGACAGGATCGCGAGGCGGTCGAGCGCGAGGGCGTCGGTGTCGCGGGCGAAGCGGACAGTCACGTCCGGCCCGGGCGCGGGGCGTCGCGCGGCCTCGGCGAGCCGACTTCTGCGCGCCTCTTCGAGCAGTTCCAACTGCCGCGTGGCGGCGATGGCCTGAATGACATACGGATGCATGTCGCCTCCTTTCGAATCGTCCTAACCAGTGTTAGGATGATAGCAGTTACGTAACCTCTGAACAAGGATAAGTGGTTAATAGTGAGCACTGCAGAGCGACCGATCCCGAAAGAGCTGGAGCTGATCCGCGACTTCGTGAACACCCGCGAGCTCGATCCCGCGCAGGACGAGATCTCCGAGCCGCGTGCGCTCGCCGTGTGGCTGTCGGAGCGCGGGCTATTGCCCGAAGGCGCCAAGGCGACGCGGACTCATGTCGAGCGTGCCGCCGCCCTGCGTGAGGCGCTGAGGACGCTTCTCCTCGCGCACAACGAGGAGGACGTCGACACCACCAAGGCCGCCCGGGCGATCGACCGCGCCGCTCGCGAAGCCGCGCTCGAGGTGCGGTTCAATCCCGACTGCACCACCGAGCTCGTGCCGGCTGCGTCGGGCGCGGCGGCCGCGATCGGCCAACTCGTCGCGATCGTCGCCGACGCCGCGGGCACGGACGAATGGTCCCGCCTGAAGGCCTGTCGTCGCGAGACGTGCCTGTGGGCGTTCTATGACCAGGCGCGCAACCGCTCGCGCGCGTGGTGCTCGATGGAGGTCTGCGGGAACCGCGAGAAGGCCCAGAAGTTCCGCGAGCGTCACGCGCATTAAGCTCTCGGCATGAGCACCGGTCGCGTCGAAGGGATCTTCATCGGGCCTGAGCAGACGCTCCCCGCGCCCGTCGAGAGCGCGCGCGCCGTCGCCGGACGCGGGCTCGAGGGGAACCGGCACTTCTACGACGAGGCGCCGCCCGGTCGCGCGCTGACGTTGATTCAGGCCGAGGCGCTCGCGGGCATGCTCGAGGACACGGGCATCGAGCTCTCGGCCGCCGAAAGCCGCCGCAACGTCCTCACGACCGGGATCGACCTGAATGCGCTCGTCGGCAGGCGCTTCCGCGTCGGCGAGGTCGAATGCGTCGGCGTCGAACTCTGCCATCCGTGCTCGAGCCTCGAGAAGATGACCCAGAAGGGCGTGATCAAAGGCCTCGTCAACCGAGGCGGCCTGAACGCGGACATCCTCAACGACGGCGAGATCGCGGTCGGAGACCGGGTCGAGGAGCTCGCCGCGGACGCGGCATGAACGAGCTCGTCAAGGTCGCGTGCGTCCAGGCCGAGCCGGTCGTGCTCGACAAGGCCGCGACGATCGACAAGCTGGAGAGCCTCGTTGCCGAGGCGGCGGGCGAGGGCGCAAAGCTCGCACTCTTCCCGGAGACGTTCATTCCGGTCTACCCGTCGAGCCGCTGGGTGCGCTTCCTCGCCGGAGGCGGGGACGGCAAGACGACGTTCGGGCGCCTGGCGCGCGAGTCGGTGGAGGTGCCAGGCCCCGACACGGAGCGGCTCGGGGCGATCGCGCGCGAGCACTCGATCCGGCTCGCGGTCGGCGTGAACGAGCGGGCGGGCGGGACGCTCTACAACGCGCTGCTCGTCTTCGGGCCCGACGGCACGCTCGACATCCACCACCGCAAGCTCATGCCCACGAACCACGAGCGGCTCGTCTGGGGGCTCGGCGACGGTGGCGGACTCGAGGCGATCGAGACCGAGATCGGCCGCGTAGGCGGGCTGATCTGCTGGGAGAACCTGATGCCGCTCGCCCGCTTCTCGCTCTACCAGTCGGGCGTCGAGATCTACCTCGCGCCGACCGCCGACGACGGCGAGGGCTGGCACGACTCGATGCGGCACATCGCGCGTGAGTCGCGCTCGTTCGTGCTCAGCTGCTGCGTCTTCCAGCGCGCGTCGAGCTATCCCGACGACGTGCAGCTCGCGGACGGCGACGAGCTCGTCGGCCGCGGCGGCTCTGCGATTCTCGCGCCCGACGGCTCGTACCTCGCGGGCCCGCTCTGGGACGAAGAGGGGATCCTCTACGCCGAGCTCGACCCGATGGTGCTGTACGAGGAGCGTCAGCGGTTCGACGCGGCCGGCCACTACCACCGGCCGGACGTGCTCAGCCTGAAGGTGTCGGCGCCCGGCGCCTGAGTACGCGTTCGTCGCCGATTCTCCGCGTCAGCCCGTCCGCGTCGAACCGCTCCAGGATCAGCTGCGCCGAGCGGCGCGAGCTTCCTGCGAGGTCGCGGAAGCGCGCGAGGGTGATCCGGCCCGCGCTCTCGCACTCTTCGACAAGTGCTTTCCAAGCGGCTGCGTAGGCTTCGGCGCCGACGGCGAATCCGTCCCCGACCCGGACGAGCCGGCCCTGCTCCTCGAGGAACCCCGCGAGGGCGCGGTCCTCGACCTTGACCGCGTCTGCACCGGCCGCGGCGAGCTCGGCCTCCAGCGCGGCTGCCGCCTGCTCGTGCTCGCCGAGGCGCGCCGTGGCTCCGGGGAGGTAGGCCTTCGTGCCTCGCCGCTCGACCTGGAGGAGGGGCGCGACGGCCGGCGCCCACGGCTCGGCGGGGAGGAGCTGCGCGAGCGGCAGGCCGGGATCGAGCGGCGCGGCCTCGGCGCGCTCGGCGAGTCGGGCACGGGTCGTCGCGCGCAGCTCGTCCAGCCACTCGAGGGCGAAGAACCACTCGCCCGCGTGCGCGAGCTCCCCGAGCCCTAGCGCGAGCTCGTGCGGCTCGAGCAGGCCATGCGCTTGCAGCCCGGCTCCGGTTACCGGCTCGCGCACGATCGCGCGCACGATCGACACCGGGTCGCCGCGGTCGAGTAGCTCGAGCCGTCCGGGCTCGGGAGTGCGGGGCGGATCGGGATCGAGGACGCGGGCGCCTCCGAGTGTCGTTTCGCGGCGCAGGACGAGCCGGTCGCCGCGCGCGGCGACGATCGGGGTCGCGAGGCGAAGCTGGGCGTACGGGCCGTCCGCGCGGACGAGGCGGGCTTGGTGCTGCGCGGTTCCGTGGTGGACGGTCAGCCGGGCGCCGTCGTCTAGCAGCTCGAGCTCCTCCAACCGCACGTCGAGGCGGTAGCTCACCGGGAAGAAGCCGGGCGCAACGAGCACGTTCCCGCGCTGGAGCGCGGTCCGCTCGAGTCCGGCGAGGTTGGCCGCGACGCGCTGTCCTGCTGCGGCTTCGTCCACACGTTCGTCGTGCACCTCGACGCTGCGCACGCGCACGGGCAGTCCCTGCGGCTCGGCGCGCAGCTCGTCGCCTCCGGCGATCGAGCCCGACCAGAGTGTCCCGGTGACCACCGTCCCAATCCCCTTCAGCGTGAAGACGCGGTCGACGTAGAGGCGGGTCGCGCCGAGGCGCGGCGGTCGCTCGAGCGTGTCGGCGGTGCGGCCGAGCGCAGCCCGCAAATCGTCGAGCCCGGTGCCTGTCTTGGCGCTGACGGGCACGACCTCGGCTCCAGGCACGAGTTCCCGCGCCTCGGCGAGCGCCAGCTCCAGCGTCTCCTCGTCGACGGCGTCGGCTTTCGTGACCGCGACCACGCCCCGCTCGACGCCCAGCAGGCCGAGGATCTGGAGGTGCTCATGCGTCTGCGGCCGCGCTCCCTCGGCAGCGTCGATCGCGAGCAGAAACAGGTCGATGCCGGTGGCGCCGGCGACCATGGTGCGCACGAAGCGCTCGTGGCCGGGCACGTCCACGACGGACAGCTGCGAGCCGTCCGGCAACTCGAGTGGGGCGTAGCCGAGCTCGATCGAGATCCCGCGCTCCTGCTCCTCCGGCAGTCGGTCGGTGTCCTTGCCGGTTAAAGCCCGCACGAGCCATGTCTTGCCGTGGTCGATGTGGCCGGCGGTGCCGACCGTCAGGGGCAATGCGCCTCGATTAGTCCGTCCCGGAGGTCTTCGATCTCGAAGTCCGCGCCCTCGAGGAGCTCGCGCCACTGCGCCTCGTCGCGCTCGCGGCCGCCGAACAGCGCCAGCATCAGGAGGTCGAGCCACTTCGAGCCGTCCGGCTCGTTCCCGGGCTGGATCACAGACTCGATCAGGACCAGGCGTGCACCGGGCGGAGCCGCGGCACGAATCGTGTGCAGAACCGCCGCGGCCCGCTCGTCGTCCCAGTCGTGAAGGATCGTGGACAGGACGTAGACGTCGCCGGGCGGAACGCTCTCGAAGAAGTCGCCCTCGACGAAGGACAGGCGGTCACCGAAGGCCTCCTCGTCGCGGACTGTCTCGGGGAGGTCGAAGACGATTCCGGAGAGGCCTGGGTGGCGTCCCAGCAGCGCGACGAGATTCGCTCCGTTCCCGCCGCCGATGTCCACGACGGTCTCGTCGCCGCGCCACTCGAGTCCGGCGAGCCGCTCGATCCGCCGCTCCTTGCCCTGTTCCATCGCGCGGTCGAACGCAGCGCGCTCTTCGGGATGGTCGGCGAGCCACGACCAGAAGTCGGTATCGAACACGCGCGGAAAGGTCGGCTCGCCCGTCGCGTCGAGCCGCTCGATCGCCTGCAGCCACGCGCCGCCGAACAGGTGCGCGAAGTCGTCCCAGCCGGACTGGCGGAGCACGTCGGACGCCTCGGTGTTCCGGAACACGCCGGGTTCGTCCTCGGCGAAGACGCCGTCGCTCGCGAGCGCGCGCAGGAGCCGGTGCAGCGTCCCCGCGTCCGCTCCGACCTCGCGCGCGAGCTCCTCGACGGGGCGCGGGCCGCCGGCGAGCGCGTCGGCCACGCTCAGGTCGGCGACGATCGCCAGCGCCCGCGTTCCGAGCGCGCCGCGCAGCAGATCCCAGATCCGGCCCTCGGGAGAGGGCTCGCTCATGCCCGCGCGGCGGTGACCGCTGCGGCGACCTCGTCGAGCTCGTCGTCGCGGAGCGTCCGACAATCGAGGAGCAGCCGGCCGTCGCGCACGATCCCGACAACGGGCGGGTCGCCCTCGCGGAGCGGTGCCGCGAGCGCTTCCTCGACGGCCGCGGCGAAGCTCGGGAGCTCGGCCAGCGGCAATGCGCCGCCGCCGACGCGCGCGGTCGTCTCCTCAACCTCGCCGCCGATCGCCGCAGCGAGGCGCTCGGCCCGCGCCCTGACCGTTTCGACCGGCTCCCGCAGCATCCGCAGGACCGGCACCTCGCGCGCGGCCCGCTCGGGGTCGAGGTAGAGCGCGAGCGTGCCCTCCAAAGCCGCGAGCGTGAGCTTGTCGGCGCGCAGTGCACGCTGCAGCGGATGCCGGCGGAGCTGCTCTACGAGGTCTGCACGGCCGACGACGATCCCCGCCTGGGGGCCCCCGAGGAGCTTGTCCCCGGAGAACGTGACCAGATCCGAGCCCGCCGCGAGGCTATCCCTGGCACTCGGCTCCGCATCTCCAAGTAACAGACTGTTACTTGGATCGAGAGGCGCCTGGAGGACCCCGGAGCCGAGGTCGTCGACGAGCGGGACGTCGTGACGGCGGGCCACACGCGCGAGCTCCTCGACGCGGGGCTGCTCGGTGAAGCCGACCACGCGGAAGTTCGATTTGTGCACCCGGAGCAGCGCCGCAGTTTGCTCTCCGATAGCCGCTTCGTAGTCGGCGGCGCGCGTGCGGTTCGTCGTCCCCACTTCACGCAGTCGGGCGCCGGAGCGAGCGAGAACTTCGGGAATCCGGAACCCGTCGCCGATCTCGATCAGCTCGCCGCGAGAGACGATCACCTCGTCCTTCGGACTTAGTAACAGTCTGTTACTTGGCTCGATCAGCGCGGCGAGGGCGAGGAGGACCGCCGCCGCGTTGTTGTTCACGACGAGCGCGGCCTCGGCTCCGGTGAGCCGGCGCAGGATCTCCGCCACGTGATCCTGGCGCGATCCGCGTGCGCCCTCGGCCAGGTCGTACTCGAGGTTCGAGTAGCCGCGCCCGACCTCGCGCACTCGCACGAGAGCCGAGTCGGCGAGCGGGGCGCGGCCGAGGTTCGTGTGGACGATCACGCCGGTCGCATTCAGTACGCGGCGCAGTCGCGGGCTGCGCGCCGACGCAAGCTCGGCCAGCGCGCGCTCGACGAGGTCGCCGGGTTCCGCTCCCGCTTGAATTTCCTCGCGCGCGCGCGCGAGGGCCGTTCGCACCGCCGCGAGCGCCGGCGCGCGTGGCTCGGCGGCCAGGCGCTCGTCCCGTACGAGCTCGTCCACCGAAGGCAGGTCACGGAGGCGCATCGCCGTAAAGTGTAGGGAGGGCCGGAACGCATGATTGACTCCGAGCGTTCTCCCCATGCAGATGTCCGTCCTCGTCGCAGCTCCCCTTCGCCGCCGTTCCCGCGCGCCGCTCTACCTCGCGTTTGCTCTCGCGATCCTCGTTGCCGCCGCCGCCGCGGCGTTCGTCGCCCGCGCACACCTCTACCGCGGGGAGGCGCTGCCGGGCGTCCGCGTCCTGGGCGCTGACGTCGGAGGACGTGACCGGGCCTCGGCCGCCAGAGCGATCGCGGACGTCGCGACTCCTCGGCTCCTCGCGCCCGTTCGCGTCGTCGCCGCGGGACACACCCTGAAGCTCATGCCTGCGCAGGTGCTCCGGCTTGACGCGCGGGCGACGGCCGGACAGGCGCTCGCGTCGGGCCGAGCCTTCCCCGACCGCGCGCTCGCGCTCCTCTCTCCGGCGCCGCCTGCCCGCAACGTCGAGCCGGTGCTGCGTCTGCGTCAACCGGCGGCCGCCCGGCTTGTCCGGAAGCTGACCGCCTACGCGCGCTCGCCCCGCTCGGCCACCGTCGCGCTCACGGACGCCGGGCTCGTCGTCAAGCCCGCGCGAGTCGGCACGCGGGTCGACACCGCCGCCCTCTTCGCGGCCCTGCGCAGCCACGTCGCGACGGGCCACAGCACGATCCGCGTCCGCTACGTCCGCGCCCCGCCGGCGATCGGGAACGCCCAGGCGACGGAGGCCGCCACCACCGCCCGGGCGCTGGTCGCCGAGGCGGTGACCATGCGCTTCCGCGGGGCGACGGTGACGACGCTCGAGCCAGCCCGGCTCACCCGGCTGCTCGTCTTCCGGCCCGCCGGCCACCGCTACGTCGTCACGTTCGACGCCCAGCGCTCGGGCAACGTCCTGCGCCGGTTCGTCGACCCGTGGCGGAAACGCGCCAAGAACGCGCAGTTCGACACGTCAGGCCCGGTCGTCCGCGTGATCCCGTCCCGGGACGGAATCGACATCGACGATCAGGCCGTCGCCGACGCGCTCGCCGCGGCTGCCTACTCGAGCGTCGACCGCACCGCCGACCTTTCGCTGCACGCCCGCCCGGCCGAGTTGACGACGGAGGAGGCGCAGGCGCTCGGGATCCGCCGCAGGCTCACGACGTTCACGACCGACATGGGCCCGTCCTCGTCGAACCGCATCCACAACGTCCACCTGATGGCCGACTTCATCGACGGGACGATCATCAGGTCGGGAGAGGTCTTCTCGTTCAACGACGTCGTGGGCCCCCGTACGGCCGAGCGCGGCTTTCTCGAGGGACAGATGATCGTCGGCGGCCTCGTGCTCCCCGCGATCGGCGGCGGCGTGTGCCAGACCGCGACGACGCTTTTCAACAACGCCTTCGAGGCCGGGCTGCCGATCCTCGAGCGCCACAACCACAACCTTTACCTCTCGCATTATCCGCTCGGTCGCGACGCGACGGTCTCGTGGGGCGGGCCGGACTTCAAGTTCGGAAACGACCTGAAGCACGCGATCCTGATCAAGACCTCGTATACGAACTCCACGCTGACGTTCAGCTTCTACGGGACGCCGCAGGGCCGACGCGTCGTCGCCAGCACAGGGCCGGAGACGAACTTCAAGTCGCCGACGACGTCGTATGCGGTCGACCCCACGGCTCCGCACGGTTCAGTGCGGGTCGAAAGCGGCAGCGGCCGCTCCGGCTTCGACGTGACGGTTGAGCGGACGGTCTATGAGCGCGGGAGGCTCCTCCGTCGCGGCACGTTCACGTCCCGCTACATCCCCGAGGGCCCGACCTACATCTACGGCCCCGGCCGTACGCCGCCCGGCCCGTACTTCGTGCTGCCGAGCTCGCCGTAAGCGTTACTGGGCGTCGGCCTTCGCGGTCGTGGCGGGCGTCGTCGCGCAGCGCTGCTCGTAGCGTTCGAGCACGAGCCGCACGGCCTCGTCGCGGTCGTCGGTGAGGTGGAGCAACTCGACGTCCTCGGGCGAGATCATTCCCTTGGCGAGCGCTTCGTTCCGCACCCAGACGAGCAGCTCCGTCCAGTAGTCGACGTCGAAGAGGACGACCGGGAAGTTGAACACCTTGCCGGTCTGGATCAGCGTCAGCGACTCGAACAGCTCGTCCATCGTTCCGAAGCCGCCGGGGAAGACGATGTAGCCCTCGGCCGCCTTCACGAACATGGTCTTGCGCGCGTAGAAGTGCTGGAACGTGTAGTCGATGTCGAGGTACGGATTCTCGTGCTGCTCGTGCGGAAGCTCGATGTTGAAGCCGACCGAGAGCCCGCCGCCTTCCTTCGCGCCTCGGTTCGCGGCCTCCATCACCCCGGGGCCGCCACCAGTCACGACCGCCCAGCCGGCCTCGGCGAAGCGCCGCGCGACACCGCGAGCGTCCTCGTACGGCTTCGCCCCGGGCGGAGTGCGCGCCGAGCCGAAGATCGTCACGGCGGGACGGTCGATGCGCGCGACCGCCTCGAACCCTCCGCGGAAGTCTGCGGCGATCCGGGCGACGTGCTCCTCGACATTCTTGACCTCGGAGTCGAGGACTTTCCGGTCTTCCATCACAGGCGATGCTGGGGCACGTGCGCGTAGACCATGCCCAGCACGAGCAGCGCGGCAAGCCCCAGGTACATCGCCCAGACGAGCATCCCGCGGCCCGCGTTCCGCGGTGGCTCGTAGACCAGCACCTCGCCCTGCAGGGCCGGAATCGGCCGTCGCAGCGCGCGCGCTGCCCCTACGATGAAGCCGCCGTCGAGCGGCATGAACGGGATCAGGTTGAACAGGTTGAGCAGGAAGCCCGAATAGGCGAGCGCGTACATCAACCGAGAGTCGATCGCGGCGCCGACTCCCCAGCACACCGCGGCGGCGACCCCGCCGAGGAACGGCCCGGCGATCGAGATCAGCGCGTTCCGCCACGGATCGTTGGGCGCGTCCTTGATCGTGACGTACGCGCCGAGGAACGGGATGAACCGCGGCAGCGACGGCTTGAGCCCCTGGCGGCGCGCCTCGAGGTAATGGCCCGACTCGTGGACGAGGATCAGCAGCACGAACCCGACCCCGAACTTCCAGCCCCAGATCAGCGCGTAGGCGGCGATCGAGATGAAGATCCCGAAGAACTTGATCGCGACGAAGCCGAACTTGAAGAGCAGGACGGCGACGGCGACGATCCCGCCCCAGATCTTCCGGAGGATCGAGCGGACGTCCATCCCTTGTGGGTGGAGCGGGTCGTAACCCCGTAGATCCTCGGGTAGGTAGTGGGCTTCGGGCGCTTCGTGCACCTTCTGAGAGTAGTTCAGGAGACCGTGCGCAGCGGTGAGCCGACCCGCAAGAGGTTCCCGCTCTTGTCGACGAGGGCGAACTCGCGCATCCCGTAGTCGGTGTTCACGGGCGGCATCAAGCGACTACCCGTGCCCGGATCGGACTGGACTCCGGCTTGCTCCCACTCGCGAAAGAGGGCGTCGGCATCGTTGGTGCGGATGTAGCAGGAGGCATCGGTAGTGAGGGGATCCACGTCTGGTGCGTCCCAGAAGTGCACCTCGATCGAGCCTCGCCCGACGATCAGGTAGCGGTACGTTGCGATCGGCGCGCCTTGCAGCTCGAACCGAGCCGGGAATAGAACTCGAGCGTCTCCTCGAGATCGCGGCTCGGCAGAATCGGGACAGCGGACTCCGTCATGAGCCGCGCCCGATCCACTCCTCGCCTTCCTCGTAGACCTCCTTCTTCCAGACCGGGACGCTCTCCTTGAGCACGTCGATCGCGTCCTTGCACGCAGCGAGCGCGTCGGCACGGTGCGGGGCCGAGACGGCGATGACCACGCTCGGCTCGCCGATGCCGACTCGGCCGATGCGGTGATGGATCGCCACCGCGCAGAGGTCGTAGCGCTCCTCGAGCTGAGCCGCGATGCCGGCCATCACGTCTTCGGCCATCTCCGCGTACGCCTCGTAGTCGAGCCAGCGCACGGTGTGGCCGCGCGACTCGATGCGCGTCGTGCCGGTGAACGTTGCGATTGCCCCGGCGCGCTCGTCGGCGACCTCCTCGACCACGGCGTCGAGCGACAGCGGCTCTTCGCTCAGCAGGAAGTCCCCGCCCGAAACAGGAGGGATCAACGCCACCTCGTCGCCCTCCGCTAGTGCGGCGCTCTTGTCGGCGTAGCCCCTGTTGAGGGCGTAGTGGATCCCGCGCGGTTGGTCGCCGAGCTCGAGCTCGGCCCAGACGTCCTTCAGCTTCGCCCCGTCGGGGAGCTCGAGCTCGCGCGTGCTCCAGCCCACGCGCTCGCGCAGGCCGGCGAAAAGCTTGACCGTGACCTTCACGACCGCGAAGCGTACGCTCGGCGTCGATGACGCTGGTCACGAGCTTCGCCGAGTCCGACGCCGACCTCGAGGTCATGATTGCCGTGCGCGCCGCCGTCGCCCCCGACCTGGCTCCGCCCAAGCTCGAGGGCCTGCGTCACAACCTCGACTCGAACGCCGAGCTTTCCTACGCGATCGCGCTGCTCGACGGAAAGCCCGCCGGCTGCGGCTTCGTCGAGCTCGAGGACGAGCCCTTCGCGGTCGTCCAGGTCGACGTCGCACCGGCGTCCCGCGGGCGCGGCGTCGGAACGGCGCTCCTCGCCGACGTGTCACAGCACGCCGCAGGGCACGGGAAGACGGAGCTCCAGGGCGAGGTCCGCGAGAGCGACGCCGAATCGCAGGCGTACTTCGAGCAGCGCGGTTACCGACGCGTCGGCGGCGAGCAGGCTGTCGCGCTCGACCTCGCCGCCCACGAGCCGCTTCCGGTCGAGCCGCCGGAGGGGATCGCGATCGTCTCCCGCGCCGAGCGGCCGGACCTCGCGGAGGGGATGTACGAGGTCGCACGCGAGGCAGAGCAGGACATCCCGGGCGCGACGCCCGACCGCAGCTTCGAGATCTGGCGCGCCCGAGAGATCGACCGCCCGGCACGCGATCCGGCGTTCACGTTCATCGCGCTCGCCGCAGACGAGGTCGTCGGCTATGCGGGGATGGAGGCGCACGGCTCCGACGTCTTCCACGGTCTGACGGCGGTCAAGCGGGCGTGGCGCGGCCAGGGCGTCGCGACGGGGCTGAAGCGCTCGCAGATCGCCGTGGCGAAGGAGCGCGGCTTCGCCCGGCTCGTCACGGAGAGCGAGGAGCGGAACGAACCGATGCGCCGGCTGAACGAGAAGCTCGGCTACCGGCCGGAGCCGTCGCTCAGCACGGTCGTCCTGCGCGGGCCGTTGCTGCTCTAGCGCCTACGATGGCTTCGATGGCGTCGACCGACCGCCGCGAAACCGACTCGGGGATCGAGATCAAGCCCGTCTACACGGCCGACGACGCGCCCGACGAGCTCGAACTCCCCGGCGCGTTCCCGTTCACCCGCGGGCCGTATCCGGACATGTACCGCGGGCGGCCGTGGACGATTCGGCAGTACGCGGGCTTCGCCTCTGCCGAGGAAACGAACGCACGCTTCCGCTACCTGCTCGACCACGGCCAGACCGGCCTAAGTGTCGCTTTCGACCTGCCGACGCAGCTCGGCTACGACTCGGACGACCCTCGCGCGGAAGGCGAGGTCGGGCGAACCGGCGTCGCGATCGACTCGCTCGCCGACATGCAGACGCTCTTCGACGGGATCCCGCTCGCCGCCGTCTCGACGTCGATGACGATCAACGCGCCGGCGTCGCTCCTCCTCCTGCTTTACGAGCTGGTCGCCGAGGAGCAGGGCGTCACGCCGGACGCGCTGCGCGGCACCGTCCAGAACGACATCCTCAAGGAGTACTGCGCCCGCGGGAACTACATCTTCCCGCCGCGGCCCTCCATGCGGCTGACGACGGATCTCTTCGCATACTGCGCCGAGCGGATCCCGAATTGGAACACGATCTCGATCTCCGGGTACCACATCCGCGAGGCCGGATCGACCGCGGTGCAGGAGCTCGCGTTCACGCTCGCGAACGGCATCGCCTACGCCGACGCCGCCGTGGCCGCGGGGCTCTCGCCCGACGACTTCGGCGAGCGGCTCTCCTTCTTCTTCAACGCACACAACCACTTCTTCCAGGAGGTAGCGAAGTTCCGGGCTGCGCGGCGGCTCTGGGCCTCGATCATGCGCGACCGCTTCGCCGCGACGAACGAGCGCGCCCAGGCGTTGCGCTTCCATGCGCAGACGGGCGGCTCGACGCTGACCGCGCAGCAGCCGGAGAACAACATCGTGCGCGTCGCGATCCAGGCTCTTTCGGCCGTTGCCGGCGGCGCGCAGTCGATCCACACGAACGGCTTCGACGAGGCGCTCGCGCTGCCGACGGAGCGCTCGGCGAAGATCGCGCTGCGCACGCAGCAGGTCCTCGCGCACGAGGCCGGCGGGACGGACACCGCCGATCCGCTCGGAGGCGCCTACTTCATCGAGGCGCTGACGGACGAGCTGGAGGCCGCCGCACGCGAGCTGATCGAGCGGATCGACGAGCAGGGCGGAGCGGTCGCGGCGATCGAGCGCGGCTGGATCCAGAGCGAGATCGAGGAATCGGCTTACCGCTACACGGCCGAGGTCGAGTCGGGCGAGCGTGTGATCGTCGGCGTGAACCGCTTCGTCGAAGAGGAGAGCGAGCCGATCGAGCTGTACCGCCTCGACCCGGAGGCTGAGCGCCGCCAGCTCGAGCGCACCGCGCGTGTGCGGGCCGAGCGGCACGCCGAGGACGTCGAGCGCGGTCTCGCGGAGGTGAGCCGCGTCGCCGGCGGCGAGGGCAACCTGCTCGTCCCGATGCGCGAGGCGCTGCGGGCGCGCGCCACGATCGGCGAGATCTGCAACGCGCTCCGCGAGGAGTGGGGGATGTACGACGCGCACCGCGCTCCGGCGTGAGGATCCTCCTCGTTTCACAGATGTATCCCGGCCCGGACGATCCCGACCTGGGAACGTTCGTCGGGCAGATCGAGCGCGCCCTTCGCTCGCGTGGGCATGAGGTCGAGCTTGCGGTGCTCGACCGGCGGGCCGGCGGGAAGCTGCGCTACCTCCAGCTCGCCCGCGAGGCTCGCGGGGCGGCGAGGCGCTTCCGGCCGGATGTCGTCTACGCGCACTTCCTCGTCCCGAGCGGGCTGGTCGCGTCGCTTGCGTCGCGGGCGCCGCTCGTGCTGACTGCGCACGGCCGCGACGTCCGCAACATCGGCGCGATGCCGGGCGTGCGCGCAGCGACGACGTACGCGGTGCGCCGGGCCTCCGCGGTCGTCGCCGTGTCGGACTACCTCCGCCGCGAGCTCGAGGCGAAGATCCCCGACGCGCGCGACAAGACCGAGGTGGTCGACTCGGGCGTCGACCTCGAGCGCTTCCGGGTCACGCCGCCGCCGGACGGCTCGACCGCGTTCCTCTGCATCGGCTCGCTGACGAAGCGGAAGAACGTTCTCCGCCTCGCCCGCGCGTTCGAGCGCCGCGCGGAGGGCACGCTGACCTTCGCGGGCGACGGTCCCCTACGCGGCCAACTGGAGGGCCGTGCAGGGATCCGGATGCTCGGCCGCGTTCCGCACGACGACGTCCCCGGTCTCATCGGCTCCGCTCACGTCATTACGCAGCCGTCGCTGATCGAGCCCTTCGGCCAGTCGCTGCTCGAGGCGATGGCGTGCGGGCGCTCGGTCGTCGCGACGCGTGTCGGCGGCCCGCCCGAGTTCGTCCCTCCTGAAGCCGGGATTCTCGTCGACCCGACTGACGACGACGAGCTCCTGCGCGCGCTGGACGCTGCCGCCGGCCTACCGCGTCCGAATCAGGCGGCGCGAGACGCGGCCGAGCCGCACGACGTCAACCGCCAGGCCGCGCGGCTGGAGCAGATTTTCCTTCGAGCCATTTCTTAGGCGGCCGTATCGCTGTCCGGCCAGTCGCCGGGGCCGAACTCATTGATGCGCTCGGAATACGGCTCGTTGTCCGGCCACAGCCGGAGCGTCACGCGGTCGCCCGCGACGTCCTCGACTCGCCAGACTCCGAAGCCCGTCCAGCGGACCGCGTCGCCGACCTCCAACTGCTCGCCGGTCGTAGCAACGTGCACGAACCCGATTCGGTGGGGCTCCTCATACGCCATGGGAAGCGCTGACGACGCGGCGCTCGCGGACCCGGCCGGCCTCGCGGAGCAAGTGCACCTGCTGGCCCAGGGAGCTATCGCCACCGCGGTCGTCACTCGATCGGCGAGACCGGAGAAGCTCGCGCGCGCCGCCGCCGAGCGAATCATCGCTTACGACTAGGCGGGCTTCTCGCGCTCGGCCTGGGCGCGGTCGAGATCGGCGAGCCTGATCTCCACGAGCGGCCGGACCGCGTCTTCGAGTCCGGCCTGTTGAGCCAGTTCGAGCGCGCGCTCGTAGCTCTCCCTGGCCTTCTCGAGCGACGCGCCTTGCTTGAGCCGGTTGTCGCCTGTTATCAAGTGGCGTTGGATCTGCGCGCGGATTTCATCGCTGGCGGCGGCCACCGGTGTATCTTACGCACAGATTTCAGCAGGAGAAACCATGGAAGCCCCCGCAAATCTACTTAAACCTGTTCGAGTCCTGATCGTGGACGACCACCGGATGTTCGCCGAGGCGCTCGAGGTGATTCTCGCGACGGACGGGCGCATCGAGATCGCCGGGCATGCCGGCACTGGTGAGGAGGCGATCGACGCGGCGCGGTCGGCGCGGCCCGACGTCGTCCTGATGGACATCGCCATGCCGGGCATGGACGGCCTCGAGGCGACCCGCCGGATCGCAGGCGAGGTGCCTACGGCGGCGATCCTGATGCTGACCGGCTCGAACTCGCGGATCGCGGTCGACGACGCGCGGCAGGCAGGCGCCGCCGGCTACGTCACGAAGGACCGGATCGCCGCGGAGCTGGTCGGCGCCATCCTCGAAGTCGCGAAGACTTAGAGCCCGTCTCAAAATGAAGCACGGGCCTCTGGTCGCACTGGGCGGCGCGATGCGTCGTCCTTCCAGCCAGCGCGTGGTCATTCCGAAACGGGCTCGTAGTCCGCTACCCTGAGCGCGTGCCCTGGCTCCAGATCTCCGCGGTCTTCCACGTGTTCGTCTCGATGGCCCTCGTCGGCCTCATCCTCATGCACTCGGGTCGCGACGCCGGGCTCGGCGGGATGGGCTTCACGCCGGCCTCGCAGGGCGGCACGCACATCGTCGAGCGGAACCTGACGCGCCTCACAGTCGTGGTCGCCACGATCTTCTTCCTGAACACGATCGCGCTCTTCCATCTCTTGAAGTAGTGCGCCGGGTCGCGCCGGCCCTCTCGGTCGCGGTGCTCCTGGCCGGATGCGGCTCGTCGTCGCGCACGGCGCCATCCGTCGCCGCGCGTGGCCCCGCAAACCTGATCCGCATCGCCTTGCCCGGCTACCGCTGGCCCCTCGACCCCGCTTCCGTGTCCGGCCGCGACGAGCTCACCCTCGCCCGCGCTCTCTTCGCCACCCCGCTCACGACGGATTCGCGGACCGGCGAGCTGCGCCCGGGACTGTGCACGCGCTGGGCGAGCACCGACGGTGGCAGGACCTGGCGGTTCAGGTGCACGCACGCCCGCGCTGTCGCGGCCGAGCTCGAGCGGATGCGGCGGCTTCCGCGCGCGCCGGCCGGATGGCTGTTCGTGCCGATCGCCGGGCTCGACCGCTCGGGCTCGACGGTCACGCTCCGGCTGCGTTTCCCGTGGCTGCGCTTCCCGTACGCGCTGACCGTGCCGGCCGCGGCCCCGCCCGGAATCGCCGGGCCGTTCAAGGTGGAGAGCGCCTCGCCGCAGCGCCTGATCGCGCGGCGCGGCCACGTCCGCCTCGTCTTCAGCCGCCTCGTCACGGTCGACGCGGTGCGAGCGTGGCGCGAGGGCGACATCGACGAGGCGCCGATCCCGCTCGGCGACCTCGGGCGGCTGCGGCTCGATGCGTCGGTCGCGCGTTCCGTGCGTGTCCGCCCGCTGCTCGGTGTCGACGTGGTCGCCTTCGACCTCCGGACCGGGCCGCTCGCGAATCTGACACACACCCGGCGCGTCTACTGGGAGACGGCCAACCGGGCCGACTACGCGCAACTCGTGGCGGGCGGTGCCGCAGCGCCCGCGTTCTCGCTTGTCGGCTCGGCGAGCGCGCCGGGCACGGCCGAGTTCCGACGGGCCCGCAGCGCCATCGCCTCGCTCCCGCCCGTCTCCGTCCCGATCGCAACCCCTGCGGATCTGGAGCTGCAGTACGCGGCGGACACGCTCGTCGCGGACTGGCGCGAGCTCGGACTCGGCGCGCACGTGGCCGCGCATTCGATGGGGGCGCGGTTCGAGCGGCTCGTGGCCGCGTACCCGCAGGACGAAGCGCTGGCCGCCGCGCTACTCCTCCCGCACGGCGGACCCGCGCGCGCTCTCCTGCTCCATGCGCTCGCGCAGCGCAACCCGGCGGCGGTACTCGCGCGCGTCGACGCCGCGCTGCGCGCCGAGTCTGCCGTCGTCCCGATCGCCGGCGTCGCGAGCGCGCGGCTGGTCTCCCGACGACTCCGCGGCTGGCGGCAGGACACGCTTGGCGTCGTCGACTACCGCTCGGTCAGAGCCCTGGCCGGGAGCCCGAGCCGGTGATGTTGAAGTGCGCCGTCGCGATGGCCGGGACGAGTGCGCCGTACGGATAGCGCTCCCCGTAGAAGTCGCTCGCGTTGACGAGCTGGGTCTTGCGCGTCAGTCCCGGTACGTCCTCCAGCACCTGCGGCAGCGAAACGGTGAAGCGGAGGTTGACGAGCGGCTCCGCCACCTTGCCGTCGCGGATGCGGAACGTCCCGTCGCGCGTCATCCCGGTGATCACGCCTTCGCGCGGGTGGACGATGTTGAGGTAGTGGAGCCGGGTCACGTAGATCCCGTCTCCGACCAGCTCCGAGAGCTCCTCGACCGAGCCGGCCTCGCCCGGTTCCAGCCCGAGCGCGAACGGAAGCGGGCCGTAGTCGCGCATCATCGCGGGCGGAGCGTGACCGGTCGTGTTGTGGCCCTTGCCGGCCTGCGCCGCAGTTGTCCGGTCCCACACGACGTCCCGCGCAATCCCGTCCTCGATCAGGGCGACGCGCTGCTTGGACGAGCCCTCGAAGTCGAACCGCTTCGGCAGGTTCCGAGGATCGAGCGCGTCGTCGACGATCGTGACCTTCTCGTCCATGACCTTCTGGCCGAGCCGGCCTGCGAGGTAACTGCGCTCCTCGAGCAATCCGAGCGCGCCGAACGAGTCGTAGGCGAAGTAGCCGAGCAGCTCCGCGATCGCGTACGGCTCGAGCACGGCGCGGTAGGCGCCCGGCTCGAGCTCCTTCGCGTCGCGCGTGCGCTCGGCCTTCGCCGCGGCCTCGCGGGCGACGGCCGCGGGATCGACGTCGGCGGCACGCCAGGCGCAGTGCTCTGCGTAGCCGGAGACATCTTCGCCCGCCACGAGTACGAGCGCGGTCGCGTCGGTCATCGACTGAGAGGCGTCGACGCCCTTGCTAGAGCGAATTGCCAGCTCGGTGACGCCGCTCGTGTAGTAGCCGTACGCGTCGAGTCCTTCGGCGGCCGCGATCGCTGCTGCTGCTTGCCGGGCCTGCTCCTCGGGGGACTGCGCGGCGGTGGCCTCGTCGAAGCCTTCCACGTCCGGCAGCTCGGCCGGCTCCGCCAGGCCTGGAAACGTCGGCTCGGCGACGGCGCTGTCCGCCGCGGCTCGGGCACGTTCGGCGAGGCTCGCGAGGCCATCGTCGTCGACCTTGTTCGTGACTGCGACCCCGACCTTCCCGTCGCGGACGATCCGCAAAGTGACGACGACGTTCTCGATCAGCGTCGGCTGGTGAACCTCTGAGGCGGCGAAGCGCGCCAGGCCGGACCGCTCGGCGAGTGCGACCGCCTCGGCCTCGTCCCCGTCCGCGGCAGCCAGCGCGGCGGCCGCGGCCTCCGCCGCGACCGTCAAGCCTTCACACCGATCTGCACGTTGCGAAAGCGCACCGGCGAAGCCCCGTGCGACACATGCGCCCCCTGCCCGGGCTGGCCCTTGCCGCAGTTCGTAAGCCCGAACATCGTCCAGGAGTCGCGACCGGCGACCGCGTCGAGCGAGCCCCAGAAGACGGGCGTGATCCCGGTGTAGGTCGCGTCGCGCAGCATTCGCGCGAGCTTCCCCTTCTTGATCTCCCAGGCGATCTGCGTCCCGAACTGGAAGTTGAGCCGCTTGTCGTCGATCGACCAGCTCTTGTTCGACTCGAGATAGACGCCGTCGTCGACCTCGGAGATCAGCTCCTCCAGGGTGCCCTCCCCGGGCTCGAGATGGAGGTTGGTCATCCGCACGAGCGGCATTCGGCTCCAGCCGTCCGCGCGCATCGAGCCGCCCCCGCCCGCTCCGATCCGGGCCGCCGTCTCGCGGGAGGTCAGGAAGCCGCGCAGCACGCCGGCCTCCACGATCGGGGTCCGCGCGGCGGGCACTCCTTCGTCGTCGAAGGCGAACGTCCCGAGCCCGCCGGGCGTCGTCGCGTCGGTCGTGATGTTCATCAGCTCGGAGCCATAGCGCAGCGACCCGAGATCGCCGGCCTTGAGGAAGCTCGTGCCGGCGTAGGAAGCTTCGGTGCCGTAGACCCGGTCGAGCTCGGTCGGGTGCCCGACGGACTCGTGCACCTGCAGAGCCATCTGCTCCGAGTCGATCACGACGGTGGTCACGCCCGCCGGGCAGATGTCGGCGCGCAGGAGCGCGGCTGCTTGCTCGGCAACCCGCGGCGCCTCGCGCTCGAGCGCCAGACCCTCGATGTACTCCCACCCCGCCTGGGAGCTCGAGCCGACGTGCGCGCTCGGGTAGCTCCGCATCTGGAAGGCGCCGTCGCCCGCGGCGATCGCGTCGATGCCGCCGCCGGTTTCCACCAGCTCCTGCTCGACCGCGGTTCCCTCCGAGGAGACGAGCGTCTTCTGCTCGCGCTGCGCGCGGACGGAGGCCTGCGCGACCTTCACGTCGGCGTGCTCGAGTGCTTCGCCGGCGCGCAGGCAGAGCTCGACCTTGTCCGCGAGCGACACGTCGAAGGGGTCGCGCTCGACTGGGGTGCGGTACGAGCCGGAGTGCGCCTCGACGGGTGCGAGGGCGCGATCGTGGTTGCCCGGGCTGGCCTGCGCGAACGCGGCGGCGCGTCGCGCGGCCTCGCGCGCGCCTGTCTCGTCGAGCCTGCGGTCGCACGCGAACCCCCAGGCCCCGCCGGCGAGGACGCGCACGCCGATGCCCTCGCTCTCGACGTCGTTGACGTCCTCGACGCGCCCGTTCTTCGTCCGTACGGACTGCGAGCGCCGCACCACCGCACGGGCGTCTGCGTAGGACGCGCCGGCGGCCAGTGCGGCCTCGACCGCCGTTTCGCAGAGGTCGCGCACGCGACCCACCATAACGAGAGACCGTGGCTAGACTGCCAGTCCCTCAAGCGCTGGTGGCGGAATTGGTAGACGCGCAAGGTTGAGGGCCTTTCTCGGCACGAAATTTGCCCGCCTCCGGCGGGTGACGATTTCGTGCCGTCGGCTCCAGGGCCATGCCGGAGTTGGCTGAGGCGGGCAAAGCCCGCCTCAGCGCCCGAACCTAACCCGCGTGGCTAGACTGCGGGTCCCTCAGGCGCTGGTGGCGGAATTGGTAGACGCGCAAGGTTGAGGGCCTTGTGGCCTTATAGGCCGTGGAGGTTCAAGTCCTCTCCAGCGCATTGCGCGCCCCGAAGTCCCGCCGAGTCGGTCGCGAGACTTCGGGGCGTTAGCCTTGACCGGTGAGTCTCAACGACTGGCCGGGACGCGCGGTGGCCGTTTCCATGCGGCAGTGGCCCACGCTTGAAACGACGGCTGAGCGGGCGGCGGAGCTCGACGCGCTGGAAGGGCTCATCCTCCTCGGATCGTTCGCCTCGCGCACAGCCGACGAGCTGAGCGACGTCGACCTGATCGCTGTCGCGGCACCGGGACGATTCGCCGAGGCATGGGATGCGCGCCGGCGGCTTTCCGAGGACGCGCTCGTTGCGTGGGACCTACGAACTCGCGCGGACACCGCCGGGCACAACTGGCTGACGCGGGACCTCGTGAAGGTCGACTGCACGATCGTCGATCCCGACTCGGGATCGAGGGAGCTGGCGGAGCCGATCGTCGTTCTCGTCGGTCCCGAGTCTATGGCGGATCGGTTCCCTCGCGTCTCGCTCGAGAGCGTCCGGGAACGAGCACGCAAGATCGCCGACGCTCAGGAACAGCAGGTCTTCGATCCTGACCAGATGGAGGTCGGCGAGCTGATCGACTGGAAGCTCTCGGAGCTGAAGGCAGCCGTACGACGGGCGCTGAGCTGACGTGTTTTCCGGAGCGACGGGCGCGGAACCCACAACTCGTGGTCGCCAAGCGCATCGGACACGCCGGCCTCGTGGGCTGGCGCGCCAGGGGCGGGAAGAAGGGCGCGAGTGGCTCGGGCAGAACACGCCGCTCGATACCGAGACCCTCACGATGCTCGTAGGGATCTACCTTTTCGCCTCTCGCACGCGCCGGATGGCGCAGATGCTCTCCCGGCTCCGCGGCTAACACGTCGACGGCATCGGTGCGGCGATGAGCATCGGCGCTGGGGTGGGCTTTGCCCGCCCCAGCCCACAGCGGCACGGCCTCGGGCCACAACGGCGGGAAATCGTCACCCGCCGCAGGCGGGCAAATTTCCCGCCGCTGTTGACGTCGTCCGCAGGACCCTCTACTCTCTTTGCGAACACACGTTCGGGAACGAACCCTAGGGAGGCGGAAATGCTGACGGGACGACAACAGGAGATCTGGGATTTCTTGGTCGAGTACGTCGACGGTCACGGCTATCCGCCGACCGTACGCGAGATCGGGGAGAAGGTCGGGCTCGCCTCGCCTTCGACCGTGCACGCGCACCTGGCGAACCTCGAGCGGGCCGGGCTGCTCAAGCGCGACCCGACGAAGCCGCGCGCACTCGAGCTCGTCGGCCGGCGTGCGTCCGCGTCCGGATCCGACGGTGACGGCGCGCGTCCCGACGTCCACAAGCTGCCACTCGTCGGCGAAGTCGCCGCGGGTGGGCCCCTGCTCGCCGAGGACAACATCGAGGAGTACCTCGCCGTCCCCGAGCCGCTCTCGCGCGGCGGCGCCGAGTTCCTCCTGCGCGTCAAGGGCGAGTCGATGATCAACGCGGGCATCCTCGACGGCGACATCATCGTGGTCCGCCGCCAGCAAGACGCGCGTGACGGCGACATTGTCGTGGCGTTGGCCGGCGACGACGAGACGGCCGACGAGGCGACGGTCAAGCGCTTCTTCCGCGACGGCGAGCGGATTCGCCTGCAGCCCGAGAACGACGCGCACGAGCCGATCTACGCCAAGCACGTCGAGCTCGTCGGCAAGGTGATCGGGGTCTTCCGGCAGCTGTGAGCATCGCCCCGCTGAACCGCACGCTCGAGCAGGAGTTGAACGCGCTCCTGCGCGGCGCCAGCCTGGAATGCCTCGTCTGCGGCGAGTTCGTGCTGCGCCAGGGCCACCGCATCTCGTGCCCCGAGTGCGGCTCGACCCTGCGCGCGCAGGGCGACTCGGTGAAAACGCAGCTAGAATTCGACGTGCAGGCCGGGTGACCGCGGGCTTTTAGGAGCTCGAGGAAAGTCCGGACACCGCAGGGCAGGACGCTGGGGAGACCCAGGCGGCGAAAGCCGACGGAAAGTGGCACAGAAAGGAAACCGCCAGCGGCAATTCTCCGGAGATGCCGAAGGTAAGGGTGAAAAGGTGGGGTAAGAGCCCACCAGCGTCGTGGCGACACGGCGGCTAGCTAAACCCCGTCCGGTGCAAGGCAAACAGGGCCCGCCATGAGGCTGCCCGCCCAGGGCCCGGGTTGCTGCAAAGAGGGATGGTCACCCTCGACAGAATCCGGCTTATATGGCCTGCTAAAGGAAAAACCCCTCGATTGGCAGGGGTTTTTCCCATTCTGGAGGCGCTCCAGAAACTGCCTGGTCGGGCCGCCGTGCATCACCGTGCATCACGCGCGCGACAGCGCGCCCCTTCTTGAGTTCTGACTCATGCTCGCTCGGCCGGCTGAACCGCGTGGTTGGGCCAAAAACTGCGGCCACGCAGCGAGGTCGCTGCGAAACTCATGAAGGCGGTTGCTTTCTGAGGGCCGGCAGGCTGTTCCGGGAGCACGGCGGTGATCCGCCCGACTGTCCGTTCTCGCAGAGGCACGATCCCGGTTGCGACGCGCCTACACTTAGGTCATGTCGTCACGCGAGTACGAGGTGGTGCTGACCCCGGAGGAAGAGGGCGGTTACAGCGTGACCGTTCCGGCGCTGCCGGGCTGCGTCAGTCAGGGTGAGACGCGCGAGGAAGCGCTAGCGATGATCCGGGAGGCGATTGAGGGTTACCTCGAGTCGCTCGAAGTCCACGGCGATCCGATTCCCGGCCCGATCGAGATCGAGCGCGTTACCGTCTCGGCGTGACGCCACGGGTGCCGGCGGTGACGGCGCGCCAGGCGGTACGCGCGCTAGAGCGGTGTGGCTGGCAACTCGATCGAGTCAGAGGTAGTCACCAGGTGTTTCGTCATCCGGACCACCGTCACCGTGTGGTTGTGCCGATGCACGCAGGCGACCTCGCCCGAGGAACGCTCCTTGCGATCATCGAAGCCTCAGGCGTGAGTCGCGACGAGTTCCTGAGACTGCTCTGATCTGAGCTCAGTTCTTGTCGGTCTGAACTGTGTCGAGGAACGCCAGCACGCGCTCGGTGAGCAACGCCGCGGCGGCGGCGTCGTAGGCAGGGAGCGAGGAGTCGGCGAAGAGGTGCTCCGGCCCCGAGTAGAGGAACAGCTCGGCCTGGTCGGTCGAGTCGACGAGGGCCTGCGCAGCCTCCAGGTCTTCGGCGAAGAACGGGTCGGCGTCCTTGCCGTGCACCTGCACCGGGACGGCCTCGGGCCACGCTTTTCCGAACTCCGAGACCGGGAGGCACGAGTACATGAGCAGGGCCCCGCGGGCGCCGGGGCGGGTCTGCGCGAGCTGCTGGGCAACCATCACGCCGAAGGAGAAGCCGGCGTAGACGGCCTCCGGGGCAATACCCTCGGCGGCGGCGGCCCCGCGCTCGGCCAGCGCGCCGAACCCCGCTTCGCGCGCGAACGCCATGCCCTCCTCGATGGTGCGGAACGTACGCCCGTCGAACAGGTCGGGTGTGTGCACGGTGTGCCCCGCCTGCCGCAACTCGTCGGCGAACGACCGCACTCCCTCGGTCAGGCCCTGGACGTGGTGGTAAAGCACGACCTCGGTCATTCTCGATCCTCCTCAGCGATTGATCCATGAAGTTGGAACATTCTGCAATGTTAGTCTATTCGGATCATGGCTGGCAACCCGTCTCCGCCTGACTACGAGCTCGCCGACCGGATCGCGCTCACCAGACCGTCGCAGGTGAAAGCGATCGGCCATCCCCTCCGCACCACGATCCTAGGCCTGCTCCACGAGCGGGCGGCGACCGTGTCCGAACTGGCGGTCGCCCTCGAGCGGCCGAAAAGCACCGTCGCCCACCACGTCAAGGTGCTCACCGAGACCGGACTGGTGCAAGTGGTGAGGACCCGGCGGGTGCGGGCGATCGAGGAGCGGTTCTACGGCCGCACCGCACGGATGTTCTACGTCGGTCTCGAGCGGAGCCCGGACGGCGACGACCTGCCTCGAGACTTCAACGACTTCGAGGTCGCCGCTCGGGAGTCGGCCGCGGCGTACCGGGACGGGAAGCTGTGGGGTTTTATACGCCACGCCCGGATCCCGGAGGCGCAGGCGTCAGAGTTCTGGGAGCGGATGGCGGAGCTGGTGACGGAATTCGAGCAGCTTCCGCGCTCGGGCGAGACCGTCTACGGGTTCGCGGTCGGCGTCTATCCCACCGACCACCCAACCCTACCGGCCAGCGGCGACTAACCTCGCTTCGTATCCCGGGCCGAGATCGAGCTGGCCAGGGCGCCGGGCATCACCGGTGCACCAATCACGTCTTGCCCAGCTGGCACTGTAAGCAGACGTAGGCAAGCGGGTTGATGAGGCCGTTGACATTGCCGGCAACGACAACATTGGCTGTGCATCACCGGTGCATCACCCGCCACAGCATCTGGCACCGTTTCGCAGATCCGTCGGCCGAGGCGGAGCCGCATGGTTAAGCCAAACATGGCGACCAAACGGGATCGTTGGCGAAGAATCCGGCTTACAGGCCTGCTACCGCGAAAGCCCCCTCCGGGGGGCTTCGCTATCACGGGGGAAACCAGGTTTCCCCCGTGTGCCCCCTTCTTCTTGGTCGCGGCCGGGCCGGCGTTTATGGGGCTCCCGCCGGGCTAAGCCCGGCTCCGCCGGCTGGTGGGCTCTACGCGCGCACGAACGGCACGGCTAGTCGTCGTCTGCTGGTTCTTCGTCTTCCGTGACGCTGTCGGCGTCGCCGCTCGACGTTTTCGCCCACGGCTCACCGGGGGCTGTCGAGCCTGCTTCGTCGTCTGCAAGCTCTTCGCGTTCTTGCTCTAGATCGCTCATGCGGGTCGCGTACCCGCTGCGGCTCGCCGTTAAGCGCGCAGGACGACTTCGAGTGCTGTGCCGAAGCCCGGGTTCGACGTGACCGTCAGCCCGCCGTCGATCGACTCGGTGCGCTTGCGGATGTTCTTCAGACCCTGACCGGCGCCGTCGGTCTCCGAGAGGCCCACGCCGTCGTCCCGCACGGTGACGAAGCGCGTGCCGGCCCGCTCGCCGATTACGACCTCGGCGCGGCGGGCTCCGGCGTGCTTGCGCACATTGGCCAGACCCTCCTGGACGATCCGGAAGACCTCGATCTGCTCGTCCGGGGCGAGGTGCGTCGCCGGGTCGACCTCGAGCTCGACCTCGAGTTGCCCGTCAGCCGTCAGGAAGTCGACGTAGCGTCGGAGCGCGGCGTCGAACGGCGCCGTGCCGCTAGCCGAGGACAAAGCAAGGACTGCGAACCGCGCCTCCTGCTGCGCGGCAGCCGCGGCCTCTTTGAGGCGTCCGACCGTCTCGGCGGAGGCGCCGTCGGCCTCGAGCATGCTCGCGTGCGTCGAAATAGCGAAGAGGTACTGCGCCAGCCCGTCGTGGATCTCGCGTGCGACGCGCGCGCGCTCCTCCGCGACCGCGCGTCCGAACTCCGAGAAGCGAATCGCGCGCCAGACGCCGACGAGCAGTACCCCGTAGGACAAAACACGGAGAAAGTCCCCCTGCGACACGGTTCCGCTGTGGACGAGCGGCGTGAAGATGAAGTGCAGCGACGCGAAGAGCATCAGGGTCGAGCCGAGCGCGAGCCAGCGATCGAGATCGTCACCGTGGTCGCGGAAGCGCCAGGTGAAGCCGGCGACCGCACAGAGATTCAGGAGCGCCTGCGCGGCGAGCAGCCCAGCCAGCATGAACGGAACGCCGGCGTCCTCGCCCGGCGGGGGAGGCGTGATGTCCGGTAGGCCCGTTCCGAGTGCGTGCGCGCCCACCCAGGCTGCCGCCAGCAGAAAGCTCAAGGCAACGATTGCATTCCCGACCGCGCGCTGGCGCGCGTCAATCCGTCCACGGACGAACGGTGCGGCTGCGATCAGCGCCCAGCCCAGGAGACGGGTGGTGAGGCCGCTCCACGCCTCGGCTCGCCCGACCGAGTGGCCCGAGAGCAACGGTGCGATCGAGAAGAGGAGAATGGACGACGCGACGACAAAGAAGCCGCTCGAGAGCAGCAGGTCGATCCGGCGCCCGTCCACCGAGAAGCGCAGGCCGGTCAGCAGCGCGACGATCCCCGCAACAGCCATCGTCAGGGTCTGCAGGACGAGGCGGAGCTCCGGCAGCTCGTAGGTGTGGCGCAGCTCGGGATAGGTCAGGAAAAGGGCAAGCGCAGCGCCGAGCAGGCTGAAGAGCAGCACTTGCCCGATCAGATAAGACTCGAAGACTTCGTTGTCGTCGTGCCGCATCGTCACTCTTGTCGGCAGAACCGGGCCTGCCGATAAGCCCGGAGCCATGGCTGAACGCATCCTCATCGCCGACGATCACCCCCTCACGCGCGGTGCGCTTGCCGCGTTGCTGACCCAGAACGGGTTCCTGGTCGTGGGAGAGGCAGCCGACGGCCGGGAGGCGATCGAGTGCGCACGGGAGCTGCAGCCGGATCTCATCCTGCTCGACTTGTCGATGCCAGAGGTCGACGGGCTGCAGGCCCTGCCCCGGTTGCGGGAGGCCGCACCCGACTGCGAAGTCGTCGTCCTGACGGCCTCCGGGACGGAGGAGAACCTGCTCGCCGCGATCCGCGGCGGGGCGGCCGGCTATCTCCTGAAGAGCGAGCCGCCGGAGCGGATCGTCGGCTTCCTCCGCGGCGTCGCGAACGGCGAAGCGGCGCTCTCGGGGACGATCGCCCGGCGCCTGCTCGACGAGGTGCGTTCCGGCTCGGGCGGGCAATCCGGTGTGCCCGATGCGATCGCCGAGGCACTCAGCGCCCGGGAGCTGGAAGTGCTGCTTCTGCTCGACGAGCATCTCGGCACGGACCAGATCGCGAAACGGCTCTACATCTCCGAGCACACCGTCCGCTCGCACGTGAAGAGCCTGCTGCGCAAGCTCGGCGTGTCATCGCGACGCGACGCACTCGAATTGCTCGCCGACGCCCGGGGCTGACGCTTCACTCGGAGTCACCCATCTTGGGTGAGTCGGTTCCCCCAGCGCATGGCATGTGACCCGTCGGCTCCCAGCCGATAATACGGGCAAGAAACATGCTCCAGCGCGGTGGCGACGCGCAACGGAGGCGGTGGCGAATTGACGGAAGCCGGTCCTGCGGGGCCGGCTTCCGTATGTCTGCCACGGCGCGAAAGATCCCCCGCATCCGATTCGCACGTTTGGTCGTTGTATCGGCCGAGGCAGGATGCGGGAGGGGGACGTTGTGAGCCTAGTTCGGAACGTTGGCCGGGGGATCGCCGATCGAGTGCTCGATGCCTACGCAGCGGTGGCCGCCCGCTGGGTCGACCTACGCTCGACGCTCCCGCTCGCCGCCGGTGATTTTCGGGATCGGCTCCTGGATCTGGCCGAGGGTGTTGCGTCCGTTCCGGGATCGCTGCGGGATCGTGCGGGGCTGGGTGAGTGGATCCGGTTTCGCTGGCAGGGCCTTCGCGAGGCAGTCCTCGAGCTGCCCGCAGTTCTCGCCCGTTCCGGGTCGGACCGCATCGAGCGTCTGCGCGACGCCGCAGCCGGTGTTGCGGATCACAGGATCTTCGACTTCACGTCGCAACGGACCCGGGTCGCTGTAGGCCTCGGTCTCTTCTGGTCGCTCTTGGTCTTGCTCGCCCTCGGAGTCGGGTTCGGGAGCTATGCCGCACCGGCAGCGGGAGGCGCGATCGCGGCTCGTCCTGCGGAGATCGCGACCCTGGAAGGGCTCCGGCCTATCGCGGTCGCTCGCTCGACGCGCGAGCGTTCGGCCTCCGCTCCGCGGCGGCAGGTGACGCCGCGCCGCACGTCGACCACACGGGCTGCGCCGGTGACGCTTCGCGCGTCCGGAACCGTCTTCAAGCCTGGAGCCAGCGCGGCCGCCCGGCCGGCAGCGCGAGCGTCTGCGCGAACGACGAAGACGCACCGCCGGCCTACGACTCCTGGCCGTGCACGAACGGGAGGCACCGCGCCGTCCGGAGGCGCCGCACGACGTCGCCCGCAACACCGGCACCGACGATTGCCGCAGAGAGCCCGTCGGTAGCGCCAGCGGACAGAGCTTCCTCGGCCGGCGAAACGAGCTCGGAGCAGTCGCAGTCGTCATCGGAGCCGAAGCCCAAGCCGAAGCCCGCTCCGCCGCCTCCACCGGCACCGGTGGCAGCGCCCGCCGATCAACCGAAGACGAACGACGGCGCCCACGACGGTGGCGACGGCGAGCACAAGGGCGACAAAAGCGGCAAGGGCGACAAGAGCACGAAGTCCGGCGACGACTAGTAGGGACGCCTCGACGAAACGACGCTGTGTCGGCGGGACGCGCTGCTCGCCCCGATGCTGTGTCTCAGTCGTCCCGATAGCGCTGCTATCGGGACTCCCTGCGTCCTTGCCTCGGAACGAGCATCGCACCCCGACAACGAGCGACGTTCCGCCGAATCCTCCTAGGCACCAAATCCCTCGAGCGCCGCCTCCACAAGCCGAGGCAGCGTCTCGAGGTTGTAGCCGCCCTCGAGTACCGCGGCCGTCCGCGGGCCAAGCGCGGCGGAGCGCCGGGCGAGCTCGCGGAAGCCCTCCTCGGTGACGGACATCCCGCCGAGCGGGTCCTCGAGATGGGCGTCGAAGCCCGCCGACACGAGCACCAGTTGGGGCTCGAACGCCCGGACGGCAGGCTCGACGATCCGCGTGAACGCGTCGGCGTACTCGGCGTCGCCGGACCCGGCCGCGAGCGGCACGTTCACAGTTGTTTCTGCTTGATCGTCCGGCCCGCCGGTGCCGGGATAGAACGGCCACTGGTGCAGCGAGATGAACAGAACCGAGTCGTCGTCGCGGAAGATCGCGTCGGTGCCGTTGCCGTGGTGGACGTCCCAGTCGACGATCGCGATCCGGCTCGCTCCCTCCGCCTGGGCCGCGCGCGCTGCGATCGCGACGTTGTCGAACAGGCAGAACCCCATCGCTCGGTCGCGAAGGGCGTGATGCCCGGGAGGTCGCACGAGGGCGAAGCCTCCGCGCCGCGCCGCCTCGATCGTCGTTCCCGCGGCCAGGAGCGACGCTTCGTAGCTGGTCGACGAGGCAACCGTGTCGGGATCGAGGAGCACCCGCTCGGAGACGGCCGCCACACGGTCGACGTACGCAGGGTCGTGACAGAGCTCGATCTCCGAGCGCGACGCGGGCATCCCCTCGGACCAGTCCGCGAACGCTCCGAGTAGGACCTCGAGCCGCTGCTCCGTCTCGGGATGGCCGAAGGCCGGATGCAGGCGTGCGAGCGCCGGGTGCGTCAGGACGTCGATCCGACCGCCTCGAGTCGTCCGGCCAGCTGGCCGAGTCCCCAGTTCGACGCGAGCGCGGCCGCGGCCGCCCAGGTCGGCTGCGCGTCCGGAAGGTCCGGGATCGGCGCGGTCGAGTCCATCGCCGCGATGCGGCGGAAGAGCCGCAGGTCGTCGGCCTCGGCGGCGAAGCGGCCGGCCGCGAGAGCGTCCTCAAGCGTGCCGTACTCGCGCAGGATCTCCGCGGCCTTCTTCGGGCCGACGCCCCGCGCGCCCGGGAGCTTGTCCGACGGATCGCCCCGCAGCGCGATGAAGTCGGGTACCTGCTCTGGATCGACGCCGTAGCGCTCACGCACCTCGGCGGGCCCGACGCGCGTGATCTCGCTCACGCCGCGCGTCGGCTGCAACACCATCGTCCGCTCGCTGACGAGCTGGAATGCATCTCGGTCGGACGTGGCGACCAGCGTCGTCCCGCCGCGCCCCTCCTCACTCGCAACCGCGGCGGCGAGAAAGTCGTCCGCCTCGTACCCGGGCGCCTTCGCGCGCGTGAACCCGAGGGCGTCGCACAGTTCGGGAAGCAGGTCGAGCTGCTCGAGCAGTTCCTCGTCGAAGACCCGTCCTGACTGGTATGCCGGGAACTCCTCGAGCCGGTACGTCGGCGAGGTCAGCGTGTCCCAGCCGACGAAGACGGCTCGGGGCTGTTCGGCCTCCCAGAGCCGGAGCATCATGTTCGCGAAGCCGACGAGCGCATTCCCGGGCCGGCCTTTGGCGCGCCGGATCTGCTTCGGCAGCGCGTGGTAGGCGCGGTGGGCGAACGAGTCGCCGTCGACCACGAGGAGAGGTCGGCTCACAGCGTCGCCTCGAGCCGTGCGATCTCCGCCATCAGCCGGTCGGTCGCGACGACCGCCGCGTCGCGGAGCTCCTGGCCGCGGAGATCGTCGAGCGGGATGGGCGGCCCGTACGCGACCGAGAGCGGCGCAAACCGCGCCAGCCTGTCGGTGCCCTTGATCGCGGCCGGAACGAGGGGCACGTCCGCTTCGAGCGCGATCCGCGCCGCGCCGGTGTGCGCCTTCGCCTCGTACTTCTTCGCGAGCCCCTTCTTCCGGCGCGTGCCCTCGGGGAACATCACGACCGCGTGCCCTTCGCGACAGAGCTCGACCGCCGTCTCGATCGCCTCGAGATCCTTCTGGCCCCGCCGCACCGGAAAGGCTCCGGCGGCGCCGATGAAGGCGCCGAGCGGGAACCAGAAGAGCTCCGACTTCCCCATGAAGCGCAGGAACCGCCGCGGGAAGAGCGGCACACCGAGCGGCCAGGGATCGAAGTTCGAGTTGTGGTTCGCCGCGAGCACGAGACCGCCCTCGGCGGGCACGTTCTCGAGCCCGGTCGTGCGCAGCCTGAACGCCCCGCGCAGGATCGGCGTGCTGAGCGTGGCGATCACGCGATAGGTCGGAGTGGGCCGCACCCGGGCAGTATCGGCACAATTCCGGCACGGTGATCGCGAACCCCTTTCATCGCCTCCCAATGCGGTACCACGTCGCTGCGGACTGGATCGCGACGCTGCTCGTCGCGGTCCTGTTCGTGCTCGTGTTCGAGGCCGAGGTGGCGAAGCCGTACCGCATCCCTTCGGCGTCGATGGAGCCCACGCTGCACTGTGCGCGGCCGGCCGAGGGCTGTCAGG
>JBDTZN010000068.1:0-10502 GCA_040005095.1 Thermoleophilia bacterium | reverse complement strand
GCGCAACCAGCTACACGCTCGCCGTCGAAGCCTACGACGCCGCCGGCAACCGCTCCGCCCGCTCGACTCTGACCGCTTCGACGAGCGCCTGTTCGCCGCCGCCGCCGCCGGGCGATCCGGTGGTCGCGGCCGCCGGCGACATCTGCGCATCCGCCACCGACTGCGCGCCAACTGCTGCGTTGCTCGGTCAGATCAACCCGGACCGGGTCCTCACGCTCGGCGACCAGGCCTACCCGGATGGGACGCTCAGCCAGTACATGAGCTTCTACGACCCGAACTGGGGAAAGTACAAGGCCAAGACGTCGCCGTCGCCCGGAAACCACGAGTACCACACGCCGAACGGTCAGGGGTACTTCGACTACTTCGGCGGGCAGGCGCCCGGCCCGTACTACTCCTTCGACCTCGGCTCGTGGCATCTGATCTCGCTCAACGGGGAGATCAGCGTCTCAGCCGGATCTGCCCAGGAGCAGTGGCTCAAGGCCGACCTAGCCGCACATCCGAACCAGTGCATGCTCGCCTACTGGCACGAACCGCGTTTCTCGTCGGGCGCCGAGCACGGCAGCAGCACGACCTACGACCCGCTCTGGCGTGACCTCTACGCTGCCGGTGCGGACGTCGTCCTGAACGGGCACGACCACAACTACGAGCGCTTCGCCCCCCAAACTCCGAGCGGCGCGACGGATCCCAAGGGGATCCGCGAGTTCGTCGTCGGAACAGGCGGGGCGAGCCACTACACGTTCGGGTCGCCGGTCGCCAACAGCGAGGTTCGAGACAACACGAGCTTCGGCGTGATCAAGCTGACGCTGCACGCCGGCAGCTACGACTGGAAGTTCATCCCGGTGGCGGGCGCGAGCTTCACCGACTCGGGCTCGGGCTCCTGCGGCTGAGCCGGCGCCGGCCCGTAGCGGCGCGCTGCGGTTGGAACACGGCGGGCAGTTTTCAGCCACGCGCGAGCGCGCTCACACGTCCGCTCTCGCCAGCGCGCTCTCGTCCAATCCGGACGTGCCCCGGGGCCGCCCGACCCACCAGAAGAACAACATCAGTGCGAGTGCGCTCGTCGTGTAGGCAACGGCGGACGCAATCGCGGCGCCGACCGCTTCGAACCGCGGGATGAGGAGGATGTCCAGCATCAGCGTCGCCGCGAGTCCGGCGGCCATCGCCCACGAGTTCAGGCCGGGGCGTCCGACTCCGTACAAGAAGCCGGTGATCACGCCCGCGACGCCATCGAACGCCAGGCCGAACAGGATGATGCGCGTCGGAGTGACCGCTGAATCGAAGTCGGCTCCGTAGAACGCGGGGATGACGAAGCCGGCGGCGAGCCAGAGCGGAACGAGCCCTCCGGCCGTCAACAACCCCGCCTTCGGCAGCAACCTGCGCGCGTTCTTTACCACCTCCACCCGCAACCGCCGGTCCTTCGCGAACTTCGGGTAGAAGACGTACGTCAGCGCCATGCCGAGGATTCTGATCAGCTCGGCGAACTTCGACGCGACCGCGTAGACGCCGAGCACCGCCGGTCCTGTGAGCAGCGCCAGGAGGACGAAGTCGAGCCGCAGGTTCAGCTGCGAGATGACGCCTCCCACCTGGCCGCGAAGGCCGTATGCGGCTACGCGGCGCGCGAGTTGAAGCGAGGGTCGCGTCGCCGCCCGAAAGAAGTGCCTACGCGCGAGGCGGGCCCATGCCAGCGATCCCGTCGCAGTGTCGGCAACGAGCAGCCCGCCGACGACGGTCGCGAAGCCGTGGATCCCGACTATCCACAGCAAGCCGTATGCGGGCAGGAACATGAACTGCTCCGCGAAGATGATGCCGTTCGAGCCGGGAAAATCCTCGCTCCCTTGGGAGCACGCTTTCGCGGTGATCACGATCAGGCGCGTGAGAACCGCCACCCCGGCGAGCATGACGAGGGCCAGGGAGAGATCCGGGAACAGCCGCGGGCCGACCACCGGCGCGCAGGCGACCCACAGACCCGCCCCGGCGGCTCCACCGGCGACGGCCATCGTGACCAGCGTGGAGGGCAGGCGGGCATCCTCGCCGTCGGGCCCGGCGAGAAAGTACGGTGTGGCAACGGGAAGACCTGAAGAGACGACCGTCCCGAGCAGGCCTGGAAGCACGTGGAGGAGGGCGTAGATGCCGACGACCGCGGGCCCGCCGTCCCGCGCGAGCACCAGCGTGGCCACGAAGACGCACGCGAGTCCCCCGACGCGAGCGGCCACGTTGCCCAGCAGCACGCTGTGGCGGTTCTTAGGCAGGCGCGGCAACCGCATCACTCCGTCCCCCAGATGGAGAGCGCCGCCAAGAACGCGAAGAGAGCCCAGACGTGTCGGACATGGAGGAGCTCGTAGACGGTCCCGGCCACCAGCGTCCCGGCAACGGCGCCGACAAGTGCATTCGGTCTGGGCACGGTGGCGGCGAAGCCCTCGGCGAGTTTCGCCCTGAACAAGGACAGGGCCCGCGCCGCAAGGCTGGAAACGAGGAGGAATATGCCGATGAACCCAAGTACCCCACGCTCGATCAGAGCAGCGAAGTAGTCGTTGTGCGCCTCCTTAACGAGCGGCACCATCTCCTTCTGGAGCCTCGGCTTCGTGGACACGGGCCCTTCGCCTAACGGGTTTCCCGTCCGGTAGAGGTGGATGCTCTGGTGCAAGAGCATCTCGCGTTGGCCGGCACTCTGGGGGCTGCGTCCGATCCCGTCTCGCACGAACGCGTATCGACTCTCGTGCGCTCCCGCCTGAATCCTCCCGAGGCTGACGTTCGAAGCGGCCAGATAGCCGCCGAGCATGATGAAGACGAAGACGGTGAGCGCCGGCACGATCCCGGATCGGCGGTAGATGCCCAACGTCGTGGCGACGACCATGCCTACGGTCAGCGCGACGATGCCGCTGTTCGAGCCGGTGGTGGCGAGCGCCGCCACCAGCAGGGCGTACATCGCGAATCTCATCCCTCGGTGACTTGGGCGCCGCGTGGCCCAGATGATCATCATCGTGATAAAGAAGTAGTTGGCCGCGTAGCTCGGATCGGCCAAGGTGATCTGCACCCGGCTCCCCTGGCGTTCGATCTGACCCGTGAGCAGCGACGAGCCCGTCGCCAGGCCCACGAAGGCGAGGATCGCCCAGCCGATCCCGCTGTAGACCCATGTGCTCAGGAGAGTCCGGAGGTTCGCGGGCGTGTGGCTGATGTTCACCACGGTCCAGCACCACGCGATCAGCACGAGGTCCTGGACGAGAGCGATGATCCCCGCCTGCGGCACGGGGCCCACGAGCGCGCCCAAGGCGCCGCCGACCAGGAGCAGGGCCACCGGCACCACGTACGGGAACCGCCAGCGGGAGCCGGCCGTTCCCGCCCAGAGAAGACTTGCGCCGAAGGCGACCGCGATGAGCACGTCGATTGGAGCGGTGTTCCCAGGGCCGGTCGGGACGGCGAGCGGGAGCAGCGCGACGCCAACCGCTGTCGCAACCAAAGCGAGCCGCCCGCCGTCGAGCCTTCTCGTAGAGGCAAGACCGGCAACCTCGAACGGTCGGCGAAGAGGTGCGGCGGTTGCAGTCACGTCGATCAAAGCCGACGATTCAACGTTCGGTGGTCGCCGTCGGTCGCTCGCCGGAGGGAGATGTCCACCACTCACCTCAGCCGAATGTTCGTCAGCTGCGCGGACGAACCCCCCGAGTGCCCCGGCGAAGATCTCGTCAGCCCGACGGCCGTCCCCGAGCCGGACACGTTCCAGTCCTGGACGCTGACTGCAATCGTGTACGTACCGACAGCTGTGTAGGTATGGCTGGCGACGGGCCCCGCGTGCGGCCCCAGCGCGGCCGCCCCGAGCGACAGCCTCGCTGTCAGATCGGCCGTGGGCGGCACGTCGCGTGGCGAGAACGTCACCGAGACATCGTCGGCGTAGACGCACGCGCCCGGAGCCGCACTCACGACGTAGGCGTCACGTCGAGTGACGACGTTCGCTGACCTCCGTCGGCTGGTTTTCCGTTGCAGGCGGGTGGTCGCCGGCGAACTTGCGGAACCGTCACCCGAGCACGATCGACGCGTCGCCCGTTCACCGTATGGACCGTTAACCCGTCGGCCGTCGCCTCGACGCAAGGCGTCGAAACAGCTCGAGGTGAAGACGGGCGAAGTCCTCATGGTCGGCCAGGGCGGCGACCTCGGCGATTCCCGCGAGCGCCGCGTCCCGCCAGCTCCGCGACGACGCTCCAAGCCCGGCCAGCCCGTCACGGAGGAACCGGCGGAAGAGCTCCGGAAACCAGCCCGCCCCGTCGAGCGCGTACTCCACGCCCGCACCCCACTCGCCCGCACGAAGCCCCGGGTGCCCGGCAACCCGGCGGCCCGACCTCGTGCGGCGATCGAGAAAGAGCGCGTACATGAGCGCGAAGCGCGCGAGGTCGCGTACTGGCTCACCTGAGGTTGCGCCGCCCTCCCAGTCGACGACCCCCGACGCCCGCCCGCCGGATAGAAGGACGTTCCCCGCCCAAAGGTCTCCATGGACCGCTGTGCGCCGAACGACGTTTCGGCGAAGCCTTGTGTGGATCTCGGACAGCCGGTCGAGGTCGCCGACAATTCGCTCGTCGTCGGAGAAGCGGCTCGAGAGCCGAGTCGCCACTCCCTCGTCCATCTCCAGCGGCGCATACTCTCCGGCCGTCGCGCGCTGAAGGCCGGTCAGCCACGTCTCGACTGCGGCGAAGTCTCTGGCCACCTCTGAGGGCCTGGCAGTGTGGCGCCACCGCAGATACGACGTCGTCATCGGCGTACCCTGCATCGCCGTCATCACGACGCCGGGGCGCCCTTGGAACTCGACCATGTCGACGACGCGGGGAATCGTCTCGATCAGGCCGGGCGCAAGCTGGCGCAGATCCACCAGCACGCGCCCCTCGGCCTCGACAGCGCGCGCCGCCGCATCGGTGGTCGGGACCTTGACCGCGAGAACGGCCTGACTGCTCGCGGGGGAAACGAGGAGGAGGGTGATCTTGGCATTCGGATTCTTCGAAGCGCCCACTACCAGCGACCGAAGACCCGACGCCTGGACGAACTCCCAGAGCGACAGTCTGGGCGGGGGCGTCCCGCCCGAAAGCTCGGGGAATCTGTCCACGACCGCGGCGGCCCCGCTCACGTCCGCCGCCCGACGACCACGCGGGGGGCGATCGTCCGGATCACGCGCCAGGGGCTCAGGGTCCGGAGGACGCTCAGGCAGGCTTCGATCGGCGTGGCCAAGGCAGCGCCGGGTGGGGTCACCAGCACCGTCTTGACGAAGACGCCAACGGACGCCGGCGCATCCTCGACCAGATATGCGGGAGCTTCCGCCGAGGGAAAGGCGAGATACTCGCGCTCGAGTGCGATTCCCGCCTCGGAGGCGAAGGCCCTGCACCGGCCGATCGCCCTCGGCGACGAGGCGCTCAGCACCACCGGGGTGCCGGCGGGGAGGTCGCGGACCGTCTGCTTCGCCGCCCGACGTCTCGCGGCCGAACGTCGAAGGTCGACCCGCACCGCGCCCGCGGGGCTGACGGCCAGCCAGTTGTTCCGCCACCGCTCGTCCGAGATCATGCGCGTCCCGTCAATTCAGGACGGCAAACGGCCGCATCCTGGCGACCGGGCGCACGACGTCGTGCCGGCGGAGGATATCGAGCGTCTCGTCGACCCCTCGATCGTCAAGCTGCTCGACTTCCGTCGGCCCGCCGTCGGAGTAGTCGAAGCGAAGCGTCACCCGGCCGCGGGGATCCCGTCCCGAGAGACCCGACGCGACGAACTGCTTGATGTTCGATCCCGCTCCGTGCGACGCGGAGTAGACGGTGCTCGCTGCCCCCTCCCCGGCCACGCACAGGTACGACGACGTGCGATTCGTACCCGGCAGCAGAAGGGGCTGGCCGATCCGTCCGAAGACCGGGTGGTGGGCCATCCGCGACGCAGGGTAGGCGCGGGCGGAGTTGTGCCGGTGAACCACCGCCGTCTGGCCGTCGATCTCCTCCTCGTAGATCGAGTTGTGCGGCGAGTCGACGATCAGCCGGCTGCCGACCGGACCGAAGGTTTCCGCCAGAAGCTCGCTGAGGATGGAGTAGACCGCGACCCTGAACGCGAACCCGTAGTTCATCGCCATAACGTTGGCGAGCATCAGCCGCTCCCCCTCGACGCCTGCGCGCTCCACGGCCCGAGCTCCCCGCGAGAAGTAGAGCGCAGTCCTCGACCTGAACTCCTCGACGGAGCGCGCCCGGGCCAGGTGATAAAGGGGCTTCTGCACCGCCATCTGGATGCGCAGGGGCCGCGTGTAGCGCTTGCGAGCGCCGAACAGGACACCGAGCTGGCCCGGCAGCGTCCCGCCTCCGCCGTGGTACTGCAGAGTGACTTGGCCGGCCTCGACACCGAGCAGGCTCGCCGCCTCGGGATCGAGCACCTCCTCGACCTGCTGGAGCTCGATGAAGTGGTTGCTCGGCCCGATCGTCGCGAACCTGATTCCCGAAAGCTGCTTGACCGCCCAGGGCAGCTCGTGCCGGATTCGCTCGGCGCCGCCGAAGGAATCGACGTCGAGGCGGCCGCCTTCCTCGATGCCGCCGAGCGCCGCCGGGTCGACCTCGTACTTTTCCACCGCGAACTCTGCTCCCTCGGAGGCGCAGCGGACGACCTCGTCCGGCGTCAGGACGCGGCGGTACGTGGGAGGGTACGGCAGCCGCTCGCGGACGCGGCGGTAGAAGTCGGTGATCGGCGCCATACCGGGGCGCTCGAGGTCCAGCGCGACGAGCGCCATCCCGCAGTTCAGCGAGCAGCTCGTCATGGTTTGCCTGATCGTGTCGCGCGTGGCGACGGCGATGCTCGAGGGCATCTCCTTGTCGCCCTTGAAGTGGAAGTCGGGCAGCGCGACGGCGGGCGCGGCAAGGTCGACGTCGGCCACCCCGCGGCGAAGGCCGGCCAGCGCGAAGGGATCGGCCGGGGAGTCGGCGCTGTCGAAGATGCGGACGTCCTGATCCGCGTCCCGCTCCTCGGTCAGGCCGGGAACGGCCGTCACGTTCACGCGGCAACCTCCACGGCCTCGAGTAGCTCGGACAGTCTCGGCCCGACCTTTGGACCGAGAGCGAGCGAGAAGCAGGGCAGCCTGGCGGCGAAGGCGGAAGCCACCTCCGTCACGGGCGGATGCGGCGGCCCGAAGCCGGTTCCGGCCGAGAGCGTCGCCGCGAACGGCCAGTACCTGCGCAACTCGCCTGCCATGTAGGTGCTCGTGACGAGCGCCCTGGCTGCCTCATCGGCGCCGCACGTCGCGAGCGACGCATGCTGCGAGTCCGCTGCTCGCGCGAGGACGACGAAGCTGCCGGGCTGGAGCGACTCCAGACGGTCAGGCATAGACGCCTCCGCCCGCCCGTGCGGCATCTGGCGCCCGTTTCCGCCCTCGACCCGGAGCGGCTCGGCGAGACCCCACACCGTCGTTCCGTCGCCCGCTGCGAGATTGTCGCCGGTCGCGCGCCCGCCGGAGTCGAGCTCGCGCAGGATGAGCGTCGAACGGCCGACCCCGCTGGCGCCCGTGAGCATCGGCTTCGACCTTCCGGCGATGCAGCCGGATGCATGGAGCGGAGCCCGGCCGCGCGTTCCGGCCCACCAGAAAACCGGGTACTGCATCAGCATCGCGCGCGCGAGCAGGTGGAAGCGCGACCGCAGGACCCGTGCAGCGACGCGGTCTCGCACAGGAGGACGCCAGCGATAGGTGAACTCGGCGTGGCCGGACGAACAGCTGACGTGCAGGTCGAAGCCGGCGGTGCATGCGTTCTGGACGACGACCTCGCCGTTGCGCCGCCACGCGCCACGAGCGAGCAGCTCCCACCCTTGCGTGTCGAATCCTTCTCGGCTCGACTCCACCCGCACGTAGACCGTGGCGCCGGAAGGGCCGGGCTCGCAGAGCTCGCCGGCGGCGCCCTCGGCGACGAGCTCGCTGACCCACGAGAGCGAGGAGTCGAGCGACACGCGCTCTCCGGCAGTGTCGAGCATGCCGCTCACGGAGCGGCACTTGCGAGACGGAGCGCGGTGTCGTAAACGTCCATCAGCTCCCGGCCGAGCACGTCCGGGCGGAACTGCTCTCCGATCTGCCGTCGAGCCGCTTCGGCCATGCGAGCGGCCTCGGCGGGATGGTCGAGCATGTACGCGAGGGCCCGGCTCAGCGAGGCAGGATCCGACGGTCGAGCCACGAGCCCGGTCCTGCCTGAGATCACGATCTCCGGAACCGAGTTGACGGCGGTCGCGACCACGGGGATCCCGCAGGTCATCGCCTCGACCACGGAGCACGGAAGCCCTTCCCACAGGCTCGACATCGCGAAGACGTCGAACGCCGGGAGCAGAGCCGGGACGTCGTCGCGGTCGCCGACGAGCAGGAACCGGTCGCTGAGCCCCTCCTTCTTGATCAGGCGTTCCGTCCTGTCACGCAGCTCGCCGTCGCCGAGCCAGACCATGTAGACGTCACGCCGGCGCAGGGCAGCGACCGCCCTGACCATGTCCAGCGGCGCCTTCTGCACGGCGAGCCGCGCCGCGGTTCCGACGACCTTGGCACCGGCGGGAATGCCGAGCGTGCTTCGCGCCTCGCGCCGCGCAGCCGGTGACGTCGCCGGAACAGCGTCGATCGGGCTGATCACTGCGCGGATCCGTTCCGGTGGCGCGATCTTCAGCCGCACCGCCTCGGAGGCCACGAAGGTGCCGTCCGTGAGGAAGTAGTCGGTGATCCGGCCGAGCCTTCGCTCGACCGCCCTCAGCGCCCCTCGAGCAATCGGGTTCTGGAACTCGTTGAACGGAAAGCCGTGGAGAGTGTGGACGATGGCCGGCACCCCCACCCGCCGCGCGGCCACCCTGCCGAGCGCGCCTGCGCGGCCGGCATGCGTATGGACGAGATCGAAGCGCCCTACCGAGAGCTGCGACATGAGCTCGCGCAACGCGCGCACGTCGGCTCCCGGATAGACATGGCGGCCACCCCCCATCCGGTGCAGCCGGACGACGTCGAGTCCGCTCTCCTCGGCGCGCTCGAACAGAGACGCGCCTTCCCGCGCGAGGATCGTCGCCGAGTACCGCTCGGGATCGACCGCCAGCGCTTCTCGTAGCATGATCCCGCCGGATCCCGCGGAGAAGTTCGCGTTGATGTGCGCGACTCGCAGTGGCCGGACCGCCGTCGGGCGGCGCAGTTTCACGCCTACCGGGGACACCGTCGTCGCCACGTCGCCCCCTCCGTCAGCCGAGGACGATCGAGGCGTCGTCGGCGTAGAAGGCGGTTCCCGGCGTTGGGTTCGCCACGTACGCCTGGAAGTCGAGCGTCGAGCCAGGGGTCTTGATCGTGTAGACCACGGTCACCTGCTGCCACGACGTCGTCAGAGTCACCTGCGAGACCGCGCTCCCGAGGAGCGTCGCGCCGCTGTACTCCTGGAACTTGAGCTTCAGGATCGCGCCTGCCGTGTCCGCTCGGACCCAGAGCGTCCCCGTGTAGGTGCCGGCGGACGTCGTGGTGACCCAGTTCGGCGAGTCCTGCAGCGTCGCGAACGTGCTCGTCGTGGTTCCGGTATTGGCCATCCGCGCCGCCCAGCTGCCGGTATGACCGCCCGAGGCTCTCGTCAGGGCGATGTTCGCCCCCGAGCCGGAGGTGTTCCAACCGGAAGTGTCAGTCTCGAAGCCGGGGTTCTTGGCCAGGTTGATCGTCAGCGAGGCGGTGCTCGTCTTGCCGCCGTTCGTCCCGGTCACGGTGTGCGGTCCGCCCGCGGTGGCGGTACAAGCGTTGGCTGTGCAGGAGCCGTCCGGGGCGATCGTGAAGGTCGTGCTCGCGGTGACGTCGCCGAGCGAGTTGTTCGCCGCATCGAAGCCCTGAGCCGTGTACGTCTGCGAGCCGCCCGAGACGATCGTCGCGCTGGCGGGGCTGATGACGATGTGGTCGAGACTGCCGCCCGTGACGCTGAGCGAGGCGGTGCCCGTCTTGCCGGCGTTCGTCCCGGTCACCGTGTGCGACCCCAGCACGGAGGCGGAGCAGGTCGCGCCGGCGCAGGACCCGTTCGGCGCGATCGAAAACGTCGTGCTTGCAGTCACGTCACCCAGCGGGTTGTCGTACTGGTCGCGCGCAGCGGCCGTGTAGGCCTGCGACCCGCCCGCCGCGATCGTCGCGGAAGCCGGCGTGAGCGCCAGGTGGTCGAATGCGCCGGCCGTCACGGTCAGCGAAGCGGTGCTCGTCTTGCCGCCGTCGTTCCCGGTCACGGTGTGCGCTCCCGCGGCGGTCGCCGTGCAGACGTTGCCGCTGCACGATCCATCCGGGGTGATCGAGAACGTCGCGCTCGACGTCACGTCCCCCAGCGAGTTGCCGAAGGAGTCGAAGCCCTGGGCGCTGTAAGCCTGCGAGCCGCCAGCGCCGATATTGGCGGTGGCAGGGCTGATCGCGATGTGGTCAAGCACGCCTCCGGCCGTCACCTGGAGCGACGCGGTGCCCGTCTTGCCGGCATTCGTCCCGGTGACGGTGTGCGCACCAACGGACGTCGCGGTGCAGGTCGCACCGCCGCACGACCCGTTGG
>JBDTZN010000017.1:0-32873 GCA_040005095.1 Thermoleophilia bacterium | reverse complement strand
ACTCGTCGACGAGGACGTAGCGGAAGGCCTTCTGCCAGCGCTCGAGCGCCTCGGGGAAGCGCTCGAGCACGTCGACGGTGAGCATGAGGATGTCGTCGAAGTCGACGGCGTTCGAGGCGAAGAGGCGCTTCTGGTAGAGCTCGTACACGTCCGCGACGGTCTGGTCGTAGAAGGAGGCGACCCGGTTGCGGTACTCGTCCGGAGAGATCAATTGGTTCTTGGCGTTCGAGATCTGCGCGTGGATGCCGCGCGGGATGAACCGCTTCGGATCGCGTTCGAGCTCCTCCAGGCACTGCTTCGTGAGGCGGATCTGGTCGGCCTGGTCGTAGATGGTGAAGTTGGTGCGATAGCCGAGGCGCGGCGCCTCACGGCGGAGCATGCGGCCGCAGGCGGCGTGGAAGGTCAGGATCCACAGGCCCCGGGCCCCGCTCGGGAGCAGCAGCTCGAGGCGTTCCCGCATCTCGTTCGCGGCCTTGTTCGTGAACGTGATCCCGAGGATCTCCGGCGGCTTCGCGCCGACCGCGGCGAGCAGGTGGGCGACGCGGTGGGTGAGGACTCTGGTCTTGCCGGAGCCGGCGCCGGCGATCACGAGCACAGGCCCCTCGGTGGTCAGGACCGCTTCGCGCTGCGCCGGGTTCAGGTCGGCGAGGTAGGTCTCGGGCGCGGCAACGCTCACCCCGTCGATGCTAGCGGGGCGGCGCTGTGGATCGTTCGGCACGCTTCCGGCACGAACTCCATGTCCCGGCGCAACATGTCCCGGGGTCAGACCCACGGACAGTGGCCGGGACGGCCGTGGCGCGAAGGGCTCGTTCGAGGGATGGCCCGAACGGACAAATGGGCGCATGGTGAGACCCGGCGTATCCCTGCGGAACATGGGAGGAAACAGATGAGTGCGGCCACACTCCGGGACAAGCTCCGGAAGTTCTCGGATTCCGGCCTGCAGCTTCGCCTCTCGGCGTAGCTCGTAGCCCGGACCCTCGGAGCCCGAGCGGGGTTCGCCTCCCCCGCTTCGGAGCCTTCTCCCCTTTCTAGACCCGCGTCGCCTCTTCTAGAGCAGTTTCGAGCCACGCCACGGCCTGCTCCAGCGCTGCCTGGTCGTTCGATTTCACGACGATCTCGACCTCGCTTCCCTTCGCGTCGAAGCTCGGGTACGAGCCGACGAGGACGCCCGGATGCCGGTCGCCCATCGCCTCGAGCACGGTCACGATCCGGCTCTCCGTCGTCCTGTACTTGCGCCGCCACGAGCCGATCGGGTGGGCGACGCGGAAGTCCTCCTCCATCGCCTCGAACATCGCCTCCATCTCGGCCGGCAGGCCGGGAAAGACATACACGTTGTCCATCGTGAACCCGGGGGCGCCGCCGAGAGGATTGTCGAGCGGCCGCGAGCCGACCGGCAGCGCCGCCCAGCGCGCCGCGTACTCGGGATCGGACGGAAAACGCGCACGCAGATCATCCGCGACGTCGCGAACCTCCTCGCGCTCGACCTCGAAGGCGGCGGCGATCGCCTCGCGCGTGATGTCGTCAGGCGTACCGCCGAGCCCGCCGGTGACGAAGACGAAGTCGGCCCGCGGCGCCTCGGCGCGCACGAACTCCGCGATCCGGTTGAGCTCGTCCGGCAGCGAGGCGATCAGGTGCACGGAGATGCCCAGGGCCTCGAGCCGCTGCGCGAGCCACGAGCCGTTCGTGTTGGCGACGTCGCCGGAAACGAGCTCGTTTCCAATCGTGAGGATCGCGGCGGATGCCACTGCCGAGGAGTATAAGAAGGCCATGGCTTCGCTCCGGGAGCTGCAGGAGCGGCGCGCCTACGAGTGCCGCCTGACCCCCGATCGCGCGCTGCAGACGCTCGACGAGGCCGAGGAGTTCCTGCTCGACCGCGGTCTCCTGACGCGCACGCCCGACTGCGCGCTGCCGAGCCTCTACGAAGCGTGCCACGAGGAGCCCTATTCGCCAGGAGGCCGCGGCTTCGGCTCGTGGCCGGCGACGAAGTGGACGTGGTTCGGCCAGCTGGCGGAGCGGGACGGCGCCTACCGCCTCAACGTCCACCGCGGGAAGAACGTGGTCGTCTCGGCGGAGGTCGCAGCGCTCCTCGACCCGCTCTGCCGCAGCGAGATCGAGCGCATGGCGGGCGAAGCCGACGACTGGGCGCTCGTACTCGGGCACCTCGACGCCGCGGGGCCGGCGCTCCTCGAGGACTTGCGGACTGAGCTGCCGCTGAAGCCGAAGGAGCTCAAGCTCGCGCTGTCCCCGCTCGAGCTCTGCGGGGCCGTCGTCCGGCGGACAGTCGTGCTCGAGACGGCCAACGGCGGGCACGAGCACACGAGCGAGCTCGCGCGGTGGGATCAGGTCCACCCGCAGGCGAGCAAGCGGGGCGGTCTGGACGACCTCGTCGTCGCGGCGGTGCGGGCCGCGGTCGTCGCACCGGAGCGCGAGGTGCCCCGCTGGTTCAGCTGGACGTGGGCCAAGCGAAAAGAGAAGCTCGTCGAGCGGCTGGTGGACAAGGGCCGCCTCGAGCGGCCCGAGCCCGGCTGGGTCACAGCTCCAACGTCCGCGTAGCCCGGAAGCGCTCGAGGAAGCGCCGGTCGTGCGTGACGAGCACGACCGTTCCCTCGAAGCTCTCGAGCGCGCGCTCGAGCTCCTCGATCGCCGCAAGATCCAGATGGTTCGTCGGCTCGTCGAGCACGAGCGTGTTGACGCCGCGCGCGGCCAGCAGCGCGAGTCCGGCGCGCGTACGCTCGCCCGGCGAGAGCGAGGCGGCGGGGCGGAGCACGTCGTCGGCCCCGAGGCCGAACTTCGCGAGCTGGGCGCGGGCGTCCTCGTCAGGAGTCCCCGCAGCGCGCGAGAATTGCCGCAGGAGCGGCTCGTCGCCCGCGAGCGCATCACGCCCTTGCTCCAACTCGCCGATCACGACGCCCGGCCCGATCCAGCGGCGCCCCTCGGTCAGCGGCTCCGTTCCCTGGAGCGCGCGCAGCAGCGTCGTCTTGCCGCTGCCGTTCGGGCCGACGAGCGCGAGCCGGTCGCCGTGGCCGAGCTCGAGATCGACCGGGCCCAGCCGGAACCCGCCGCGCTCGACGACCGCCGCTTCGAGACGGGCGACGACGTCGCCGGCCCTTCGCCCTCCGGCGAGCTCGAGCTGGAGCTGCCACGGCTCGTACGGCTTCTCCGCGCGGTCCAGCCGAGCGATCCGGCCAGCGAACGTCTTCGCGACGTCCTTCGTCTTCTTCTTCTTGCGGCCCTGTCCGTATCCGCGCCGCTCCCATTCCTGCATGCGCCGTTTCTGCTCGTCGAGCCGCTGTTTCTCCGACTCGACCGCGCCGTAGCGCTCGTACTGCTCGGCCCGCGCCGCGTCGCGGGCTTGCTCGTACTCCGCGAAGCCGCCGGCGTACTCGGACGAGCGGTGCGTCCACTCGCTGAGCTCGGCGATACGGGTGACGGCGCGGTCGAGGAAGTCACGGTCGTGGGAGACGATCACTGCGGCCGCGGACGTGGCCCGCAGGAAGCGCTCCAAGCGCTCGAGCCCGGCAAAGTCCAAGTCGTTCGTCGGCTCGTCCAGCAGAAGCACGTCGTAGCGGGAAAGCAGGATCGCGGCGAGCCCCGCGCGCGCGGCCTCGCCTCCGGACATCGTCGAGAGGGGCTGGTCGAGCCGCTCCGGCCCGAGGCCTGCATCGCCTGCAGCCGCCCCGGCGCGCGCTGCGAGGTCGTCGCCGCCGAGCGCGAGGAAGCGCTCGAGTGCGTTGCCGTACTCCTCCGCCAGCGCCGGGTCGCCCTCCAGCCTCTCGGCCAGCTCGTCGAGACGCGCGCCGGCGTCAGCCACCCCGGTCCGGCGCGCAAGGTGGCCGAGCAGCGTCTCCCCGGGCCGCACATCGCGTTCCTGCGGCAGGTAGCCGACCGTAAGCGTCGCCGGCGCCCGCGTCACGCGCCCCGTGTCCGGCTCCTCGAGCCCGGCGAGGATGCGCAGCAGCGTCGATTTCCCGGCGCCGTTCGGACCGACGACGCCGATCCGTGCGCGCGGTGGCACGCCGAGCGAGACGTCCTCGAGGACGAGCTGCGGGCCGTGGTGCTTGGTGACGCGGTGCGCGGCGAGCGTGCCGGCGGGACGAGACAAAGAGGGACCTCCGGAGAGCGGAAAGCGAAACGTGGATGCTCAGCGGAGGCGCATAAGACGGCCCGGAGGCCGCCGTCAGAGTATCAACGCAGCGGAAACGGCTTCCGCGCCGTCGCGGCGAGCACCTGCGACGTCACCCACACCGGAGTCGAGACGTAGCGGGCGCTGTACCGGTAGCTCCCGTCGCTCCTGCGCATGCGTGCGAGGTAGCGGAAGGCGGCGACGGGCGGCTCCCGGCCTGCGGCGACGAAGGCCTGAATCGCCCAGGCGGTCGACTGCGAGTCCGAGCCGCGCCCGGGGTCGAGCTCGAAGCCGCCGTCGGGCCGCTGGCGCGCCCGAAGGTATCCGAGCCCTCGCTCGATCGGGCGTCCGCGCACGCCGAGCGCGCGGAGGGCCTGGATCGCAGCGGCGGTGTCGTTCGAGTCCGGCCCTGTCCCGGTCAGCCACGGCCAGCCTCCCGAGCGCGTCTGGCGCCGGATGATGAAGCCCGCGGTCGCGGCCGGAGCCGGGAGCCCGGCCTGCCGGAGGGCCAGCACGCCCCAGAACGTCGAGTTGAGCGCGGGCCCGATCGCTCCGGTCGGGCGGACGAGCGTGCGCAGCCGCGTGACGAGCGCGGCCGACGCGCCACCGGTGACGCTCTCCGCGAGCACGGCGAGCTCGACGTCCGTCGCCGCTTCGAGATCGTGCTCGTGCGCGGCCAGGTAGCCGTACGCCGCGCCCGTGTCCTGCCCGCTGGCGGCCAGGCCGAGCACGGCCCAGGCCGTCAGCCCCGGCGTCGCGCGCTGCCCCGGCTCGGCGAAGCCGCCGCTCGCGGCCTGGTGCGACTGGACGTAGCCCGCCGGGGTTGCGAGCGCGACAATGGCGGCCGCAAGCGCGAGTCTCACGCCCACGCTAGGCGTCCGGTCTGGCCGAATAGGCCCATCGCTCTCCGTCCGTTTGCGCCGCCGGAGCTGCAATCTCCGCTGGTCGGACCCAGACGACCTCGGTTCTCAGCCGGCGCGCGTTGCGCTCGAGCAGCCTCCTCAGCTCGGGGCCGATCGCGAGCGCCAGCACGAGGTTGCCGGCTGCGTGCGCACCGTCGAACCAGACGCCACGTCCCATCTGGACGGCCAGCGCGGCCCACGTGTGCGGGAAGAAGCTGTACCACTCCCAGACGTCCATCAGGCCGCTGAAGGCGAACCCGAGGATGCAGCAGACCAGCGCGAAGGGGATCCGCCGCCGCAGCAGGGGAGCGCCGAGCGCACCGACGGCGCCGCAGCCGCCCCATGCGAGCATCTGCCACGGCGTCCACGGTCCCTGGCCGAGGAACATGTTCGAGACGAGCGCGGCGAGGCCGCCGACGAGGATCCCGGCGCGCAACCCGAGTGCCGCGCCGGCCGCGACGACGATCACGGTGACCGGCTGGACGCCCGGAATGCCCGCGAAGAGGACACGGCCCGCCGCGGCGGCCCCGCCGAGCGTGGCGATCACCGCCAGCTCTTTCGCCGAAGCGGTGCCGGTCTCGAGCCACGCCGCGGCGGCGACGACCAGCGCGCCCGCAACGAGCAGGAGCGAGAGTGCCGCGTCATCCGGCGCGTGCGCCGTCCACAAAGCTGCCGCCAGCGCGGCCGCGAGAGCTCCGCCGAAAGCCAGCCTAGGCAAGCGCCGGCTCCCGGACCTCGTCGAGCGAGAAGAGGCGGTCGGCGACCTCGCCGGCGAAGACGAGGTCGTGGGTCAGGACGAGGGTCGCGCGGCCGTCTCGCCCGGCGCGGAGCAGCTCGGCCAGCCGGTCCTTGCGCTCGGGGTCGACGCCGCGCGTGGGCTCGTCCAGCACGAGTAAGTCCGGCTTCGTGACGAGGACGCAGGCCAGACCGAGCCGCTCGCGCTCGCCGCTCGAAAGATCGCGCGGATGACGGCGCTCGTGGCCGCCGAGGCCGACCGAAGCCAGCGCCGCGCGGGCGCGCGCGAGATCGCCGTCGCTGCCGAGCGCCACCTCGTCCTCGACGCGCTCGCGCACGAGGTAGCGACCCGGATCCTGGGACAGATAGGCCGCGCGACCGCGCAGCTCGACCCCGCCGGTGCTGGGCTCGAGGAGCCCCGCAGCGAGCTTGGCGAGCGTCGTCTTGCCCGAGCCGTTCGGTCCCACCAGCGCGACGATCTCGCCCCGGCCGACCGCGAGGCTCGTCTCGCCCACGCGGCCCTCGTACGAGACGCCGTCGAGCCGGCAGACCGCGGGCCCAAAGGCAGGCTCGCTCGGCACCGCCGGAACGCGCGGGAGAAACGCCGGCCGGTGCGCGCGCAGCCAGTCGAGCGCCTCGTCGACGGGCGCGTCGAGCTCGAGGCGACCGCCGTCGAGGAAGAGGACGCGCTCCGCCCATTCGAGCGCGCGCGCCGGTCGTTGCTCTGCACAGACGACCGCGCACGGCAGGTCTCCGAGCAGCTCGAAGAAGGCCGTCGCGCCGCCCGGATCGACCTGGGACGTCGGCTCGTCCAGCAGCAGCAGGCGAGGCGCGAGCGCAAGGGCCGCCGCAAGGCACACCCGCTGCAGCTCGCCGCCCGAGAGCTCGGAAGTCCGCCGCTCCACGAGGTGCTCGGCGCCCACCGAGGCGAGCGCGCGCCGCACGAGTCCGGCGATCGCGTCGGGCGGCGTGCCGAGGTTCTCCAGACCGAACGCGACCTCCGCCTCGACCCGCGTCATGACGATCTGGTCCTCTGGATCCTGGAACACGCACGCGACCGTTCCGGCGAGGTCGGCCGGCCGCTCGCGGCGGGTGTCGCGGCCGTCGATCTCGACCCGGCCGGCGAACCGTCCGCCATGGAAGTGTGGGACGAGGCCCGTAAGCGTGCGCAGCAGCGTGGACTTCCCCGACCCGGACCCGCCCAGGACGACCACGCGTTCGCCGGGCTCGATGCTCAGCGTGACGTCGGTGAGGGTCCGCGCTGGCGAGTCCGGGTACGAGAACGTCAGCCCATTCACGGAAGCTAGAGCCACAGCACCCCTACCACGAGCACGACGACGGCAGCCACGAGCGCGGCGGCGTCCCAGGCGTTGTGTCGAGCCTTCGGCAAACGCGTCGCGCCGGGCCGGCCATAGCCGCGCGCCTCCATCGCCTCGGCGAGGTTGAGACCGCGCTCGAGCGAGCCTGCGAGCAGCGGCGAGACGAGCGTCGCGCGTCCGCGGACGCCCGACAGAGCCACGCCGCGGCCCCGCAGCGCCTCGAGCATCCCCACGGCGTCGCGCTCGAGCGTGGGCAGCAGCCGGGTCGCCAGCGCGACCGCGAGCGTCGAGCGGCGCGCGAACCCCGCAGCTTGGACGAGCCGGTCGTGGTCGAGCAGCAGAGCGTAGGCCGTGAACGCAAGCGACAGCGCTGCAAGGCGCGACGCCTGCAGCGCAGCCATCGCCAACTCCTCGCGCGTCACGTCCAGCGACCCGAGCACGGGCACTATCGGCCCGCTCCAGAGCACGTGCGAGCCGGCGCTCTGCAAGAACGGCGAGAGCACGAGGACCGACCCGGACATGAGCAGCGCTCCGGCGAGGTACACCCAGCGGCGCGGAGTCTTCGCGCGCAGGCAGACGACGAGGAGCACGAGCGCGATCGCCGCGGGAGGCGCACTGCGGTCGGCGAGCAGCGCGGCCGCGCCAAGCGCGGCGAGCAGCGCGGCTGCGGGCGCCGGGCTCACGGCAGCCCCTCGTAGCGGAAGCGGGCCAGCTTCGGGTCGCGGGCGAGCCGACGTGCGTCCGCGGCGCTGATCGTGAAGGTCACCTTGCCGGAGGGGCTGCGCACACCGTGGAAGACGACCGGCCTCGAGACGACGAGGATGCGATTCCGGCCACCGTTTGCGTGCACCGACTGCGCGAGCGCGGCACCCGCCGCACGAGCGCCGTCATCCGAGATGACCAGAACGTTGCCGTCCACCGGCTTGGGCCAAGAGCCGACCACGACCGGCTGGCTCATCTGCCCGTTCGCCCAGCTCCGCAGATCCCACCACTCGACGTCCCCGGCCCGCAGACGCACCTCGGCGGCGCTGCGATCGGCCTCGATCCCGTTGACGAAGTAGAACCAGTCGCGCCGCCCGGACAGGCTGCCCTGCGCACCGCCGATCGCCTGCACGAAGCGGCCGCCGTAGCGCGTCTGGATGTCCGCCACGCGATCGAGGGCCTGCATCGCGGTCAGGCCTGCGGGAACGGTGCCCATCAAAACGACGTGCGCCCCACGGTCTCGCGTGATCCAGATCTGCGCCGTTCCTCCGCCGCCGCCTGCGCCGCAACCGGCCGAGAGGACGGCGGCGGCGCAGACGACGAGAAAGCGGAGTCTCACCTCACCGCTTGGGAACGAATCGATCCGGCGCGGATCGCTCGCACGAGCCCGTGCTTGCCCTTGATACAAGCGCGTCCGTGCGACGTCCCGATCTTGCGCGGGCCGATCGTGAGGATCGACCCGGCCGCGAGCGTCCGCTTGCCCTGGTCGTCCTGCTGCCAGGCCTGGTAACAGGTTTTGCCGACACGGCGGAGGTCGAGCGTCGCCGGCCCGGCGCCGCTCGCGTCGAACTCGGCGTAGTACCACAGTACGACGTCGCCGTTCTTGAGCTGGACGGCATCGGCGCCGACAGGCGGGAGCGCGCCGTTCACCTTGAACACCCAGCCCGCATTGCCTGCGGCCGGATAGCGCCCGATCTGATCGACGTAGTTGCCGAAGGACGCGTTGCGGACGTGGTAATAGAACTCGCCGATCAAGCTCGCCGTCTCGAGCGCGTCGAGAGCGGTTGCCTGCACGGCGAGGATCGGCTGGGTCGCGCCGTAGATGGTCGTCGTCTTGCCCTCGACGCGGATGTGCGCGTCGACGGCGAGGGCGGCCGGAGCCGCCAGGAGTGCCACGAAGATCGAGGCGATGAGTACGCGAGAACGGTGAAGCAACGAATCCTCCCTTCCGCGAGGGGTTCGAGTTCTCGGCGAACGGCAGGTCTTCTGACTCGGGGCTCCCTCTCGCGCCGCCTTCCCAGCCGAAGCCAGTGGCTTGCGTGGCGCGGGAGCAAACTCCCCTTACAGCGGCGGGACCGTCCCGGACTTGCACCGGAGTTCCCTCACCGCTCACCGGTATGTGGGCGCGAGCTTACCAGCGGGGCTGCTAATCGGTGGACGGGTCGACCGGACATTTCAGACGGCCACGGAGTCAAGCCTCCGCGGCCTGAGACGGCGCCGCCGAGTCGGCGCCTACGATGGCCGGGATGCAGGCTTCTCGCAGCGTTTCGCTGTGGCTTCCCGTCGTGGTCTGGGCGGCCGTGATCTTCGCGCTCTCGTCGATCCCGCACCTCGGTACCGGGCTCGGGACCTGGGATCTCGTGCTTCGCAAGCTCGCTCACGCGACCGAGTACGGGATCCTCGGGGCGCTGCTCTTGCGTGCGCTCGGCCGTCCGGTCCTGGCCGCGCTCGCCGCGGTCGCCTACGCCGCGAGCGACGAGCTCCACCAGCACTTCGTGAGCGGTCGCCATGCGTCGCCCCTCGACGTAGCGATCGACGTAGTCGGCGTGCTCGCCGGAATTGCGATCTACCGGCGGTACGATCCAGGTCGGTGGAGCGGAAGCCCCTCGACGACCGACAACTCGACGCGCTCCTCGAGCGACTCGACGCGCTGACCGCCGAGGTGCGCGGGATCAACCGCAAGCTCGACACGCAGGAGGGCCTCCTCCGCGTTGCCCGCGAGCTCTCGACGCTCACCGAGTCTCTGCAGGCACTCGCCTATGCCGCACTCGGCCAGCAGTCGCCGCAGGTGCGGCGCCGGCGGTCGGGCTAGCCGGCCAGCTTGTAAATCGTGCCGCTGCCGGAGACCGCGTAAATCTCACCCCTCGCGTCCTCGCCCCACGACGTGAGCTGGTTGACGCGGAGGCTCTCCACCCGCACGTCGGTCGCCTTGCCGCCGGAGACCTGCAGGCTCCAGATCCGGCCGCTGCAGTAGTCGCCGTAGAAGTAGCGCCCTTGCGCTGCGGCAACCGAAGCGCCGCGGTACACGTAGCCGCCCGTGACCGAGCACCCCAGGCTGTGCGAGTACTCGGCGACCGGCATGACGAGCTTTCCCGGTCCCGACGGCTCCTGTCCCTGCTGGTAGCGGTGCGTCCCTTCGTAGACCCGCCAGCCGTAGTTCTCGAGGCCCGGGCTCGAGCGCGGCGTGTAGTCGATTTCCTCCCACGACCCCTGGCCGACGTCGGCGATGTAGAGATCGCCGCCGCGCCGGTCGAAGGAGAAGCGCCACGGGTTGCGGAGCCCGTAGCCCGCGACCTGGACGACCGGCCGCTTCGTGTTCACGTTGATGCGCAGGAGCTTCCCGAGCCGGCTGCCGAGGTTCTGCGCGCGATTGCCGGGATCGCCGCCCGACCCACCGTCGCCCATGCCGACGTACAGCCATCCGTCAGGCCCGAACTGGAGCTGGCCGCCGTTGTGGTTCTCGAACGGCTGGTCGACAAACAGGAGCTGCCGGCCGGTGCGCGCTGCCACGCCGTTCCGCGAGCGCAGCTCGACCACGCGCGTGTCGCCGTTCAGGTCGGTGTAGTCGACATAGAGCTTGTGGTTCTTCGCGTAGTTCGGGTGGAACGCGCCCGAGAGGAGCCCCTGCTCGCCGCCGCTCTTCACCTTCGAGCGGATGTCGAGGAACAGCCTGGCGCTGAGCTTTCCGTTCGTCGCCGTGCGGATCGTGCCGGCCTGCTCGACCACGTAGACCGTGTTCGGCTGGCTCTTCGTCGCGGTCAGGTAGAGCGGCGCGTCGAGGCCTGACACGAAGGGCCGCAGAGTGAGCGCGGAGCGCCCGTGCGCCGCGCCGGAGATAGGGACGACGAGCAGCGCGCCGAGCGCGAGCAAGCCGAGCAGCCGCACGTTTCGCAGGTTAGCTCTGCAAGAGGACGCGCCGGAGCTCGTCCTCTTTGCCGGGCTGCAAGACCGCGAGCACCTGGTCGCCCTCCTGCAGCTCGGTCGAGCCGACGGCGATCTCCGACTGGCCGTTCCGCATCACCGAGATCAGCCGCGCGCCCTCAGGGAGTGGCAGCTTCTCGACCTTCTTGCCGGCCGAGGGTGCGCCTTTCGGGATCTGCACTTCGACGATCTCCAGGTTCTCCTTGCGCAGCTCGAGCAGGTGGATCAGGTCGTGCTCCGGCACCTCGTGCTCGACCAGGCCGAGGATGTTCGAGACCGCGCAGACCGTCTGCGTGATGCCGAGCAGGTCGAAATGCGGCTGGTTGCGCGGGTCGTTCACGCGCGCGACGACCTTGTCGACGCCGTACTTGTCGCGCGCGAGCTGGCCGATGACCATGTTGTCCTCGTCGTCGCCCGTGAGCGCGAGCACGAGGTCCGGCGGCCGACCGATACCCGCGCGCTCGAGCACGTACAGCTCGGTCGCGTCGCCGTTCATGGCCATGTGCTCGAACTCTTCCTCGAGCGCTTCGAACCGGTCGCGGCGCTGCTCGATCAGCGTGACTTCGTGGCCCTTGCGGAGCAGCGAGCGCATCACGCTCGCGCCGACCTTCCCGCCGCCTGCAATCAAGACGTACATCAGCTGCTCACCTCCGCCGGCTGGCGCGGGATCTCGCACGAGCGCACCGCTTCGGTGAGCTCGTCGATCGCGGTCTGCGTCGGACAGACGGTGCGCAGGCCGCGCCCCTTGTAGAACTCGGCGCGCGCGGGGTCGAGGATGCGGACGACCACGCACTGGATGTCGAACCGCTTCTGGGCGACCTGTCCGACGACGATGTTCGTGTTGTCCCCGTTGGTCGCGACCACGACGGCGTCGGCCTCCTCGATGCCCGCCTTGCGCAGGATCTCGGTGTCCATTCCGTGCCCGACGACGAACCCGCCGCCCCAGTGCTCGCCGAGCCGCTGGAGGGCCTCTTCCTTCTCGTCGATCGCGGTCACGTCCCACTCTTCGCGCGCAAGCTGCAGCGCGATCGACGAACCGACCCTTCCGCAGCCGACAACAATCGCTTTCATACGACCAGGGTAGCTCGCAAAGCACGGGTGAACCCAGGGTTCCCCCGTGAGCCCCCTCCTTCTCGGGATCGACCGAGCGAGCCCTGGCGAGGCTCCCGCCGGGCAAAGCCCGGCTCAGCCGGAGAAGAAAGCCGGCGCCCTTGCGTGATCACAGTTGCCATTCGCCGCCTCTTTGGACGAGTTCCCCGTCGCAATACAGCTCTCCTCCGTTTCGCAGGTCTTTCACGATGTCCCAGTGAATGAGGCTGTCGTTCGAGCCGCCGAGCCACGGGAAGCCCTTGCCGAGGGCCAGGTGGACGGTGCCGTAGATCTTCTCGTCGAAGAGCGTGTTCTTCATGTGGCGCGTGATCCCGGGATTGCAGCCGATCCCGAGCTCGCCGAGGCGGCGCGCGCCCTCGTCGGTGTCGAGCGTCTCGAGCAGGAACGCCTCGTTCTTCGCGGCTGACGCGTCGACGACCCTGCCGCCCTCGAAGCGCAGCCGGATCCCCTCGATCTCGCGACCCGCCAGCACGGCCGGGAACTCGATGAACGCGACCGTCCCCTCGGCTGAGTCCTCGACGGGACTGTAGAAGACCTCGCCCCCCGGGATGTTCGCGCCGCCCGCGTCGACCTTGCCCTCGCGACCGGCGAGGCTGAGCGTCAGGTCGGTCTCGGCGCCGACGATCCGCACCTCGTCCGCGCGGTCGAACCGCTCCTTGATCCGCTCCATCTTCTTCCCCTCGGCGTCCCAGTCGAGCAGCACCGCGCCGTAGAGGAAATCCTCGAAATCCTGGAGGCTCATCTCCGCCTCCTGGGCCAGGGCGGGCGTCGGATACTGGCAGCCGACCCAGGGCACCTCGCCCGAGATGATCCGCTCGTTCGCGGGACGCGCCGCGGCCTGCATCAGCTGCAGCCGTTCCTGCGGGATCGCCGAGGCCTCGCGCGTGTTCTCGGGCGCGACGATCACCATCACCGCGTCGAGGTTCATCAGGGCGTAGTAGTCGATGGACGGGATCTCCTTCAACAGCTCGTCCGGCGCCGCCTTGACCCAGGCCAGTTCGGGGCCGACGCCGATCCCGTTGAAGCCGATCCGCATGAGCGCATAGGCGCCCTTCGCGCCGATCTGCCGGCAGACCTCCTCGACGAGCGGCCTGCCGAGGTACGAGGAGCCGACGACCACCTGCCAGCCGGGCTGGACGTCCAGGCACGTCTCCACGAGCAGCTTGGCGTAGGACTCGATGCGCGGGTCGGCCATCCGGTCAGCTCCTTCTCAAGCGGGGACGGGGTCTTCGAAGACTCCCTGCGGGAAAGCGACGATCAGAACCTCGCAGGGCGCCTTGCGGAGAACGTACTCGACGGTCGGCGAAAAGAAGCGGGACTGGCGCCGCCAGCGCGGTGCGGAGCCAAGGACGACGAGGTCGACGTCGAGGCGCTTCGCCTCCGACACGATCGCGTCGCCGATCGAGCGCGCGCGCACGACATGCCCTTCGACCGAAACGTCGTAGTCGGCGCCGAGCAGCTTGGCCTCCGCAATCGCCTCCGTCGACCGCTCCTCCTCCTCCGCCAGCTCGTCTGCGAGCGGCCGGTCGAGCGGAACGCGCACCACGTGCAGCGCGTGCACCTTCGCGCGCGATTCCTCGGCGAGCTTCACCGCGGTCGCGACCATCTCCTCGCCGATGTCACCGAGCTTCAGCGGCACGAGGATGCTCGTGAACGCTGCCTCCGGCGGCAGCGTCAGCTCGTCGGCGGAGACGACATGCTCGGTCAGCCCTTCGCCGTGCGAGCGGCGCGTGAGGACGTACACGACGAGGCCCGCGGCGAGCCAGGCCGGCCCGGCGTAGCGCGCGCCGGGATGCGTCGCGAGGGCGACGATCCAGATCGCGAACGTCAGCAATGCGCCCAGGACGCTGGGCAGCGGCACAGCAGCCCCGCGCACGCGGATCGAGAGCGGCACCTTGAAGGGCCGCCGCCGGTCGGGCTCGGTGAAGCGGAGCTTGATCACCGCGAGCTGCGCTGCGGTGAACGCGAGCAGGATCCCGAAGCTGAACAGCGAGGCGAGGAACGCGACCGGGTTGTCGAGGCGCGATGTCGCGAGCACGAGCACCGAGGCGATGAGCGCGGCCGACGCGACCGCGGCCGGGGACGCGAGCGTGCGCCGGTGCAGGCGCCCGTACGCGCGCGGAAGCTGGCCATGCTCCCCCAGCGAGTAGGCGAGCCGCGTGAAGCCGGAGATCGACGTCGTCGCGGCGGCGAGCAGGATCAATGCGCCCGTGACGCCGACGTAGACGCGTAGCGGCGAGGCGATCCAGAAGGGCAGGTGTGTGCCGAGCTGGGTGACGATCCCCATGAGCGGCGCGCGCAGCCATTCCGTGCCGAGCAGCGTGGTCCCGTGCTCCGGCGGGAACGCGGAGAGCCCGACGAGCGCGATCAGGACGTAGATCGCGACGACGAGCCCGATCGCGCCGAAGACCGCCCGCGGGATGTCGATGCCAGGCCGGCGCGCTTCCTCGGCAAAGTTCGCGATCGTCTCGAGGCCGGTGTAGGCGAGCATCGCCAGGGGCAGCGCAAACGCGATCCCGTGCCAGGTCGGCGAGGTGCCGAGCGACGTGCCGCGCGTCAGGGCGGACTCCGAGAAGACGAGCGCGAAGCCGAGGACGACGAGCAGGAGCTGCGTGAACAGGTCCAGTACGGCGACGACGATCACGAAGGCGTACAGCCGCGACCTGCGGACCAGGCGGACGAGCGAGATCGCCCAGATCGCAGCGATCGCCATCACGACGTTCCAGGGCGAGCGGCCCAGGGTCTCGATTCCGAAGGCGCGCGAGACGTAGTTGGGGAGGAACAGCGCGGAGAGCGCGATCACGATCAGGTAGTCGAGGAAGATCGCCCAGCCGGTGACGAAGCCGATCAGGTCGTTGAAGGCGATCCGGACGAACGTCGCCGCCCCACCGGTCTCGCGAATCGCGGCCGAGCCCTCGGCGTAGGACAGAGTGACGAGCAGGAACAGGAGGCCGGCCGCGAGCAGGACGACCGGCGTAAAGCCGAGCGCGTGGAGCGCAATGATCCCGAGCGCGAAGTAAATCGACGAGCCGATCTCGCCGTAGGCGACCGAGAAGAGCGCCGGGGCGCCCAGAACCCGCTGGAGGCGCGGCAGCTTGCGAGCCACGGCGTGAGGTTACTTGCGCATTCGCAGCAGGTAGAGCCGACCGGCGCCGAGAACGATGAAGAGCGCCCCGATCACCAGCCCGACGCCTCCTCCGCGGAGCGCGGTGACCACGAGGAGCGCGAAGCCGAGACCGACGAACGTCAGCGCGAAGACCGTGACGGCGGTGCGGTACGCCTTCACGCGGCCTTGCTCGAGGCGGCGACCATCACCCGGCACGGCGCGTGCTTTAGGACGAAGTCGGTCGTGTCGCCGAAAATCGCGTTGCCGACCCGGCGACCGCCGCGCGGAGCGCCCATGACGATGATCTCCGACTGCCGCCTCGTCGCCTCGTCGACGATCGCGCGGCCCGCTTTGCGCGCGCGCACGAGCCGCGTGCTCACGTTGACGCCGTAGGAGTCGCCGATCGCGCGCGCCTCGTCCAGCTGCTCGTCCGCGCGCTCCTCCTCTTCCTCGACCTGCACGTCGAGCGGGAGCTCCAGTGCGATCTCGATCACGCTGAACGCTGCGATCGTCGAGCGGCGTTCGGTCGCGAGGCGGCACGCGACGTCCATCGCCTCGTCCGATTCCGGCCCGCCCACCACGGGAACGAGGATGTTGCGGTACTCGAGTGCGATCGCGCGACCCACGGGCAGCGGCAGCCGCGTCGTCTCGGCGGGGGCGACTCCGAGCCGGCGGCGGTACAGCAGATACGCGACGAGCCCGAAGACGAGCCAGCCGAGCCCTGCCCAGCGCGGCCCGGGCTTCTGGACGACGACGACGATCCATGCTGCGGCGGTTCCAAGCCCGCCGAAGATCGCGAAGAGCGGCCAGTCGACCCCGCGGATCCGCACGTTCGGCCGCACGCGATAGCCCGGCTCCCCGGCGCGCTCCTTGACGCGCAGGGCGACGATCGCCGCGTGCGCGATCGTGAACGACAGCATCGCTCCGAACGCGTACATGTCTCCGAGGAACGTCGTCTGCCCCGGGAGCAGGACCGCGATCGAGATGACTCCCGCGAACACGATCAGCGCGAGCCACGGCGTCTTGAACGTCGGGTGGAGACGCCGGAAGACCTCGGGCAATTGGCGGTAGCTGGCCATCGAGTACGTGATCCGCGAGGCTCCGATCACGCCGGCGTTCGTCGCGATGAACAGGATCGTGGCGGCGAGGATTCCCACGTAGACCTTCGCGACGGAGAGAGCCGCCCCGTGGATCCCCAGGTTCTCGACGAGGCCGAGGACGGGGTCGTTGGCGAAGCCGCCCCGCTCCGGGGGCAGGCCGAGCTTCGTGAAGTAGCCCCCCGCGCCGTGGATCACCGGCAGCGCCGAGAGCGCGATCATCGGCAGCGTGAAGTAGATCGCGAAGACGGCCACGGCGACCCAGGTGATCGAGCGCGGGATGTCGCGAGGTGGGTCACGGGCCTCCTCGGCGAGGTTCGAGACGGTCTCGATCCCGGTGTACGCGATCATCGCGATCGGGATCGCGAGGAGGAAGTTGCCCCAGGTCGGCGCGACGCCCAAGTGCAGGTTCGCGCTGAACACGAGGTGGGGGCTGAAGATCAGGATGAAGCCGAGCGCGACGAGCAGCAGTTGGGTCGCAAAATCGGCCACCGCGAGGAAGATGTTCAGCTTCGCGGCCTCCTTGATCCCGACGATGTTCAGGAGGACGAGCAGGACGATCACGATCGCGCCGCCGACGATGTCCCAGGGGTTGCGCTTGAGCGGCTCCCAGAAGATCGAGAGGTAGTGCGGCACGAAGAACGCCGAGATGGCGATCGTGATGATGTAGTTCAGCATCTGCGCCCAGGCGGCGAAGAAGCTCGCCAGCTCGTTGAAAGCGTGGCGGGCGAAGGACGAGGATCCGCCGGCCTCGGGATAGCGCACCGTGCCCTCCGCGTAGGTCGCCGCGGTCGCGGCGAAGATCAGCCCGGAGATGACGAAGACGAGCGGCGTGAGCCCGAGCGCGATCCCGGCCACGAGCCCGAGCGCGTAGTAGATCGAGGACCCGACGTTCCCGTAAGCGGTCGCGAAGAGCGCCGGCGTCCCGAGGACCCGCTCTAATCCTTGTTGGCGCCGACGCCTACGAGGCACCGCAGGAATCTATCGCCGTCGTCCGACGCATGGCCTTGGTCCCTTCATGTCTCCGCCGGTGCGGGAACCGCGCTTCCCGCGCCGGTGGCGTGACTAGCGAGGGGGCTCGTGGGGGAAACCGGGTTTCCCCCACGGTGTCGATCTCACGGTGTCAGCCGTGGATCGACACAATCAGGGGGATGATCAGGATCGCCACGATGTTCGTGATCTTGATCATCGGGTTGATCGCCGGGCCAGCCGTGTCCTTGTAGGGATCGCCGACGGTGTCGCCCGTGACCGAGGCCGCGTGGGCCTCCGAGCCTTTCCCGCCATACGCGCCGTCCTCGATCAGCTTCTTCGCGTTGTCCCACGCGCCGCCGCCGGCGGTCATGGCGATCGCGAGGAAGAGGCCGGTCACGATCGTGCCGATCAGCAGGCCGCCGAGCATCTTCGCGCTGATGATCCCGACGATGATCGGGAACGCGATCGGGATCAGCGCCGGGAGCAGCATGGCCTTGATCGCCGACCCCGTGACGATGTCGACGGCGCGCGAGTAGTCGGGCCGCTCGGTGCGCTCCATGATCCCGGGGTGCTCGCGGAACTGGCGGCGCACCTCCTGCACGACCTCGCCGCCGACGCGGCCGACCGCGGTCATGGCGAGCGACGCGAACAGGAACGGCATCAGTCCGCCCACGAGCAGTCCGGCGATGACCCAGGCGTCGCTGAGGTTGAAGGTCGTCTGCAGGCCGGCGTCGTTGAGGCCGGTCGTGTACGAGTCGAAGAGGACGAGCGCCGCGAGGGCCGCGGAGCCGATCGCGTAGCCCTTCGTGACCGCCTTCGTCGTGTTGCCGACGGCATCCAGCGGATCGGTGATCGCCCGCACCGACTCGTCGAGGTCCGCCATCTCGGCGATACCACCCGCGTTGTCGGTCACCGGGCCGTAGGCGTCGAGCGCGACGATCAGGCCGGTCATCGAGAGCTGGGCCATCACGGCCACGCCGATCCCGTACAGGCCGGCGAAGTGATGCGCGACGAGGATCCCCGTGGCGATCACGAGCACCGGGGCCGCGGTCGCCTGCATTCCCTGCGCGAGCCCTTCGATGATGTTCGTCGCGTGCCCGGTCTGGGACGCGCGTGAAATCGCCTTGACCGGCCCCCAGCGGGTGCCGGTGTAGAACTCGGTGATCGCGACCAGCAGGAAGGTCACGACGAGGCCGACGATGGCCGAGAGGTACAGATCCTGGAAGCTGAACTTGCCGTTGTCGAACGCGAGCGTGACCGGGATGAAGCCGATCGCCGAGAGCACAGTCGCGACGATCACGGCCTTGTAGAGCGCGTTCATGATGTTTCCGCTGCGGCCGACACGCGCGAAGAACGTCCCGATCACGGAGGCGAGGATCGAGATGCCGCCGAGGGCGAGCGGGTAGAGCACGAGGTCGCCGGCCGGGAACCGGGTCGAGCCGAGCAGCATGACCGCGACGGCCGTGACCGCATAGGTCTCGAAGAGGTCTGCAGCCATTCCGGCGCAGTCGCCGACGTTGTCGCCGACGTTGTCCGCGATCACCGCGGGGTTGCGCGGGTCATCCTCCGGGATCCCGGCTTCGATCTTCCCGACCAGGTCGGCGCCGACGTCGGCGGCCTTCGTGAAGATCCCGCCGCCGAGTCGCGCGAAGACGGAGATCAGCGAGCCTCCGAACGCGAGCCCGACGAGGTCCTTGACGGCCGAGTCGGACGAGTTGTCGAGAACCTGCGTCAGAAACCCGTAGTAGCCGGCGACGCCGAGCAGGCCCAGCCCGACGACGAGCAGGCCCGTGACGGAGCCGGCGCGGAACGCCACGTTGAGCGCCGGCTTGAGCCCGCTCTTCGCAGCCTCGGCGGTGCGGACGTTCGAGCGCACGGCCACGTTCATCCCGATGAAGCCCGCCGCTGCGGAGAGAACGGCGCCGATCATGAAGCCGGCCGCCGCACCCCAGCCGAGCTTGTTGTAGAAGCCGAGGAGCAGGAACGGAACGATGGAGACGACCGCGATCGTCCTGTACTGGCGCTTCAGGTAAGCCGCAGCGCCTTCCTGGACGGCGCGCGCGATCTCCTGCATGCGCTCCGACCCAGCCGGCTGCTTCAGGATCCAGAAGGTCAGATAGAGCCCGTAGGCGACGGCGACGACCCCGCAAGCGAGCGCGAAAGCAACCGCGTGGTCGTTGAAGAATCCAGCTACGAGCATCCCTTGGCCTCCCCGCACAAAGTCAGCGCCGAGGGCTCTCGGCGCGCGGGGTTTTCTATCACAATGTCCCGCTCGCGAGCGTCAGGAAGACTCGGCCGCGGCGCCCGCGTACGCGAGCTGGAGATTCGCCACGACCTGGTTGAAGTCGCGGGTCAGGTCGGCTGGGACGACGCCGTCCAGCACGCCGCCGATCGCCTTCAACGCCTCAATCGCCAGGCGAGTCTGCTCGAGGTCGCGCGTCTCCGGGTTCAGGCGGTGGTACCCGAGCGACGCGAGGCCCTGCATCGTCTCGACGAGCACGTCCGCGACCTTGATCTTCGCAAGCGCTTCCTTAAGCTGCTCCTCGGTCGGAACGCCGGCTTCGCTCATCCCACCACTTCGCGCGGGCGGGCGAGCTCGGCATAGATCTCGCGCGGCGTCAGCCCCTCCTCGAGGCGCGCGTACTGGCGCTCCGCCGCATTTTGCACCGGAATCGCGAGCTGACCCGCGATGCCGAGCTCCTCGGCGACCGGCAGCGTCCACTCGATCAGCGACTCGATCCGAGCCCGCGCCGGCACCGACTCGCCGCGCTCGAAGTCGATCAGCTCGCCCGAGAGGCCGTAGCGGATCGCGCGCCAGAGGTTCTCCTCGAGCAGCCGGTTCGGATACGCCGGAATCGGCTCGCCCTCGTCGACGGCGCGGGCGAAGCGGGCTGTCAGCGCGTAGGCAAGGGCGCTCAGCGCCTGGGCGTCGACCAGCTCGGGCTGCGCGTCGCAAATCCGGATCTCGACGGTCGGGAAGTTGAGGTGCGGCCGCACGCTCCACCAGAGCTGCGTGTGCTCGGTGATCGAACCGGTGCTGAAGAGGAACCTCACGTAGTCCTCGAAACCGGCCCAGCCGTCGTAGACGTCCGGGATCCCGCAGCGCGGGAACAGCTTCGTGAAGATCTCCGTGCGGGCGGAGTGCAGGCCGGACACCACGTCCTCGACGAAGGGTGAGCTGGCGGAGAGCGCAAGCAACTCGGGCAGGACGTTGCGCAGCGCGTTCGTGACCGCGACCGCGCGGTCGGCCCCGCGGATCCCCACGTGGACGTGCAGCCCGAAGGTGTTGTTGCGCCAGACGACGTAGCGCAGGAGCTCGTCGTTACGCCGGTAGTGCGGCGTGTCGATGATCCGCTGGTCCTGCCAGCGGCTCCAGGGATGCGTCCCGGTTCCTGCGAGCCCCACTCCGACTCGGGCCGCGAGCTCCTGGAGCTGCACCCGTCGCTCGCCGAGAGCGCTCGAGGCCGCGGCGAACGTGTCGCAGCGTCCGGTCTTGATCTCGACCTCCGACGCGATCAGCTCGCCGACGAGGTGCTCCTCCAAGTCGGTTCCGGCCGCGGCGTCGCGCACCTCCTCGAAGCGGTTCGTCAGCTCGAGGGTCTCGGGGTCGAGGAGCGCGAACTCCTCCTCGACGGCGAGGGTGAAGTCGGTCCCGGAATCGAACGCTTCGCGGGCGAACGCGAGCTGTTCGTCCGGCGAGAGACGCTGCTCGTCGCCCATCAGGACTGATGGTATTTGAAGGGGTCGAGCAGCCGGTCCGCGACGCCTGCCCAGCTCCAGCGCGCGAGCGTCGCGCGGCGTGCGGCAGCGCCCAGCGCTTCGCGTTCGGACCGTGGCAGGGCGAGCAGCGCGTTCAGCTTGGCGGCGAGGTCGTCCACGTCGCCGGTGCGAAAGCTGGCGAGGGCGCGGTGCTCCGGCGGGTACTCGGCCTCCAGCCCTTCGGCGATCTCGGCGAGCCCGGAATGGCGCGCGACGAGGGGCGGCGAGCCGGCGGCTGCGGCCTCGGCGGCGACCATCCCGAATGCCTCCGGGAAGATCGAGGGGACGACTGTCACGTCCGCGAGCGGCAGCAGGTGGACGAGGTGGCGGTGCTCGAGCGGACCGGTGAAGAGCGTGCGCGGCGGGGCGGCGTCCTCGAGCTCCGTCCGGTAGTCGCCGAAGCCGACGATGACCGCCCGGGCATCGACGCCGCGGAGCGCGTCCAGCAGGACGTGGACGCCCTTGTTGTAGAGCAGCTTGCCGAAGTAGAGGACCGTTGGCTCGTCGCCCGCGAGGAACTCCGCGAGCCGTTCGGCGTTGCCCTCGTCCGGGAGCCGCTTCCCCGCGTTCGCCGGGTTCGGCGGGTCATTCCGGGCCTCGGCGAGCAGCCGTTCGAGCGCCTGCGCGCGGGGCGCGGGCACGAACTCGTCGACGTCCACTCCGGGGGGCACCTCGTGGACACGGTCGACGTGGCCGACGACGTCCTCGAGCACCGAGCGGATGTGGCCCGAGCCGACGAAGACGGCCTCGGCGTGCTCGAGCGACTCCCGCCCCCATGCCGCGAGCTCGTCGTTGCCGCGCATCGAGTACTCGAGCTCGGAGCCGTGCGCCTTGACCGCGTAGCGCGCTGCTGACGCAGCGCCGACTGCTCCGCCCATGAGGACGTGGTTCGCGAAGACGAGGTCGGCCGGGAGCAGCTCGCGGACGGCGGCCGCGTTGGCCTCGACGTAGCGCTCGCGGTCGGCGGTGGACATGTCCTGCAGGCGCACCGGGGTCAGACCCTCGTACGCGTCCACGACGAACACGGGCAGGAGGTCTCCGGGCAGCTCGGGCCGCACCGTCTTGGCGCCCCCCAGGTCGTACCGACCCGGGTCGCGTTCCTGGCTCACGACCACGACGTCGTGTCCCGCTCGCGCCCATTCCCGCGCGAGCGCCCGCGTGTAGACGTTCGAGCCCGTCCCGGCCAACAGATACCCGTGCCAAAGGATGATCTTCACGCGCGCGTCGCCGATCGCGTCGCCGACGGAGCCGGGCTTAGCCCAGCGGGAGTCTCACAATGGCGTGTCTTGGCGCCTCCGAGAAGGAGGGGACTCGTTGGGGAGCCCTGGGTTCCCCCACGTCCCTCGATTGGGCCACTCGACCTGGTCAGGCGGTTCCTTTCGGCGCGTGCCGATGAATGAGCTCCACCGACATCGCTGACGAGGAGCATTTCATGAGATTCGGAAAGTTTGCCCTCGCGCTTGCGATCGTGGCGCTTGCGGCCGCCACAGCCGCTCTTGCCACGCCTGCGAGCCGGGCCGAAGGAACACCGACAACGACGAGCACGACCGTGAGCACCTCCCACGAGGAGCACACCGGGACGACGACTACGACGACGCACGAGCCAGAGCATCCTCCGACGACGGTCACCACGACGACGAGCGAAGAGGAGCACGAGAGCGGCGGGAACGACAACAAGGGCCCCGGCGACTCCGAGCACAAGACGCCCACGACCTCCACGGTCACGACGACGACCCCCACCGAGACGACCTCGGCGAGTCACGAACCGCGCGAAGAGCCCAAGGACGAAAAGGGCCAGAACGAGCACGGCACGAACGGTTCGGACTCGGTCGAGACGGGTGACAAGAACGATTCCGTCGAGCTCGCGGGCGGGGACGACGACGCCCATCTCGGCGCCGGCGACGACGTCGCCCACGGCGGCTCGGGCAACGACGACCTGTTCGGCGAGGGCGGCAACGACAAGCTCTTCGGCGACGGCGGCAACGACCAGCTGTTCGGCGGAACCGGCGGCGACCTGCTGACCGGCGGTGCAGGCGCGGACGAGCTGTTCGGCGGGACCGGCAGCGACGTGCTGGCAGGCGGCGACGGTGCCGATCGGCTGCTCAGCGCCGACGGGCAGCGTGACGTCGTCGACTGCGGGAACGGACGCGATTTGGCGATCGTCGACCGGCTCGACGTCGTTCGGAACTGCGAGTCGGTTCACCGCGTCTAGCGCAAACGGACGTGGCCTGGGGTCAGACCCCGGGCCAATGTCCGCCGACGCGCTACGTCAGGTGGAAGTAGAGCGCGTAGAGGAGCTCGACCGCGGGATTCGACGTGTGCACCTGCACGTCGGAGGGAACGTCGAGCAGGGCCTCGGAATAGTTGAAGAGGATCTTCACGCCCGCGCGCACGAGGTCGTTTGTGGCCACCTGCGCGCTCGGCGCGGGCACGGCGAGCACCCCGACGATGATGTTCTTGTCGCGAATGATGTCCTGCAGCTGCGCGTACTCGCTGACCTGGACGTTCCCGACCGCGCTCCCGACCTTGCTCTCGTCGGTGTCGAAGACGGCGGCGATGTTGATCCCGTGCTCCGCAAAGATGGACGAGCTCGCGATCGCCTGCCCGAGCCGCCCCGCCCCGACGAGCGCGATGTTGTGCTGGCCCTGCGTCCGAAGGATCTTGCGGATCTCGCCGAGCAGCGAGTCGATGTTGTAGCCGACACCACGCTTGCCGAACTTCCCGAACGCGGAGAGATCGCGCCGGATCTGGGTCGCGTTGATGTTGGTGTAGTCGGAGATCTCCTGCGAGGAGATCCGGTCCTTGCCCATCTTCTTCGCCTGGGTCAGGACCTGGAGATACCGCGACAGCCGCGCCGCGACCCCAACGGTCAGCCGATCCGCCACACCCACTCCTTGTGTCGTTGCTTGTGACAGTGCCGCGCGATTCTGCCAGTGCCGCGTTCTTCCATGCGGCAGACCGTCACAAGCTCCCCTCCGAGCGGCGACTTTGTGCGGCGACTTTGCGACGGAACGCATCGGGCTGGACGTAGTACACGAACGCACGCGCGCCGTCGATTTCCACGACCGGCAACCACTCGCGATAGCGCGCCTCGAGCTCGGCGTCGCCGCCGATGTCGATCTCCTCAAGGTCGAACCCGAGCTCCTCGCGCAGCCCCGCCACCTGAGCCCTCGCACGCTCGCAGAGGTGGCAGCCCTCCGCGTGGAAGAGCCGGACGAGCGTTACGGGTAAATCCCGCGGGTGATCGTCGCCTCGGAGACGCGCTGGACGGCGAGGCCGTAGGCGGCGAAGCGCATCGTGGTCTCGCGCTGCTGGTAGGTCTGCCAGGTTTCGTCGAACGCCTTGGTGATGATGTCGTTGAGCCTGGCGTTCACCTCTGCCTCCTTCCAGAAGTACTCCTGGAGGCCCTGCACCCACTCGAAGTACGAGACGATGACACCGCCGGCGTTCGCGAGGATGTCGGGGAGGATCATGATCCCCTTCTCCTCGAGGATCTCGTCCGCCGCCGGGGTGACCGGGCCGTTCGCGCCCTCGCACACGATCCGCGCTTTCACCTGCGGCGCGTTCGCCTCGGTGATCACCTGCTCCAGCGCACACGGCGCGAGCACGTCGCAATCGAGCAGCAGCAACTCGTCGTTCGTGATCTCCTCGGCGCCCTTCAGCCCGGCGAGCGAGCCGTTCTGTCGCTTGTGGGCGAGGGCCGCCTGCACGTCGATGCCGTTCGGGTTGTGCAGCCCGCTTTGCGAGTCGGAGATCGCGATCACCTTCGCCCCGTCCTCGGCGAGGAACTTCGCCAGGAAGCTCCCCACGTTGCCGAAGCCCTGGACGGCGACGGACATGCCCTCGAGCCGCAGATCCTTCTTCGCGACAGCCTCGCGAATGCAGAACAGCGCCCCGCGCGCGGTGGCCTCCTCGCGTCCCAGCGACCCGCCGATCGTCAGCGGCTTGCCGGTGACCACGCCGAGCACGGAGTGACCCTTGTTCATCGAGTACGTGTCGAAGATCCAGGCCATCACGTTTCCGTCGGTGCCGACGTCGGGCGCCGGAATGTCCTTCTCGGGCCCGATCTCGTTGATGATCTCGGTGGTGAACCGACGGGTCATGCGCTCGAGCTCGCCCCGCGACAGCTGCTTCGGATTGCAGACGACGCCACCCTTGGCGCCGCCGAACGGGATGCCGGCCAGCGCGCACTTCCACGTCATCCACATCGCAAGCGCCTTGACCTCGTCGAGCGTGACGTCCGGGTGGTAGCGGATGCCGCCCTTGGACGGGCCGCGCGCGATGTTGTGGGTGACGCGGTGACCCTGAAAGACCTCTGTGTGACCGTCGTCCATGGTCACGGGAATCGAGACCGAGACCGCCTTCTTGCACTCGCCGAGCACGTTGACGAGGTTGTCGTCGATGTCGAACACGTCTGCGACGCGGCGGAGCTGGTCCTTCGCGATCTCGAACGGGTTCTCGCGAAGGTGAGAAGCCGGGGCCTCGGCTGTCGACACGGGCGCCTTCCTTTCCTCGATATAGCAGCGACTTTCTGCGAGCCGCGGCGAGTATACGGCTACTTGATCGTGAAGGTCAGAGCCCTGCGGCTGACCCGGCCAGGCTCAGTGGGATACCCGGCGATCCTCAGCTGGTACGTCCCGGCGGCGAGCCGGTTGCCGAACGGGTCGCGCCCTGTGAGGGCGAACTGGAGCTGGCCCGGGATCACGTCGCGGACGCGCGCGAGCAGACCCATGTCCCGGCCTTCGTCCGTCCAGAGCTCGATGTCGAGCCGCGCCAGCGGGTGCACGGCGGGGCCGCTGCTCGTCGTGTCGACCCGGCCAACACGGAGGTAGAGGAAGGCCGGGCCGTCCGACGGGGAGAAGGCGTTGCCGGCGTTGAGCCCCCGCGGAACCGCGAGCTGGGGCGCCCCGACCAGGTCACTGCGCTCGCGTCCGAAGCGAAGCGCCCAGGGAATGCGGAGCGGAGACCCGCCGATCGGCTGGACCGTGACCGCGCCTTCGGCCGGCGCGGTGCCAACGGGCTCGCCGGTGACGCGCATCGTGATCCGGACGCGCGTGCCTTGGCCGCGCAGGAGCGTGATCGCCCGCGGCTGCGCCTCGAAGCTGACCGGGGCGGCGCCCTCGGCGGTGCGCTCGACGCCGATCTTCAGCGTGACCGGGCGCGTCGAGACGTTCTGCAGGAGGACCGTCTGTTGCCTCTGCCAGCCCGCGCGCGTTGCACGGCCGAGCGCCAGCGTCGAAGGCGAGATGACGATTTCCGTCGCGGCGGCCGCGCCCACGTCGACGATCCCGGCGCCCTGGGCCGTGACGGCGTCATCACGCAGCGGTCTAGCGCTCGAGACCAGGAGGCTCTTCAGCGCGAGCGCGTCGAGCGACGGGCGTGCCTGGGCGAGCAGCGCAGCGGCTCCTGCGACGGTGGCTGCCGCGGCACTCGTCCCGTTCACGGTGCCGTAGCGGGCTGCGCCTCCGTCGTCGGTGCCGGCGTCCGAGGTCGCGGTGGCGACCCCCGGGGCGACGAGCTCCGGCTTGACCCGGCCGTCGAAGGCGAGCCCGCTCGAGGAGAACGGCGCTACATTGCCCTGTCCCACGTTCGCGACGCGGCGCGGCGCGCCGATCGCGACCCCGGCGCTCGCTCCAGCGGCCACGGCGGCCCGCAGCGCACGCCCCGCGGCCGGCGGCAGGCCGACGACCGGAACGCTGGCGCTCTCGTCGAAGCCGAACGCCCCGGCGGGGAGCTGCTCGCCGTACAGGATCACCGCCCTCGCGCCGGCCTGTGCGGCACTCACGACCGTCGCGGATGGATCCTCGTCCCGGCTGACCGCAATCAGTGCGGCGCGTCCCGCGACCAGGCTGTAGCCGTTCGCGTCGAAGAAGCGGGCGAGCGAGGCGGACGCGGCGGGCTGTCCGGGGATCGCGTGTAGAGGGCCCGCAGCGGGCGGCACGGCGATCGCCAGCGACAGCGCGGACTGCGGGGCGACCGCACCGCCGAGGGGCACGACCCGGTCGAAGACGATGTCCAGCCCGGCCCGCAGGACGACGCGCACCTCCTCGGTCTGGCTGCGCGTGTCGGCCGCGCCCACCGTCAGCGCGGCGGGAGCGCCGCCGGGCCCGGAGACGCTTCCGTAGCCGACCGCACCGGCGCCGTCGTTCCCCGCCGGCGCGACCACGAGCGTGTCGAGCGCAAGGGCGCCCTTGGCCGCGCGCGCCGACGGGCCCTCCGCAAACGCCCCGTACGGCTCGGCAAGCGCGACGAGCGCGATGCGCGCCGCGTCGTGGGCGTCGCCGTCGGCGTTCGGGTCGACCGCGCGCTCGAGTCCCGCGATCAGCTGGTCGGTGCGCGCGTAGACGCCCCAGCCTCCGTCGGTGTCGCGCTGCCAGCCCGCCACGCGGATCGGCACGATCGCCGCGCCGGGCGCGATCCCGGCGAGGCCGTTGGGACCGCCGTCGCCCACGAGGATGCCCGCCATCTGCGTCCCGTGCCGCTCCAGCTCCCCGGTCGAATCGGGCTTCGAGGCCGCGGTCGCCAGCGGGTCGCCGCCGACCACGTCGACGCCGTCGAGAATCCGCCCGCGGATCAGGGGCTGCGTGCGGTCGACTCCGGTGTCGAGAAGCGCGATCGTGACGCCGCGGCCGTCGAAGCCCGAGAAGGAGACCTCCGGCCGGTGGCCGGTGCCGGGACCGAACTCTGAGCGGCCGAGCAGCGTCGTTCCGTCCGAGGCCGGGTAAGCCGTACGCACCGGATAGACGCCGGCGACACCGGGATCGCGCTCGAACAGCGACACCGCCCGCGGATCGAGGGTTGCGGAGAACGCGTTCACGACGCGGGCGAACCGAAAGTCGGGCCGGACCGAGACTCCCTGGACGCCGAGCTTGAACAGGAGCGCACGCTGCGAGTCGAGGGCGGCCCGGGTCCAGTTTCGCTCCTGGCCGTCCGTTGCACGCCCGCCCGCTGCAGCGACGCGGTCGGCGAGCGAGGGAGCAGTGAGGACGACGATCATGCGCTGCCCGTTCGCCACGTGCGGTCGCGATCCGCCGACCAGTCCCTGCCACCGCACGCTCGGCCCGTTACCGACGCCCGAGGCGCCACCCACGGCCACCGCGACCACCGAGGTCAGCGCGGCGACGGCGGCGAGCTTCAGCGCGTGACGCGGCTCACGACGAGGTGGCGTAGGCATCGAGCGCAAGGTACTGAGGATAGGGGACGGGCTCGACGAATCGAGCCGCGGATCCGATCATCGCCGCGTTGTCCGTGCACAGCTCGAGCGGGGCGAGCGCAGCGTCGTGCAACGCCGCGCGAAGCTCGGAGTTCGCCGCGACCCCGCCGACGACCGCGATCCTCTTCGCACCCGTCTCCTCCGCGGCCGCACGCGTTCGCTCGACGAGCGCGCCGACGATCGCGCGCTGGTAGCTCGCGGCGAGGTCGGCGCGGCGCCGCTGCAGCTCCCCCGGGGCCAGATCGCGCACCGCGTACAGCAAGGCGGTCTTCACGCCGGAGAACGAGAAGTCGAGCCCGGGGACTCGGGCGCGCGGGAAGTCGTAGGCGGCGGGGTCGCCCTCGCGCGCGAGCCGGTCGATCGCTGCCCCGCCCGGGTAGCCGAGCCCGAGCACCCGCGCTCCTTTGTCGAACGCTTCCCCGGCGGCGTCGTCGAGCGTGGTTCCGAGCACCCGAAACCCGTCGCGCGCCTGCACGTCGAGGAGCAAGGTGTGACCACCGCTCGCGAGCAGGCAAAGGAACGGCGGGTCGACCGCGCCGGGCTCGAGGAAGAGGGACGCGACGTGACCGTGGAGGTGGTCGACCGCCGCGAGCGGCAGGCGCCGTGCCCAGGCGACGGCCTTTGCAGCGGAGAGGCCCACCAGGAGCGCGCCGATCAGGCCGGGACCGCGCGTGACGCCGATGCGGGTCACGTCGTCGAGAGACGCGTTCCCCCGCTCGAGAGCCTCGCGAAGCACCGGCAGGACGAGCTCGAGGTGTCGCCGCGAGGCCACCTCGGGCACGACTCCGCCGTACCGTGCGTGCAGCTCCGCCTGGGAGGAGACGACGCTGGACCGGATCGTCCCGTCCTCTTCGACCAGGGCCGCGGCGGTCTCGTCGCAGGAGGTCTCGAGCGCGAGGATCACGCGCCGGCCAGCTGCCCAGTCGGCAGCGGGTCCTTCCACATGATCAGCGCGTCCTCGCGGTTGTCGGTGTAGTAACCGCGCCGAAGCCCACGGGCCTGGAAGCCGAGCCGCTCGTAGAGGCGAATCGCGTTCTCGTTCGAGACGCGCACCTCGAGGGTGTAGCCGCGCCGGCTGTCGTTTGCCGTCAGCTCGAACAGGCGCTCGAGCAGGCTCTGGGCGATGCCATGGCGGCGCTGGGACGAATCGACCGCGACGTTCATCACGTGCCAGGCGTCGACGTATCGCGAGATGATCAGGTAGCCGACGAGGACCTCCCGCTCGGTGTCGAAGGCACCGAGGCAGACCGAGGACGGCTTGGCAAGCTCTCCGGCGAACATCGAGCGCGACCAGGGCGTGGGATATGCCTCGCGCTCGATCTCCTCGATCCGGTCGAGATCGCGCATCTCGAGGCGCCGCAGCTCGATCATCACCGGAGCGTCCGGTCGGCGTCTGGCACGCGGATGTAGATCGGCTCGACGAGCTCCGCCGGGCCGAACGCTTCCGCGCGCGCGGCGTGGAAGCGCGCGCGCAGCACGTGGCGCTCGTCGTCGTCGGGCGGGACGACCGCGCCGGCGGCCTCGAGCGTCTCGCGGTAGCGGATCGCGCCGTCGCCGACGCACACGGTGCCCGCCGGGAGCTGGAGCTCGCTCGGGGCCAGCACGCGTGGCTCGGAGCCGCCGACGAAAATCTCCCGCCGCCGGGCGTCGATCACCGGCAGCGCGTCCGGCGCTCCGGCGGCGAGCGCATCGAGGGTCGACACGCCCGCGACCCCGACGTCGAGGGCGAGCGAGAGCCCACGTGCGGTCGCGAGGCCGATGCGAACACCGGTAAAGCTGCCCGGGCCGGTGCCGACCGCGATCCCCTCGAGGTCGATCGGCCTGGCCCCCGCCTGACGAAAGAGCGCGTCCACGTCCTCGAGCACCGTCACCGCGCGGGAGGTGCGCTCGCCGAGCACCTCCCCGCCGTCCACGAGCGCGCTGGTCGCGACGTCCGTGGCCGTGTCGAAGGCAAGAACGAGGCCACGGGCCATCGAGCGGAGGTTACCGGCGCGGCTTCGGTTTCTTCTTCGGCTTGGGCTTCGCCTTCACCGTCGTCTCGAGCGCAACGATGTGGTTCGCGCGGGCCCGGTCCGTCCGCGGCTCGCGCTCCTCGCTGATCGCGACCGCTCCCGGGAGAATCCCCTGCGTCTCCCGCGTCGCGTTCCGAAGGACGGTGCCCGCGCGGGCGGTGACCTTGAACTTGATCCGCACACGCGTCGAGGCGCCGACCGCGAGCGTTCCGAGGCGGCAGCCCACCGCCCCGAAGTTGGCCTCGGCCGGCGGTGTGCACAGGCCCTGTCCTGCCGTGACGCTCGTGACTCTCGCTCCCGCAGGCACGTCCTCGTAGAAGAGGACGCCGTCAGCCTGGCCGGGCCCAAGGTTCGTCACGGTCGCCGAGTGCGTGAGCGTTCCACCGCTGACGACGGGATCGGGTGTGTCGGTCGCGTGCATTTCGAGATCGGCGAACTCGGACAGGCACCCGTGCTGACGCCACACGCCCGCACGGGAAAGCGCGGTGTTGCGGTAGGCCGCCGGGTGGATGTCCGGCGAGGTCATGAACGAGCCGCTGAAGAGCGCGACCCATGCGTTGAAGCCGTACTCGACGCCCCAGGCCCCGTATTCGCTGATCGTGTTGTCGTCCGGCGGACACTGGTGCACCGGGCCCTCGGCGTGGCGGGCCTCGTGCACGAGCGTCTCGAGCATCGCCTGCACGGGGCCGTTCCAGTTCCGGGCCGGGTCGACGAAACGGGAGATTTCGAGGATGCCCGGGTTGCCGACGACGATCACGCCTGCCGGGCTGCAGCAGAAACCGCCCGTACCGAACGGCAGGTTGCTCACCTTGACGCCGCGGATCGCGTGCGCAAACCAGTCGCCAAGCGTGAGCGGCGTCCACGGCAGCGGCTGCGAGAACCGCAGGGCATTGAGCACGATGAGCGACTGGAACGTCCGCTCCTCCACGGCGGTGAGATCGGCCGAGCCCGCGGCGGCGGTGCAGACGAGCGCGCCGCCGGCCACGCTCGGGTCGAAGGTCACCGGGGTCCGCGCCTGGATGGCTGCGATCTCCGCCGCGGACGGACAGCGCGCGATGACCTGGTCGACTGGGCTGACGCGCGCCTGAGGGGATGCAGCGGCGCCACCGGCGAGCACGCCGACGGCAACGAGGATCCCGACGAGGGTCGCGCGCACGAGTCGTAAACCTACGCCGTTCTGTCGGACAACTCGACCTCGATCGTGCGCGCGTCGCCGCCGGAGTGAAGCAGCCGGACCTCCGCACGCGCCGGCGGGATGACCCCGGCGCCGCCCTCCGGCCACTCGACGAACACGACCGAGTCGTCAAAGTACGGCTCCAGATCGCCCCACTCGGCTGCCGAGACTCCCTCGAAGCGGTAGAGGTCGAGGTGCGAGATCACGACGCGGCCCGCATAACGGTGGCCGATCGTGAACGTCGGGCTCGTCACCGGCCCCTCGAAGCCGAGCGCCCGGCACGCACCGCGGACGAAGGTCGTCTTGCCCGAGCCGAGATCGCCCGACACCGCGACGACGTCGCCGGGACGAAGCTCCGCCGCCACCTCAGCGCCGATCCGCTCGGTGTCGGCCGCCGAGGACGACTCGAAGGCCGTCAGAAGATGCTGAGCTGGACCGTGGGCTCGTGCACGGCCTCGACCACGACGGGCTCGAGCGGCGGCTCGTCGGCTCCGAGCAGCTCAGGGATGCGCGAAAAGTCCTGCTCGAGCACCTTCAGCATCGCGGGCGTGTAGAGCGCGGCGGCGGGGTGGTAAAGCGGGTAGAGGAGTACCCGGCTCCCACCGATCGTCGTCGGCTGCTCGACGCCGTGCACGCGTGTGATCCCGAGTGGCTTCCCGGAGAGCAGCTTGGTCGCGAAGTTGCCGAGCGTCGCCACGATCGTCGGCTGGATGATCGCGATCTGGCGGAAGAGCCAGCCTTCGCAGGCGGAGATCTCGTCCAGCTGCGGGTCGCGGTTGCCGGGCGGGCGTGACTTGAGCACGTTCGCGATGTAGACGTCGTCGCGCGTGAGGCCGATGCCGGCGAGCAGCTTGTCGAGGAGCTTCCCCGCCTGACCCACGAAGGGGATCCCCTGCTGGTCCTCGTGGAAGCCGGGCGCTTCCCCGACGAACATCAGCTCGGCGGAGGGGCTGCCCACGCCGAAAACGGTGCGGCTCCGGGATTCGTGGAGCCGGCACTTCGTGCACGTCGCGACCTGCGCCTCGAGTGCGGCGAGCTGGTCGGCCTGGGTCAGTTCAGGAGCCGCAGCCACAACTTCCGCCGCAGCATGCGCCGGAGGAACCGCCGCGGAGCGCGGCGCTGCCGACGGCCGAGCGGGCGAACACGGAGAGCTGCTTCAGGACGTTCGAGGCTCCGCATTCGGGACAGGGCGGCTCCTCGCCGTTCCGGACGAGCTCCTCGAAGTGCGATTCGCACTCCATGCACGCGTACTCGTAGATCGGCATCGCCGACGGAGTCTAGGCTGAGGTCCGGACGGGTCGCAAATATGCAGGTGATGGACGCCCTGTCGACACCGCTGGAGGGAAGGATCGTCGTGCTGGAACCGCTCGGCCCGTGGCACGACGAGCCGCTGTGGGAGGCCGCGCGGGCCGATCCGGCGGTTTGGGACTGGATGGTGATTCGCGGCG
>JBDTZN010000182.1:0-3159 GCA_040005095.1 Thermoleophilia bacterium | reverse complement strand
CTCCAAAACCGGGGGTTGCAGGTTCGAGTCCTGCCGCCCCTGTTCATCCCCGAGTCGCGGCTTCGCCGGTCAACTTTCGGGGATTTCACGCGGTCTCCCGAGAGCGTGTGGTCGCGGGCGCCGGCTAAGCTCGGCACCCGCGGCCGGCCGTCTCTTTACTCCTGGGAGCCGAAGTGGGAGGATGACTGCGGGTAGAGACTCGCTGAACTAGCTGCGGCAAGGAGGTGCGACCGGAAGGCACCGATCTGACGAGCCCCGATCGTTCGGGCTCGATGCTGCAGCTGTGTTCCTGCGTGAATCATCAGGAGGGAAGGATGGGAGTTCAGACTGAGGTCAAGTCCCTGTCTGTCGGCGACAAAGAGACCGACGGGAAGAGGCCAATTCATGGTGCACAGTGGCTGCTCTCAGGCCACAACGTCTTCAAAGAGAACTACAGCCCCGGCACGATCGACGGGGACTTCGGCCAGCAGACCGGTGACGCGTGCGTGCGTGCGAAGGAAGCGCTCGGCTATCCGGACGACGCGTTGAAGCCGACCTTCGGCGACAAGCTGCGCGGTCTCCTGACCGGCGACGATCCTCTGCCGGACGACTATGAGAAGCGCCGACGCGAGCGCCACGCGAAGCATGGGAAGTTCGTGTATCCCGCCAAGATCAAGGTGACGCTGATCGGCCAGCCCGGCGGCGGCACCCATTCCTGGACCGACCCGCCGAACAACTGGCAGAGCGACAACGCCTGGGACTTTGCCTTCCCGTTCGGGACGCCGCTCGTTGCGGTGGCCGACGGCGTGATCGGCGAGAAGATCGGCCCGATCTCGTCGGATCCGAAGTCGCGCTTCGGTGGCTTGCGCTGCTACCTGAAGACGGCCGACAACGAATTCTACTACGCGCATCTCTCGAAGTTCGCACCCGAGACGAAGGCCGCCGCGCACGTGAAGCAAGGCGACGTCATCGGCCTCTCGGGCGCGGCGAGTGGAGTGAACCACCTCCACCTCGGCATGCGCGACTGGCGCGCGTTCGAGAAGACCGCGGAAAGCTGACCTTCGCGTCGGGCTTTCCGACGGGATGAGTTGACGGCAAACCCCCGCTCAGGCGGGGTTTGCCGTGCCAGTCCCTCGATCGGGGGAAGGCGCGAGGACACCCGACGACGAATGTGTGCAAGCGCGGCCCTCACGCCGCCTGCGGCCATGACTCAAGAGACGACCCAGAACGGCTCCGCGCCGACCCGGCCCTGGCGGCCCATCGGCGAGGTGCTCGTCGACGCCGGCGTGATCACGCGCGCCGAGCTGGACGAGGCCCTGGCCGAACAGCGTACGACCGGGCGGCGCTCGGTGAGGTTCTGATCGAAAGCGGTCGCATCTCCTGGCTCGCGCTGGCCCAGACGATCGGCGACCAGGCCAGGCTGGTAACGACACCCGCCGCCTCGCCCGCGCCACCGTTGTCGCTGGCTCCTGAGGACCGGCTCGAAGAGGTCGAGACGATGCTCCGCGATCGTCAGCGGGCGTTCATCGAGCTCGTCGGCACGACCGAGCTGTTGCGACGGCAGGTCGCGCGGCTCGAGGAACGGCTGAGCGAGCGGAACGCCGAGTTGGCGCGCCTCAAGCAGTCAGTGCGCGAGCGCTAGCAGCCCGGGGCCGGGCTCGTGAACGTGTTCAGGTACGTGTAGCGCCCGCCGAACCCGCGCGAGGGGTTCTCGTGGGCGAACCACGAGAAGTAGGCCTCGTCCTCCGGGTGGTAGGTCACGCCGTTCGGCATGGACAGGTTCCAGCCGTAGCCGAAGACGGGATCCCCCGTCTCGAGGACGTTCGTGCAGCCGTACTGCGGCGCGAGCGGCGAAGACCACGGCACGACCTGATTCGTCAAGAGCGGATCGGCATACCACTCCGACACCTCGTGCGACAGGGCGTGGATGTCCGACTCGTACGACTGCGCCTGGCCGGGCAGGGGATCGAACAGGCCGGCGTCGCTGTAGAACGCGAAGATGTAGGTCGAAATCTGCTTGTTCTTGCCGAGCGCGCCGTGGAAGCCGACGACGCAGCACTGGTCAGGCGTGTCGAGCCAGAGGAACGTGTTGTCGACGATGAAGATCGGCACGACCGACGGGCCGAGATCCTTGATCGAGTCCTTGAGCTTGCCGCTCAGCCAGGCGTAGTCGGCGAGCGCGAAATGGAGCCCCGTCCGCTGGCCGATCAGGTCGTGGCCCTTGCTCTTCGGGACGTCGAGGGCGACCGGCGGCATGACGGCGGAGTTCTGCAGCGTCACGTTGTAGGCGGGGTTCGAGCCGCCGGTCTTCCAGAACATGTCCTTCTGGATCGCGTTGCCGTACTGGGTCGCATAGCTCGGCCCGTCGAAGCGAGCAGGCTGGAAGATCGGCGAGCCTAGGACGAGCTGCGTCCGCGAACTGCCCTTCAGCATCCCGCCGCTGTCGAAGCGCAGGTCGACAGGGACGATCACCGTGCTGACGACCGTGTTGCTCGAGCCGGCCATCGGGCTGCGGCCGACCATCGTGTAGTCGAAGGACTGGCCCGTGAGGCCGTCGACGTACGAGGACGACCACGTCGGGATCGAGACGGAATTGGGGCTGAACGTCCCCGAGCGCTCGCTCTTGAACTCGGGGGTGCCGGCGATGTCGACGAAGTGGACACGGCTGGCGGAAGCCGTCGAGGCGCCCGCGAGGGCAGCCGCGGCAAGCACGAGCGCCGCAAGCGCGGTTCGAACCGTCCAGGCCGCCAATCTCGTCATGTCACTCCTCGGAGTAGCCGCAACGCCTTGCCGGGACAGCCCCAGCCAGGAGAGTTTCGGCAGATTGCGGCTCCGCTCCCTCCCTCGCGGGAGGGATCGCTACTGGATCTGGGTCTCGCAGGTCGGGTGGAAGGTGTCGACGCCAGGCCCTCCGATGCAGACGTCGGTACCCCCGGATCCGCGCAGGTTGTCGTTTCCGCCCCCGCCGAGGATGCAGTCGTCGCCGCCGTTGCCGTCCATGTTGTCCACGCCGGCGGATCCGAGCAGGAGGTCGGCGCCGGCCGTGCCGTTGTTCCCGATCACGAGATTGGTTAGCACGATCCCGTTGCACGAGGCCGGCTTGAGCGTGTTCGCCGTGATCGCCGTGCTCGAGCTGCCGAGGTTCGAGGCCGGAACGGTGTTCGCGGCGGTCGCGACGAC
>JBDTZN010000016.1:0-33167 GCA_040005095.1 Thermoleophilia bacterium | reverse complement strand
CCCTTCGCCTCGCCGAGACCTTCACGATCTCGCGCGGGGCCGAGGACGAGGCCGAAGTGGTGCACGTGGAGCTCAGGCACGGCGCCGAGAACGGCTACGGCGAGGCGGCGCCGATCGAGCGCTACGACGAGAGCGCGGCCTCGGCGCTCGCGTATCTGGACAGTGCCCGCGACCTGCTCGGGGACGACCCGTTCGCGCTCGAGGAGATCGGCGAGCGGCTCCCTCCCGGCGAGTACGCAGCGCGCGCCGCGCTCGACGCTGCGCTCCACGACCTGTGCGGGAAGCTGACCGGACAGCCCGTCTGGCGACTCCTTGGGCTGCGCCGTGCCGGCCCTCCTACGTCGTGGACGATCTGGCTCGGGGATCCCGACGACATGGCCCGGCGCGCCGAGAAGGTTCAGGGCCGGTACAGGCGGCTGAAGCTGAAGCTCGGTGCCCGCGACGCGCTCGACGTCGAGCGCGTGCGGGCGGTGCGCGCCGTGGCCGACGTGCCGCTCCAGTTCGACGTCAACGAGGCCTGGTCCCTCGACGAGGCGCTGGAGTACCTCCCGCAGATGGCCGAGCTGGGCGTCGAGTACGCCGAGCAGCCGCTTGTCGCGGGCGATCCGGGCGGGCCCGAGCTGAAGCGCCGCTCCCCGATCCCGGTCTACGTCGACGAGGACTGCCACACGCTCGCGGACGTCGCGGCATGCGCGGAGCGCGCACACGGGATCAACATCAAGCTGGCGAAGTCGGGCGGGATCCGCGAGGGCGTCCGCATGGCTCACGCAGCGCGGGCTCTCGGCCTCGGCGTGATGCTCGGCTGCATGGTCGAGTCGGGGCTCGGGATCTCCGCGGGCTGCCAGATGGCGAGCCTCTGCGACCACGTCGATCTCGACGGAAACCTGCTCCTCGCCGGGGATCCGTGGCCCGGCGTCGAGCTCGTCGACGGTGTCCAGCTTCCTTCCGACGAGCCCGGCCTAGGGGTCCATGAAGCGGTTAGTGCTCGCTGAGGGCAAGTCCGCCGACACGCATTACGGGAAGACGCTGCGAGGGATCCTGCGGTACGCGCCCGAGACCGTCGTCGCGATCTACGACTCGGAGCGCGCGGGGGAGACGCACGAGGGCTTTCCGGTCGTCGGCTCGGTCGACGCCGCTTTCGCGTACGAGCCCGACACGGCCACCGTCGGCGTCGCCACGCAGGGGGGGCGCTTTCCGCCGGCGTGGATGGAGATCCTCCGCGCCTGTATCGAGCAGGGCCTCCACGTCGAGAACGGCCTGCACGTCTTCCTCTCCGACGACCCTGCGCTGGCCGAGCTGGCTCGCGAACGCGGGGTGGAGCTCCGCGATCTGCGCAAGCCTCCGCCGGACCTGTCCACCGCGACGGGCGCGAACCTCGAGGTGCCGGCGCAGATCGTCCTGACCGTCGGCTCCGACTGCGCGATCGGGAAGATGACCGTCTCGTGCGAGCTCGACGCCGAGGCGCGGCGGCGCGGGCTGAAGTCGCTGCTCGTCCCCACCGGCCAGACGGGGATGGCGATCGCAGGCTGGGGGATCGCGGTCGACGCGGTCGTCTCGGACTTCCTCGCAGGCGCGGCCGAGCGTCTCGTGGTCGAAGGGCACGAGCGCGGCGGCGAGCTGCTCTGGGTCGAGGGTCAGGGCGCGATCCTGCACCCCCTCTACTCGGGCGTCACGGTCGGGCTCCTGCACGGCAGCGCACCGCACCTCTACGTGCTCTGCCACGAAGTGGGGCGGATCAACATGGAGGTGGACGACGCGAGGCCGTATCCGATCCCCCCGTTGAGGGAATTGATCGATCTGTACGAGGCGATCTCGCTGCCGCAGCGTCCGGCCAAGGTGGGGGCGGTGGCGCTGAACACACGCGCGGTGTCCGAAGGCGATGCGCGGGCCGCAATTGCCGCTACGGAAGCCGAGACCGGGCTCCCCACGGACGATCCGGTCCGTTTCGGCCCGGCAAAGCTCGTCGACGCGGTGCTCGCCCGACTCTAGGACTCCGGGCATTTGCAGGTGGTCCGTACGGCCCTGTTGAAAGTGCGCTAAGAATCCGACTTCCTGCGGGACCCCCTCTCGATGAAGCCGCCGCTACTGAAATCGCTTGTGTGCGCCCTCCTGGCGCTGGCCTTCGCCGCGCCCGCGTCCGCCGGCGACTTCGGCGTGACCGACGACGGCGGGAAGTTCTCGCCCTCCGCCGAGGCGGCTGAGAACTTTTACGCCCGCGCCGAGGCTCTCGGGCTGAAGCAGAACACGGTCACTGTCCCATTCGGTCCCGCCAATCCGACCGGGATCGCCCACGCGGACATGATCCAGCAGGCGCTCGAAGCCGCCGCGCGCCATCACGTGAGGATCGTCTTCGCGATCGGAACGAGCAAGGCGCGGGCAATCACGGGCAACCCATTCGGCGCCGCGCAGTACATCGCGTACCTGCAGACGCTGGTCACGCGGTTTCCGATGGTCACCGACTACATCGTCGGCAACGAGGGGAACGTGTGGCGCTTCTGGCAGCCTCAGTACGACTCCCGCTGCCGCCCGGCCGCAGGCGCCTTTTACGAGCACCTGCTCGCGGCGTCTTACGACGCGCTGAAGGGAGCGAACCCGCAGATCCAGGTGATCGGCGTGGGGCTCTCGCCGCGCGGGAACGACAACTGCCGCGCCCGGTCGAACATCTCGACTTCGCCCGTGCACTACCTCGCGAACATGGGTGCCGCCTACCGCGCCAGCGGCCGCACGACGCCGATCATGGACGCGCTCAGCTTCCATCCCTACCCCCAGTCGAACACCGACTCGCTGGCGGTCGGCTATCGCTATCCGAACGCCGGCGTGATCAACCTCGACCGGATCAAGCAGGCGTTCTGGGACGCCTTCAACGGCACGGCGCAGCCGACGTTCGCCGAGGGGTTTCAGCTCCCGAGCCCGCTGCCCGGGGCGACCGACCTTCCGCCCGCATTCGCGCCGCCGGAGCACGCGACCTTCGTCCTCGACGAGGTGGGCTGGCAGGCGAAGGAGCCGCTCCAGGCATCGCGCGCGTACCGCGGCCGCGAGAACGTGCGGCTGATCAGCGAGGCGAAGCAGGCGCAGATCTACGGGCAGCTCGTCCACGTCGCGAACTGCGATCCGTCCATCCAGTCGCTCAACTACTTCCACCTCGACGACGAGTCCGACCGCGACCGCTTCCAGAGCGGGCTGTTCCGCGCCGATCTCAGCATGCGGCCGGCAGCACTCGTCGTCCGGGCCGCCATCGCCGCCGACGAGGGACGCTGCTCGGGGCGCGAGGCGATGTGGCGCCACACGAACGGGGTGGTCGGCGCACGCACCCAGTTCGACTTCGGACGCGGCGGTGTCGCGTTCACCGCGAGGGCCGAGGAGGAGGCGACCTACAGCGCCGGCGTCTTCGATGCGGCGACCATGCCTCCCCGGGACGAGCTGCTGCTCTCCTCGGAGCTGGACGGCTGGGGGCCGGCCGGCGAGCTGACCGCATCGGGGCCGCTGCTGCCGTATCGCCCGATGGCGTTCCGCCTCGCGCAGCCGTTGCCGCCCGGCACGTACACGTACGCGATCCGGATCACCGCGCGGTTCAACCGCGACCGGTCGTCGCTGTTCGTCTCGCGGCCGTTTTCGCTGCGCTAGCCGGACTTGACACGAACGGGTGTTCGCTCTAGCATGGCGAACACATGTTCGGGAAACTCATCATGATCGCGCTCGTCGCAGTGGTCGCCTTCAGCGTCGTTCGCAGCTCGCACGGGGCGGGGCGCGAGCAGCGCTACGTCGTCAAGCCGACCGACACCCTCTGGTCGATTGCGAGCTCGCACTACGCCGGCGACCCGCGCGAAGGCGTCTGGAAGCTGCGGCACCGCAATCACCTCGCAGGCACAACACTCCGGCTGGGCCAAACGCTCGTTCTGCCCGGCTAGCCCACAGCTTCGAGCGCCGCGCGCTCGTCGCCCCCGCGCTCGCCGAAGCCGCGCCGGAGCACTCGGAAGAACGCGTCGACGACCTGCGGGGCGAACTGCGTTCCGCGGCCTTCGCGGACCTGCTCCGCCGCTTCCTCACGCGTCAACGCACGGTGGTATGGACGATCGGTCGTCATCGCGTCCCACGCATCCGCGAGCCCGACGACGCACGCCTCGAGGGGAATCGCATCGCCGGCGAGGCGGTCGGGATATCCCTTCCCGTCCCAGCGCTCGTGATGGTGGCGGATCAGCGGAACCGCTTCGCGCAGCCGGCCGAGCTTGCAGACGATGTCGGCGCCGTCGGCGGGGTGCCGCTTGATCACCTCGTACTCGTCCTCGGTCAGACGGTCCGGCTTCAGCAGGATCGCGTCGGGGACGCGCAGCTTGCCGATGTCGTGGAGCGGCGCGGCGAGCCTCAGCGCGTCGAGCTGGCCCGCGCTGAGCTTGAGCTCGCGCGCGACGGCGAGCGCAATCTCCTGCACGCGGTGCGAGTGGCCTGCGGTGTAGGGATCCTTGGCGTCGACGGTCGCGTTCAACGTCTCGATCGCCTCGACCGAGCTGAGCTCGAGCCTGCGATACGACTCCATCAGCTCCCGCGAGCGCTTCTTGAGCGCGACGGTCTGTCGCCGCAGCGTCATCGACGCGGTCCGGACGAGCAGCGCGACCGCCGCGTACAGCGCGAGGAAGACGAGTCCGACGACCAGCCAGACGACGTGCTTGCGCCCGGTGAGGAACGCCTCCATCGGGCGCGGGTCGGCGTAGATCTCGTAAGCGCCGATCGCCCGAGTGCCGTCGGCGCTCGACACCGGGGCGTACACCTCGAGCAAGCGCGTGAAGCCGAGGCGGCGCTCGACGTTGTCCTCGCCCGTGCCGGGCTTGCCGATGTGGCCGACGGAGCGGTTCGAGCGAATTGCCGTGCCGAGCTCGTCGTCGAGCTCAAAACGCTTGCCGATCCGGTCCTTGGCGCGGTTCGTCCAGATCAGGACGCCGTCGGAGCGCCACACCTTCACCGTGACGAGGTCGGGTGGCTGCGGATCTTGCGGTCGAGGTCGGCCGAGACGCGGGGTGCCACGGTGAGCCTGTCGCGGCGGACGAGTTCGTCTCGAAGGACGCCGTCCACGTACTGGGTGAGGCTGCGCTGCGTGTCCGAGACCGCTTGATGGCGCAGCGTGGAGGTCAGCATCAAGGTGACGATCACGGCCCCGGAGAGCAGGATCACGGCGCTCGCAACCAGGAACACCCGCATGAGCGTGATCGAACGCTCGATGAGTGAGCCCCTGCCCTGACTATGCGTCGGCCGCAACGCCATGGTTTCCTCCCGCGCGGCTTATCGGCTGCTGGCGCGCGGAGCTTGAGTCTCCAGGCTCCCTAAACTCGCGCTATGGATCTCGACGTCGTCTTCCTCGGCACGGCCGGCTCGGCGCCGACCGCTCAGCGCGCGCCGACGGCGCTCATGCTGCGGCGAGGCGGCGAGCGGCTGCTGTTCGACTGCGCGGAAGGAACCCAGCGCCAGCTGATGCGCTCGCAGATCGGGCTCGTCGCGCTCCCCGAGGTGTTCCTCACGCACTTCCACGCCGACCACTACCTGGGCCTGCCGGGGATGCTGAAGACGTTCTCTCTGCACGGCCGCGAGGAGCCGCTGACCTTGTACGGGCCTGCCGGGCTGCGCGAGCTCTGGAGCGCGATGGCGCGCCTGGTCGGACGGCTCGGCTTCGAGGTCGCGGCGGTCGAGCTCGAGGTGGGGGAGACGCTCCCGCGCGGCGACTACGACCTGCGCACGTTTGCGGTCAGCCACCGGGTCCCCGCGGTCGGCTACGCGCTCGTCGAGCACGAGCGGCCCGGACGGTTCGATGCCGACGCGGCCGACGGGCTCAGAATCCCGCACGGTCCTGAGCGCGGCGCCCTGCAGCGCGGCGAGCCGGTGACGCTCCCCGACGGTCGGGTCGTCGCGCCTGCGGATCTCCTCGGGCCGCCACGGGCCGGCCGGAAGATCGTGCTGGCCGGGGACACCGCGCCTGCCGGGTCGGTGATCGAGGCAGCCCAGGGCGCAGACCTGCTCGTCCACGAAGCCACGTTCACCGAGGAGGAGCGCGAGCGCGCCGACGAGACCTCCCATTCGACCGCCGCTTGCGCGGCTACCGTCGCCCGGGCGGCGGGCGTCGGCCTGCTCGCACTGACGCACATCTCCAGCCGCTACTTCGGGCGGGACGTGCGCCGCGAGGCCGAGACGGTGTTCCCGAACACGGTCGTCCCGAAGGACTTCGACACGATCGAGGTGCCGTTCGAAGAGCGCGGGGCACCACGGCTCGTCAAGGGCGGCGCGCTGCGGCAGCGCGGGTCCGAAACCGCGGCAGACCCGGTATCGTCGCTGCCATGAGCGCAACGGTTCAGGTCGCGATCGCCGGCGACGTCACAGAGGCGGAGGAGTTCCAGGAGCTCCTGCGGGTCGCCGGGGTCGAGTCGGAGCTGACCACGCTGGACGAAGAGGGCCTCGGCGTCCTGGTGCCCGAGGACAAGGTCGAGGCGGCGCAGGACGCGATCGAAGCGCTCACCGAAGATGACGCCGTCATCCCCGACGTCGAGCCCTAGCTTCGTCGCCTTCGACGCGCTCGTCACCGAGGGCGACCTGCGCGGACGCCGCGTCCTCGTGGTCGGCTGCGGAACCGGGGCGCTCGCCGGGGAGCTTGCCAAGCAGGCCGTTTGTCGCGTGTGGGGCGTCGACCCCGCCGAGGAGGTGCTTGCCGTAGCCCGGGAGGACGTCCCAGGCGTCCGCTTCAAGCAGGCTCGCCCCGACCAGCTGCCGTTCAAGGACGGTTGGTTCGAGCGCGTCGTCTTGTTGACGCACCTCGCCGACCGGTCGCGCGCGCTCGCCGAGAGCCGCCGCGTGCTCGGCCCGGGCGGTCGGATCGCGATCCCGAACCCGAACCCGGCTGAACTGGAGGAGGAACTCGTAGGGGCAGGGTTCGTGGCACCGCGGATCGTCGGCCTCATCGCGACCGCGGAGGTCCCGTGAGGCGCCTCGCGCTTGCCGCCGTCGCCGCGCTCGTCGTCGCGCTGCCCGCGGGGGCGGCGACGAAGCAGTACTCGAGCGGCCGGCTCGCCCTCCCGATCGCGTCCGGGCGCACGACGGAGCACACGATCGCCGTTCGCGACGCGGGGCCGGTCTCGCACGTCGCGGTCTGGGTTCGGCTCACGGCGACCCGCCTCGCCGACCTGACCCTGAGCCTGCGCGCCCCGGACCGGTCGACCGTCCTGCTCGCCCAGCACCGAGGGGCCGAGGCGAAGAACCTCGGCACAGGAAGCGGTTGTGGAGGGCGATTCGCCGTCTTCGACGATGCACAGGGCGCTCCGATCGCGGACGTTCCGCCTCCGTTCGTCGACACGCCGCTCAAGCCGGAGGAGCGGCTGGCGACGCTGAACGGCAAGGAGGCGCGCGGGGGATGGACGCTGCGGGTGGCTGCAGACGGCACGGGCGAGGTGGGAATGCTTCAGTGCTGGCAGCTCCACCTCTCGCGCGACGTCGTCGAGAGCAGATCCGCGTCCTCGGGAAAGGTCTCGGCCACGCTGTTCTATCGCGAGCAAGACTTCGGCTACCGCGACTTTCGGCTCGAGATCCGGCGCGCCGGCCGCACCCTCCTCGACGCGGCACCCGGGCGGCCGATCGGCCAGGGCTGGCGCCCGGTCGAGCTTCGCGTGCGCGACCTCGACGGCGACCGCGAGCCGGAGGTGCTCGCCGACTTCTACAGCGGCGGGGCGCACTGCTGCACGTACTCCGCGATCTACCGCTTGGTGCGGGGACGCTATGTCCGCCGCTTCGTCGGCTGGGGCAATCCCGGGTACCGCCTGACCGGACTCGACCGCGATCCGAGGCCCGAGCTCGTCACCGCCGACGACCGGTTCAACTACGCCTTCACCGCCTTCGCCTTCTCCCGCGCTCCGATCCAGATCATGAGCTACGACAAGGGCCGGCTGCGCGACGTGACCCGCCGGTTCCCCGGTGCGATCGCGCGGGATGCGGCGGCGCTGCTCCGCGACTACCGGCGGTATCAGGCCAACAGCGACGGGCGGGGCGTCCTGGCGGCGTACGTTGCCGACGAGGCGCTGCTCGGCCACCCGGAGCGCGGCTGGAGCGCTATCGACCGCGCGCTACGTCGGGGAGAGCTCAGCCCCCGGGGAACTGGTTATCCCGTCGGCAAGGCGTACGTCGCGAACCTGCGCGCCTTCCTCGGCAAGGCGGGCTACACGCGCTAGAGGTGCTCGTCGAAGAAGCGGACGATGCGCTGCAGCCGGTCTGCCCGCCGGTCAGGGCGCCCGAGGATGCTGACGCCGTGCGACTCGTCCGGATACCGCACCATCTCCACCGGCCGGCCCAGCATGCGCAGCATCGCGAACGCAAGCTCCGTCTGCTCCGGTGGGCACCGCAGGTCCCCGTCGGCATGGATGAACAGAACGGGCCCGCGGAAGCGCGGCAGCTCGGTCGCCGGAGAGAACCGCAGGAGCCGAGCCCAGTCGTCCTGTGGGTTCCGGACGCCCGCCGCGGAGCGCGTTGCGAACCAGCCGAAGTCGGAGGTGCCGAAGAAGGAGATCAGGTTCGTGACCGGGTTCTCGCTGATTCCGGCGGCGAACCGGTTCGGATGGTGGCCGAGCAGCCAGTTGGTCATGTACCCGCCGTAAGAGATGCCCATGACGCCGATGCGACGGGGATCGGCGAGTCCGGTGCGCACCGCCCAGTCGACGCAGCGCAGAAGATCCGGGGCGTCCGTCTCGCCCCACGCGCCCTCCAGCTCGCGCGCGAACGTCTCGCCGTAGCCGGTGGAGCCGCGCGGGTTCGCGTACATGACGTGGATTCCGGCGTCGGCGAGGGCGAGGTACGGAAGCGACGGCGTTGGGCCGTACGACCCGAAGGGGCCGCCGTGGATGGTCAGCACGAGCGGTCGCCGCCCGCGTCCCGACCGGGCGCGAACGAGCCAGGCGTCGAGGGCCGGAGCGCTCCCGCGGCGGGGCAGCTCGACCAGCTCCGGATCGAGACGCCTAGCTCCGAGCCAGCGTGAGCCGTCGCGGGTCAGCGCCCGCAGCTCGCCGTTCTCGACCGCGTAGACCTCGGACGGTCGTCCCCGATCGGTTGCGACCACCGCAAGCCGGCCGCCGCCGCTTGCAGCGCCCGTGGTGACGATTGGCCCGCCGGCGAGGCGCTCGTACGTGCCGTCCAGCCGGACACGGTACGGATGCGCGCAGCCGCGGTCGCCGACGATCGTGAGCAGCGAGGTGTCGTCCAGCCAGCGCAGGGTCGGGGTGAAGACCGAGGAGAAGTCGAGGAGATCGGCGATCGTCTGGTTGCGCATGGGCCGGTCGAGCTTTCCGGCGAGCTGCCGAACGCCCGCCCGGTCGGCGACGTAGAGCTGCTCGAGCGCCCAGCCCGCGGGCTCGAGCTCGTCGTTCCCGAGCAGGGCCAGCGTCCTTCCGTCCGGAGACCACGCCGCCGCTGTGACCGTGCGCGGTCCCGGGAGCTCCCGCGGGCGCCCGCCACCGGAGGTGCTCACCGCCCAAGCGCGAGGCTCCTCGATGAGGGCGGCATCGTCGGTGCGATCGGCGAGAAAGCCGATTCGCTTGCCGTCGGGAGCCCAGAAGACGCCGAAGGTCTCGTGTCCCGAGGTCAGGCGCGTCGGCTTGCCACCTGCAGCGGGAACGACCCAGGCGCTCATGAACTGGTCCCGGATGCCCATCCCGTCGAGCCGCCAGGTCAGGTCGGTGATCGCCCGGGCGACGGGACTTGCCGCGTCGCCGACGACGAACCGCTGATCTCCGCTCGCGGCGAGCACCACGATCTGGGTGCCGTCCGCCGACCAGTCCGCGAAGACGGTCGGCCCGGGAAACTCCGCCACCTGGGCCGGCTCGCCGCCGGCCAGCGGGAGGATCCACGGCGCGGGCGGGGCGTCGTCGGCGCGGGCGCCCAGGAAGAGGAGCGAGCGGCCGTCGGGTGAGATGCGAGGCGCCGCGTCGGAGGGCCCGTTCGTCAGCCGCTCGGGCCGGGCGCCGCGGTCGAAGCCCACACGCCAGAGCCGTGCCGCGTACTTGCCGTCTTCGACGGTTCGGCGTCCGTAGACGGCGAAGCTGCCGTCGGGCGCCACGTCGAGGCCCTGGATCAGGACCTGCCGCGCGATATCCGCCGCACCGACCGGGCTCACACCTGCCACTCTCCCGCGCGCAAGACGGGAACGCGAGCGCCATCCTGCGCGATCCCCGTAACCGTGACGTCGTCGCCGCCGACCATGAAATCGACGTGGACTGCGCTGCGGTTGAGGCGCGTGACGTCTTCGGGCGTGGCGGCCGAGCGCTCGTAGGCGTTTCCGAACGCGAGGTGACTCGCGGCGTTCTCGTCGAGCAGCGTGGTGAAGAAGGTCGTCGCCAGCTGGCCGATCCGTCCGGCTCCGTCGACGAGCGCGACCTCGCCGAGGCGCGCGGCGCCGTCATCCAGTTCCGAATGGCCGCGGAGCACTTCGGCGTTCGCGTCGGCTTCGATCTGCACCGCCCGTCCGTCCTCGAAGCAGACCGTCAGCCCCTCGAGCGTCGAGCCGGCGAGGACGAGCGGCTTGGTGGCCCGCACGACACCGTCCGCGCGCTGGGGATCGGGCGCGGTGAACACCTCCTCGGTCGGGAGGTTGGGGAGGTGCTCGATCCCGTCCGCGTTCGTGTCCCCGCCGCCGACCCAGACCGAGCCGGGTAGAAGTCCCAGCTTCAGATCGGTCCCCGGGCCTTCGAAGTAGAGGGCGTCGAACTGCCGTTCAGTCAGCCGCGCCGCGACCGTGCGCAGCTCGTCACGCCGGTGCCGCCACGCCGCCGCGGGATCGACCTGGTCGAGGCGGCAGATGTGCTCGACCTCACGGCAGAGCCGCTCGAGCGCCGAGTCCGGGTCGAGTTCCGGATGGACCACTCGCGCCCACGCAGCGGTCGGGTATGCGGCCACGGTCCAGTTGGTCGTCCTCGCGTTGATGACCGGGAAGATTTGGGGCAGGAACGGCAGTGCGTCCTTGCCGGCGCGCGTCGGGTCGATGCCGTCGAGGATCCCCGGCGACACTGGAGGGACGATCGAGATGCGCGCCGCATGGTGCTCTCCGAGCGCAAGCAGCCTCTCGCCGTACCACGGAGGGACGTAGTCGAGCGTGTCCTCGGCAGCGTGCTCGAGCCGCGCCCGCTTCACGTACGCGTCGATGTAGTGCACGTCCACGAACCGCGCGCCGTGGCGGTAGGCGCTCGCCGCGATCAGACGGGCGAGCGGCGCAGCCTCGACACCGGCTTCCACCGAGACGATCTGCCCCGCCTGGACGTTTGCGCCGACTTCGACGATCAGCTCGGCGTAGCGGCGCTGGAGCTCGTCGCGCACGCGCGGAGGCTACAGTGCCTGCAGTCGAGTCACGGAGCGTCCCATGAGCGTGGTGTTCTTCCGTGGTCGTCCGACCTCGCCGAGCGCGGGTCGACGAGCCGCGATACGCACGACACTTCCTCGCTAGCGCAGCGGTCGCCGACGCGATCGTCGCGGACGCCTGCATCTGTGCCGGCGAGCTCATCCTGGACCTGGGCGCGGGTCGCGGGATGCTCACGGCGCCGCTCGTCCGGCGCGGTGCGCGCGTTGTGGCGGTCGAGCTCGATCCAGCCTCCGCTGCTGCTTTGCGCCGGAGGTTCCGCGACGTCGACGTCGTCGAGGGCGACCTGCTGCGGCAGCCGTTGCCGAACAAGCCATTCCGAGTCGTCGCGAACCTTCCGTTCCACCTCGCGAACGACGTGCTGAGGCGACTCCTCGACGATCCGGTGGTGCCGCTCGAGCGCGCCGACGTGATCGTGGAGTGGGGGATGGCCGTGAAACGCGCCGCGGTCTGGCCGAGCACGATGCGGGGCGTCGTGTGGGGAGCGCGGTATCGGTTCTCAGTGTCGCGCCACCTCCCGTCACGCGCGTTCCGGCCGCAGCCCAAGGCAGACGCGGGCGTCCTGACGATCGTTCCGCGCGAGAGGCCGCTCGCCGACGACGCCGACCGCTTCGGCGCGTTCGTGGCGAAGGGGTTCCGGCATGGTCTCCGCGCCGTCGCCTCGCGCGCTCAGCTCAAGCGGCTCGGGATTGGCAGATCCGCAGGAGCCCGTGAGCTCGACGTCCACGAGTGGGTCGAGCTCTAGGAGGCGGTTCGACGAGGAGCGCCGGCCCGACGTCGCCAGCACTCCTCGCCTCCCGCTAGCTGACCTGGATGTTCCCGCCCGTCAGGATCCCGCCCGCCGAATAGCCGCTATCGGTCGCGATCACGAACGTGTCGCCCGATCCTGGCTCTCCGTTGTCGGTCACGTCGATGCGGTACGCAGTCCGCGTTCCGTCGACCTCGGCGTTGCCGCGAAACGTGACGTGGTTCCCGCTCTGGAAGTACGACGCGACGTCGAGACACTTGACCCGAGTGCCGAGCGCGTGGTCGACGACGCTGCAGTTGCCCTTGAACGCCGTCCCGGTGCTCGAGGCGTTGAATCCGAACGTCACGCGCGAGTCGCCGCTCGCACCGGCGATCGTTCCGCCGCCGGTGGCGCGGCCCGGCGTGTCTGCGGGGCCGCTGCCGTAGAACGCTTCCTGGAACACGCCGCCCGGTCCGATGAAGCCACCTGGTCCGAGCGCGGGACAGAACGCCGTGAACTGCTCGAACCGCGCGACTGCCCCGCCGCTGTCGGAATAGGTTGCAGTCGGCGTGACGATCGTGGCCTCGTAGTCGAGGAGCGTGAGAAACACGTCCTGGTACTCGACGCTCGTGCAGACGCCGTAGAGGACACCGAAGTCGTGTGTGTCCTGGATGGCGCAGGCAGCGACGCGCTCGGGCATGACTGTGACGATCGTCTTGTGTCCTGACACCTGGGCGAGAGGCGAGTCGATCGTGAAGGTGATGTCGAGAGTCAAAACGGTGCCCGCGTTGAACCCGCGACGGATGCCGAGCGGCTCGCCGACCCGGTCCTGCGGTCCGATGGTGAGCCTTCCGGATTCGGCATAGGAGCCGGTATAGACGCCTGTGGCGAGCCCTTGAGACGTGAAGTCGAAGCTCGACGTCCCGTTCAGGTCGCACGCTTTGTTGGTGGTGAACACGTCTCCGTTGAAGATCTCACCGCCCAGGCGCGCGCTCGGAGGTGCCGGGGTCGCCGCGTGCACTACCTGCGCGCCGGTGAGGGCGGCTGCAACGAACAGGATGACAACGAATCGCTGACAGGACGACATAGTGGAGCCTCCTTTTGTAAGGTAAGCCTTCTTACAACGGTGTTCTCCGCTGAGCGGGTTCGCGTCAACGTGCTCCGTCCGGCGGGTCCGTTAGATTCCCGAGCGACACGAACCCTTTAAGCCGGTCCAGTGAGGCCGGGAAGGAGTCGAATGACCATGCCTGCCCGCACGACCCGTCTGGCTGCGCAATGAGCGCGGCCGGGATCTCCTCCGACAAGGTTCTCCTCGACGCCGACGCGCTGACGCGCACGCTGTCGCGCATCGCGCACGAGATCATCGAGGCCAACCCCGAGCTCGACGAGGTCGCGCTCGTCGGCATCCATACGCGCGGCGTTCCGCTGGCCCAGCGCCTTCGCCGCCTGATCGAGGAGCGTGCCGGCGAGGCGCCCGACCTCGGCACGGTCGACATCACCTTCTACCGCGACGACGTCGCGGTGCGCGGGGGAGAGGCTCCGATTCACGCACAGCCGGTCGTCCGCTCGACCGCGCTCGACTTCCCGCTCGAGGGCAAGACGGTCGTCCTCGTCGACGACGTGCTCTATACGGGGCGCACGATCCGAGCGGCGATCGAGGCGATCTTCGACTACGGCCGCCCGGCGCGCGTCCAGCTGGCAGTGCTCGCCGACCGCGGCCACCGCGAGCTGCCGATTCGTCCCGACTACGTCGGCAAGAACCTCCCGACCTCGCGCGGCGAGCGCATCCAGGTGCAGCTCGTCGAGATCGACGAGGTCGACCGCGTCCTGCTCGTCCCGACCTCCGAGGAGTCCACGTAAATGGCTGACATCAAATTGGTGCGGGACGACCTGCGCCCGCCCGACGAACCGCCGAAGCGGCACTTCATCTCGATCCAGGACGTGACGCGCGAGGATGTCGAGCGGCTGCTCGCGACTGCGCGCACGCTCGAGCGGTCGATGGATCGCGAGGTCAAGAAGCTGCCCACGCTCAAGGGCCGGCTCGTGATCAACGTGTTCTACGAGTCGTCGACCCGCACCTCGTCGAGCTTCGAGTTGGCGGCCAAGCGGCTCTCGGCCGACACGATGTCGATCAAGTCGTCCGGCTCCTCCGTCGACAAGGGCGAGTCGCTGAAGGACACGGCGATCACCCTCGGCGCGTATGACCCCGACCTGATCGTCATCCGGCACCCGCAGATCGGCGCGCCGGAGCTCGTCGCACGGGTGACGAGCGCGCACGTCGTGAATGCGGGCGACGGGAAGCACCAGCATCCGACTCAGGCGCTGCTCGACCTCTACACGATCCAGGAGGAGTTCGGGCGCGTCGAGGGCCTGCATGTGGCGATCGTGGGTGACGTCCTGCACTCGCGGGTCGCCCGCTCGAACATCCAGGCGCTGAAGCTGCTCGGGGCGCACGTGACGCTCGTCGGCCCGCCTGCGCTGCTCCCGCGCGGCATCGAGGCGATGGGCGTCGAGGCGACGACCGACATCGATGCGATCGCGGGGGCCGACCTCGTCTACATCCTGCGCATGCAGCAGGAGCGGATGGCCGAGGGCGCCAACTACGTCCCGAGCCTGCGCGAGTACACGGCCCGCTGGGGCGTGACCCCCGAGCGCCTCCGGCCCGGCCAGAAGATCATGCATCCCGGCCCGATGAACCGGGGGGTCGAGATCGACCCGCGCGTGGCCGACCACGCCGACGCGCTGATCGAGACGCAGGTGCGCGCCGGGCTCGTCACGCGGATGGCGGTGCTCTACGACCTGCTCACGAACGGGCCGGTCGGCGTTCCTGTCGAAGCCGCTGTGGGGGTGGCGTGATGCTGTTCGCAAAGGAAGGCCCGAAGCAGGACCTCGTCATTCGCGGCGCGCGCGTCCTCGACCCGGTGGAAGGCATCGACGCGACGCTCGACGTCCGGATCGACGGCGGCACGATCGCAGAGCTCGGCGCCTCGCTCGACGCGAACGGACACCGCGTCGTCGAAGCCGACGGCCTCGTCCTCGCGCCCGCGTTCGTCGACCCGCACGTCCACCTGCGCACGCCTGGGCGGGAGGACGAAGAGACGATCGCGAGTGGCACTGCAGCCGCGGCCGCCGGCGGGTACTGCGCCATCCTGGCCATGCCGAATACCGACCCGGTCGTCGACTCGTCCGCGGTGCTGGGCGCGCTCGTCGAGCAGGCGCGCGCGACGGGGGAGATTCCGGTGGGCTTCCTCGCCGCGATCACGAAGGGGCAGCGCGGGTCTGAGCTGACGGAGATGGGCGAGCTCGCGGACGCGGGCGCTGCCGGGTTCTCCGACGACGGTGTCCCGATCGCGGCCCCGGGACTGATGCGGCGCGCGCTTCAGTACGCGTCGATCACCGGCCGGAACCTCGCACTCCACTGCGAGGAGCAGAGCCTCTCGCGCGGCGGGCACATGCACGAGGGGGAGGTCTCCGCCGAGCTCGGGTTCACCGGGTATCCGTCCGTGGCCGAGAGCCTGATGGTCGAGCGCGACCTGGCGCTCGCGGCCTACGAGGGACAGCCGCTGCACCTCCTGCATCTCTCCGCCCGCGAGTCGGTCGAGGCGCTGCGGCGTGCTCGGGCCGCGGGCGTGGCCGCAACCGCCGAGGTGACGCCGCACCACCTGTGCCTGACGGACGACGCGGTGCGCTCGCTCGACTCGAACATGAAGATGAACCCGCCGCTGCGGGCCGAGGAGGATCGCGCCGCACTGCTGGAGGCATTACGCGACGGCAACATCTCCTCGATAGCGTCCGACCATGCTCCGCACGCGCGTCACGAGAAGGACGTGCCCTTCGAGGCAGCACCGTTCGGCGTGACCGGCCTCGAGACAGCGTTCTCGGCGCTCTACACGTACCTCGTCGAGCCGGGGTTGATCCCGCTCGAGACGCTCTTGGAGCGCCTTTCGAGAGGCCCTGCGCGCGCCTACGGGCTCGACGAGCCGCGCATCGCCGTCGGGGCGGCCGCGAACCTCGTCCTGCTCGACACAGGGGCGAGCTGGCAGGTCAGCGAAAGCGGCTTCCGCTCGCGTTCCGTCAACTCGTGGCTCCTCGGGAAGACCCTGCGCGGGAAGGTTGCGCTCACCATCGCCGACGGGAAGGTCGCGTTCGAATGACCGCAGAAAATGCTGCGCATTTTTCGCGGGGTGGGGTAGTCCCTTCGCTTCGCTCGGGAGACTCGGGATGAGCGGATTTCTCGCGCTCGAGGACGGGACGGTCTTCCGCGGCGACTCGGTGGGCGCGGACGGTTTCGCGTTCGGCGAGGCCGTGTTCGCGACCGCGATGACCGGCTACCAGGAGGTCGTCACCGACCCGAGCTACGCGGAGCAGCTCGTTTGCTTCACGGCGCCGATGATCGGGAACTACGGCGTGGCCGCCGGGCGTGGCGAGTCGAAGCGACCGCACGCGAAAGCCGTGTTCATGCGCGAGGCGCGCGGCCCGGCCTGGACGGACTGGCTTCACGACCAGAACGTCGTCGCCCTCACGGGAATCGACACGCGCTCGCTGGTCCTCTCGCTGCGCGAGCGCGGCGCGATGCGCGCGGTCGCAGTGGCGGGCGACGCGAGCGTCGAGGAGGCGCTCGACGCGGTGCGCACCCAGCCCGAGATGACCGGACGCGCGCTCGTCCACGACGTCTCGACGCCCGAGCCGTACGTCTACGCGGATGTGGGTCGCGCGAGGATCGCGGTCGTCGACTATGGCTGCAAGCGCTCGATCCTGCGCCGCCTCGCGGGCGCCGGCGCGGCGGTGACAGTCTTCCCGCACGACGTGGACGCGGACGAGCTGGCCGAGTTCGACGGCGTCGTCCTCTCGAACGGGCCCGGCGACCCCGAGCCGCTCCACGACGAGGTCGCTCAGCTACAGCGCCTGCTCGGCCGCACGCCGGTGCTCGGCATCTGCCTGGGGCACCAGCTGCTCGCGCTCGCCTGCGGCCTCCAGACCTACAAGCTCCCCTTCGGCCACCGTGGCGCGAACCACCCCGTGCTCGAGAAGGCGACCGGCAAGGTGCTCGTGACGAGCCAGAACCACGGCTTCGCGGTCGCGCCCGACGACCAGGACGCGGTCACCCACGTGTCGCTCTACGACGACACGGTCGAGGGCCTGGACTACCCGGACCTCCAGGCGCGCTCCGTCCAGTTCCACCCCGAGGCCGGCCCAGGCCCGCACGACGCCTGGCCCATCCTCGAGAGCTGGGTCGAGGGGGTTGCGGATGCCGCGTAGGACGGACCTCCAGTCGATCTGCCTGATCGGCTCGGGCCCGATCGTGATCGGGCAGGCCTGCGAGTTCGACTACGCCGGCTGCCAGGCGCTCAAGGTGCTGCGCGAGGACGGCTTCCGCACGATCGTCGTCAACTCGAACCCGGCGACGATCATGACCGACCCCGGCTTCGCCGACCGCACCTACCTGGAGCCGCTCGACCTCGCCGGCGTCACCGACGTGCTCGTGCGCGAGCGGCCCGATGCGCTGCTGCCGACGATGGGCGGCCAGACCGCCCTCAACCTTGCGCTCGAGCTCGACGAGGCTGGAGTCCTGGCCGAGCTCGGAATCGAGCTGATCGGCGCGGGGCCCGACGCGATCCGTCGAGCCGAGGATCGCGAGCTGTTCCGCGAAGCGGTTCGCAGCGTCGGTCTCCAGGTGCCGGACTCGCGCATCGTCAATTCGCTCGACGATCTCGCCGGCGTCGGCGCGCCTGCGGTCGTTCGCCCGGCCTTCACGCTCGGTGGGCACGGCGGCGGCTTCGCCGAGACGCCCGCGCAGCTGCGCCGCCAAGTCGAACGGGGGCTCGCCGAGAGCCCGATCAATCAGGTCCTCGTGGAGGAGTCGGTGCGCGGCTGGGACGAGTTCGAGCTCGAGGTCGTCCGCGACCGCAACGACAACGTCGTGATCGTCTGCTCGATCGAGAACCTCGACCCGATGGGAGTTCACACGGGCGACTCCGTCACGGTCGCGCCGCAGATGACCCTTTCGGACCATGCCTACCAGGAGCTGCGCGACGCGGCCGTGGCCGTCATCCGCGCGGTCGGCGTCGAGACGGGCGGGTCGAACATCCAGTTCGCCCGCAGCCGCGAGACCGGTGACCTGCGCGTGATCGAGATGAACCCGCGCGTCTCCCGCTCGTCGGCGCTCGCCTCGAAGGCGACCGGCTATCCGATCGCGAAGGTCGCCGCGAAGCTCGCCGTCGGCTACACGCTCGACGAGATCCCGAACGACCTGACCGGGACGACTCCGGCCAGCTTCGAGCCGACGCTCGACTACGTCGTCGTCAAGTTCCCGCGCTTCGCCTTCGAGAAGTTCCCCGGTGCGGACCGCACGCTTGGCACGCAGATGAAGTCCGTTGGCGAGACGATGGGCATCGGCCGCACCTTCGCCGAGGCGTTCATGAAGGCCATGCGCTCGCGCGAGCTCGACCGCGGAGCCGTGACGCCGTGGGCGACGCTGGCAGACATGCCCGAAGGCGTCCACCCGTGGTTCGAGGACGAGATCTTCCGCATTCAGGAAGCGCTCTTCTCGATCGACTCGCTCGACGACCTCGTCGCGAACGACTGGGTGCGCCTGAAGCGGCTCGGGATCTCCGACGCGGAGATCGCGGCGGCGGCGGACGCGACCGAGGATCGGGCCCGCGCGCGGCGGCGCGGCTGCGGCGTCCGGCCCGTCTACCGCCGGGTCGACTCGTGCGCCGGCGAGGTCGAGGCGCGCTCGAACTACTACTACTCGACCTGGGGCGAGGCCGAGGAGGCGCCGCCCGGAGACAAGCCGACGGTCGTCATTCTCGGCAGCGGCCCGAACCGGATCGGCCAGGGGATCGAGTTCGACTACTGCTGCGTCCACGCGGCGCAGAGCTTCCGCGCGCTCGGGTTCGACGCCGTGATGGTGAACTGCAACCCGGAGACGGTCTCGACCGACTACGACACGTCCGACCGGCTGTACTTCGAGCCGCTCGACGTCGAGTCGGTGCTCGCGATCTGTGAGCGCGAGCAGCCGGCCGGCGTCGCGATCCAGTTCGGCGGGCAGACTCCGCTCAAGCTCGCGCGCGCCCTCGAGGAGGCTGGCTACCGGATCATGGGCACGCCCTTCGACGCGGTCGACCTCGCCGAGGATCGCGAGCGCTTCGGCGCTCTGCTCGCGGAGATCGGGATCCGCTGTCCTGAATGGGCGATCGTCGAGAGCGTCGCCGAGGCGCAAGCCGCGGCCGAGCGGATCGGCTACCCGGTGCTGATCCGGCCGTCCTACGTGCTGGGCGGCCGCGCGATGCGCGTCTGCCACGACGAGGACGAGGTGCGCGCGGCGCTCGAGAAGCAGCTGTACGGCCCGGTGCTCGTCGACCGCTTCGTCGAGAACGCGATCGAGATCGACGTCGACGCGCTCTCCGATGGCAAGGACACGTACGTCGCGGCCGTGATGCAGCACGTCGAGGAGGCGGGCGTCCACTCCGGCGACTCCGCCTGCGTTCTACCCGCGCCTTCGCTCACCCCCGACGCCGCCGCCGAGATCAACAGCATCGTCAAGCGCCTCGCCCCGGCCCTCGGCGTCGTCGGCCTGCTGAACGTGCAGCTCGCGGTATCGGGCGCCGACGTGTTCGTGCTGGAGGCCAACCCCCGCGCGTCTCGCACGGTGCCGTTCGCGTCGAAGGCGATCGGCGTCAACCTCGTGGAGGCCGCGTGCGCGCTCGCGGCCGGAGCGGAGCTGACCTCCCTGGCCCTGCCCAAGGGCCTGGCCCCGGGACAGGTCTCCGTCAAGGCCGCCGTGCTCCCGTTCGCGCGTTTCCCCGGCAGCGACCCGGTGCTCGGCCCCGAGATGCGTTCGACCGGCGAGGTGATGGCGAGCGCAGCCGACCTCCCGACCGCCTTCGCCAAGGCCGAGCGCGCCGCCGGCCGCCCGCTGCCGACCGCAGGCGTCGCCTTCCTCTCTGTGCGCGACGAGGACAAGCCCGCCGCGATTCCGGTCGCCGCGGCGCTGATCGGACTCGGCTTCCGCCTGATCGCCACCGACGGGACACGGGTACGCCTCTCGGCTGCCGGGCTCGAGGTCGAGGCGGTCGAGAAGGGATCCGCGGTCGTCGACCTGATCCGCCGTGGCCGGTGCGACCTCGTCGTAAACACGCCCGACACGGGCTCGCGGCCACGCACCGACGGCTACCGGATCCGCGAGGCCGCGCTCGTCGCCCGAGTGCCCTGCGTCACGACGATCTCGGGCGCGGCGGCCGCGGTGCACGCCATCGGCAGCGCGAAGGCCGAGCAGGTTCTGTCCCTCCAGGAACGGATCGATGCTCAGACGCGATCTGCATAGGGTCGTCGCGCGCGAGGAGGTCGGGCCCTACACGTTGCTCCGCGTCGCGCGGCGCGACCTCGTCCCCGGCATCCCGGGCCAGTTCTTCATGCTCCAGCCGCCCGGCCGCCTGCTGCCGCGTCCGATGAGCCTCTGCCTCGCGCCGCCCGGGGAGCTCGCGTTCCTGATCGACCCGATCGGCCCCGGTACGCGCGCCCTGTGCTCGCTCTCGAGCGGCGACGAGGTCGGCTTGCTCGGCCCGCTCGGCAACGGCTTCCGGCTCGACGTCCGCCGCCCGCTGCTGGTCGGCGGGGGGATCGGGATCGCGCCGTTGCCGTTCCTTTCCGACCGGCTTGGTGGCCCCCGAGCGCTGCTCGGCTTCCGCAGTACGGAGCACGCCCAGGCCGCCGACCTGGTTCCGAACGCGGAGGTCGTCGTCGAGCCGACCTACGTCACCGACGTCATCCCGCCGAACTACGACGTGCTCGCCTGCGGCCCCGAGCCGATGCTGGCCGCGGTCCGACGGATGGAGCCGGCCGCTCAGCTCGCCTGGGAGGCCCCGATGGCGTGCGGCTACGGCGCCTGCTACGGCTGCGTGGTCGAGATCGACGGCGAGCTAAAGCGCCTTTGCGTCGAAGGCCCGGTGCTCTCGCGTGCTGCTTAACGCCAGCGGCTGCCTCGACGCGCTCACGGCGCCCGACGTCGCGCGCTCCCTCGACGCCTACGTGACGAAGACCGTCACGCCGCTGCCGCGCGGCGGGAACGAGCCCGTCCGCATCGCCGAGACCGAGCTCGGGATGCTGAACTCGATCGGGCTCGCGAACCCCGGGATCGACCGCTTCGTCGACGAGTACCTGCCGCGGCTGGCCGAGCTCGGGGTGCCGCTCTGGGTCTCCGTCGGAGGCTTCTCGGTGGACGACTACGTGCACTGCGTGGCCCGGCTCGACGCGCAGCCCGAGGTGTCGGCGATCGAGCTCAACCTGTCCTGTCCAAACGTGGACGCGTTCGAGGAGCCGACCGCGGAGATCGTGGAGGCAGCACGCGCGGAGACCGCCAAGCCGCTCTACGCAAAGCTTTCTCCGGCGGTTCCCGACATCGCAGTCGTTGCCGTCGCTGCTCGAGACGCGGGCGCTGACGGACTCTCGCTCGTGAACACGATCCGCGGGCTGGCGCTCGACGAGCGCACGCTCCGGCCCAGCCTCGCGCGGGGGGCCGGCGGGCTCTCCGGACCGGCACTCCGGCCGATTGCGCTCGCCGCTGTCTACGCGTCTTATGCAGCGACGCACATGCCCATCGTGGCCATGGGCGGAGTGGAGAGTGGGAGGCACGCGCTGGAGCTCCTCGCGGCCGGCGCGAGCCAGGTCGCGCTCGGGACTGTGCTTTTCGCCGACCCCGGCGCCCCGGCGAGGATCAGGGCCGAGCTCGTCCAGGAAACGTCGCAGCGCGGTTTTGCCTCGCCGGGCAACGCGACGGGTGCGGCGCACGGCACAGCCTCAGCCGAAACGGAGACCGTCGATGCGCCGCACGCGGTCTCAGCCTAGAAAACACGCTGCAAAATAAGCTGTTTCTTGGCGGTTGACCGTCGAGCCGCACCTGTTAGACTGCCGCGCCATGGTGTCCACGAAGACCCAGGCGCAAGCGCCGCTTCGCTCGCTCGACCAGCGCATGGAAGCGTTGAAGCGCGCAAACGACATCCGGGTCAGGCGGGCACGGCTGAAGAAGGATCTGAAGGACGGCAGCGTTCAGATCGAGCAGATCCTGAACGCGCCGCCCGAGTACGTCGAGACCGCGAAGGTCTTCGACATGCTGATGGCCGTCCCCAAGTTCGGCCGGGTGAAAGCGGCGAGGTTCCTCAACCAGTGCCGGATCAGCCAGTCGAAGACGGTCGGAGGGCTCTCCGAGCGCCAGCGCGCGGAGCTGGTTGGCCTCTTCAACCGGTAAGCGTCTGCCGGTATTCGTCGTCACCGGCCCGTCTGGAGCCGGCAAAGGAACATTGGAGAAGGCGCTGCTCGACCGGCGCGCGGACCTCGAGCTGGCCGTGTCGGCGACGACGCGCGAGCGGCGGCCGAGCGAGCAGGACGGCCGGGAGTACTGGTTCCTCGCCCCAGGAGAGTTCGACCGACGAGTCGAGGCGGGCGACTTCCTCGAATGGGTTCCGTACGTGGGCCACAAGTACGGCACGCTCCGCTCCGAGATCGACCGGATCGCGGCGGCGGGACGCGTCCCGCTGCTCGACCTCGAGATCGACGGCGCGCTGAACGTCCGCGACTCCGTCCCCGGTGCGGTGACCGTCTTCGTCGATGCCCCGTTGGACGAGCTCGAGCGGCGGCTGCGCGAGCGGGCGACCGAGAGCACGGGCGAGATCGGCGAGCGCTTGGAGCTTGCGCGCGAGCAGAAGACGCGCGCCGGCGAGTTCGACTACGTGGTCGAGAACCGGGATCTCGGCCGCGCCGTGGAGGAGCTTCTGGGCATCGTGGACCGGGAGCTTGCGGCCGCGGGTAGCATGCAGGCGTGATTCATCCTCGCATCGACGAGCTGCTCGACAACGTCGACTCGCGCTACGCGCTGGTCATCGTCGCCGCCAAGCGGGCTCGGCAGATCAACAACTACCACCACCAGCTCGGTGAGGGCATCGGCTTCGACGACGCCCCGCCGCCGCTCGTCGAGTCGCGCTCCAAGAACTACTTGACCATGTCCCTGGAGGAAGTCGCCCAGGGCAAGATCAAGTACTCGTACAAGAAGTAACGCCGAGCCCGCGCGCCGCGCGCGCGATCCTCGGCTTCACGGGTGAAACCATGTTTCCCCCGTGGGCCCCCTTCTTCGAGTAGCGCTTCGTACAGGCACACCTGGGCTCCCACCGGGCGAAGCCCGGCTCCGCCGCTAGCGCTCGCTCGTAAACGGGCTGGTAAAAGGCACAATCCGCGTATGGCACGAATTCTTCTAGGAGTCACGGGTGGCATCGCGGCCTACAAGGCGTGCGAGCTGACCCGGCTGCTTGTCAAGGACGGGCACGAGGTCGTCCCGCTCGTCACTCCGGGCGCCGAGCGGTTCGTGCGTGCTGAGACTTTTCATGCGCTGGCGCGCCGACCACCCGCGGAGGACGGCTATCCGCATCTGACGCGCGCCGACCTGCTCGTCGTCGCTCCCTGCACGGCGAACACGCTCGCCAAGCTCGCGCACGGGATCGCGGACAACGTGCTCACCGAGGCGGCGCTCGCGCACCGCGGGCCCACGCTCGTCGCGCCCGCCATGAACCCACGGATGTGGTCGCACGCCGCCACCCGAGCGAACGCCGAGACGCTCGCCGTGCGCGGGATCCACTTCATCGGCCCGGACGAGGGCGAGCTGGCCGAAGGCGAGTGGGGCGTGGGACGGATGGCCGAGCCCGAGGAGATCATCGCCGCCGTTCGCGAGCTGCTGATCCCGCCTGGGCCGCTGCGCGGGAAGACGGTGCTGGTCTCCGCGGGCGGAACGCGCGAGCCGATCGATTCCGTGCGCTACGTCGGCAATCGCTCGTCCGGGCGCATGGGCGTCGCCCTCGCGGCCGAGGCGCGCAGGCGCGGCGCGAAGGTCACGCTGCTCGCCGCCAACCTCGCCGTGGACCTGCCCGACGGCGTCGAGGTCGTGCTCACGCCGACGGCCGAGGACATGGCCCGGGAGGCCCTCGCACGAGCCGACGCACACGTGGTCGTCATGGCCGCCGCCCCCGCCGACTACCGGCCGGCCGTCGCGCGCACCGACAAGCGCCCGAAGGACACGTCTACATGGACGGTGGAGCTCGAGCCGACGACCGACATCCTTCAGACGCTCTGCGAGCAGCGGCGCGCAGGGCAGGTGCTCGTCGGCTTCGCCGCCGACGAGGGCGAAGCCGGGCTCGAGCGCGCCCGCGAGAAGCTCGTGCGCAAAGGCGCGAACCTGATCGTCTTCAACGACGTATCACGAGACGACGTGGGCTTCGACACTCCCGAAAACGAGGTGGTGCTCGTCACCGCCGGCGCCGAGCGCACGGTCGCGAAGGCGCCGAAGGGCGAGATCGCCGCGGCGATTCTCGACGAGGTCGAGCGGGCTCTCGATGGATGAGACCGCCCGCACGCAGGTCGAGACGACCTCCGCCGACTCGGTCGCCGCGATCCTCGACAACCTCGCGCGCGTCGTGCACGCGCCTCGCGAGACGCTCGAGCTCGTCGTCCTCTGCCTGATCGGCGAGGGCCACCTGATCATCGAGGACTTCCCCGGCGTCGGGAAGACGATGCTCGCGAAGTCGCTGGCGCGCTCGCTCGAATCGTCGTTCTCCCGTTTGCAGTTCACCCCGGATCTGCTCCCCTCGGACGTGACCGGCGTGAACGTCTTCAACCAGCGCTCGAACGAGTTCGAGTTCCGGCCCGGCCCCGTCTTCGCCAACCTGCTCCTCGTCGACGAGATCAACCGCGCGTCGCCGAAGACGCAAGCCGCGCTGCTCGAGTGCATGGAGGAAAGCCAGGTCACGATCGACGGCGAAACCCACGAGCTGGTCCGGCCCTTCATGGTGATCGCGACCCAGAATCCGATCGAGTACGAAGGGACGTACCCACTGCCCGAGGCACAGCTCGACCGGTTCACGATGCGCATCGACATCGGCTACCCGACGCTCGCCGAGGAAGCGCGGATGCTGACCGAGCAAACCGTCGAGGAGCCGCTGGAATCGCTGCGCCCCGTCACGTCGGCGCGGGGCGTCATCGAGTTGGCCGAGGACGCCAAGGCGATCTACGTCGAGGAAAGCGTCAACCGCTACGTGGTCGCGCTGCTGCGGCATACGCGCGGCGACCCGCGCCTGTACCTCGGCGCGAGCCCCCGCGCGGGAATCGCGCTCCTCCGCGTGTCGAAGGCGCGCGCGCTGGCTCGGGGACGCGACTTCGTCCAGCCGGACGACGTGAAGGCGGTCGCGGAGCATGTCCTCTCGCACCGGCTGATCCTCGCGCCGGACGCCCGATCGGCCGGCCTCTCGGGACGCGACCTCGTGCGCGACGCAGTGGAGAAGACGCCGGTCCCAGTGTGACCGCGCGCGGCAAGCTCGCACTCGGCCTTGGCTTCGCCATCTACGTCGCCGCCTGGGCCTTTGGATCGCAGCCCCTCTATCCCGTCGCTGTCGGGCTGCTGCTGGCGGTGGCGGTTGCCTGGGGCTGGGTGCGGCTCGCCGTCGGCCCGGCGGAGCTGCGCCGTGAGGCGGGACGGGGCGGGGAGGAGGAGGGCGACGACGTCCAGGTCGACCTGCTGCTGCGGCTGGACGGGCGCGTACCGCCGCCCGGCGTCACGATCATGGAGCGGATCGCAAAGGTCGGCGAGCGCCGCAGCCAGCTGGAGCGCCGTGGCGGCGACCTGGTCGGCGGCTACGTGCTGAAGGCGCTGCCGCGCGGCCGGTACGTCCTCGAGGAGGCCACGGCGGTCGTCGAGGATCCGTTCGGCCTCGAGCGGCAGCTCGTTCCGCTGCGCGCGGCCGGCACGATCCTCGTCTATCCACGCCTGGTCGAGCTCGACCGCCTCTTCAGCGAGTCGGGCGCGCACGCGCAGGACGGCCGCCGCCTGCTCCTGCGTCGCCCGAGCGGCTTCGACCTCCACAGCGTCCGCGAGTACGAGCAGGGCGAGTCCCTGCGGAAGGTGCACTGGCCGACGACCGCGCGCCGCGGGCAGTTGATGGTCAAGGAGCTGGAGGACGCGCCGCGCGACGAGGTCGCGGTCCTGCTCGACGGAGACGCGGCGGCCGTGGTCGGGGAGAGCTTCGACGTGCAGGTGCGGGCAGCGGGCTCGCTGCTCCATGCGCATGCAAAGCGCGGACGGCGTGCCGTGCTGATCGTCAACGCGGCAGCGGCCGAGTCACATCGCGTCCACTCCGACGCCGGCGAGTGGTGGAGCGCGCTGGAGGTGCTCGCGTCGGTCGAGCCGACCGCGACGACGCCGGTCACCGCGCTGCTCGGCCGCGAGGGAAACTCCGCCGTCCGCGCGCTCGAGCTCGCGATCGTGACCGCGCGACTCGCTCCCGGCCTCGCCGATCGGCTGATCCAGCGGGCGCTCGCTCGGCGCGCGGTGTCGATCGTTTACGTCGACGCAGCAAGCTTCGGCCCGAAGGGACGCGGCTCTCCGGAGCCTGAGCTGCTCCGGCTCCAGGCCGCCGGCGTTGCCGTCGCGATCGTGCGGCGAGGGGACGACCTCGCGGCGGCTCTCTCGGGGCGGCCGGCCGCCGGGGAGGCGCTGCGTGCGTAGAACTGCCCTCCTGTACGTGCTGCCCGCACTCGTGATCGCGCTCGACTGGACGCGGCTCGAGCGCCCGCATGGGTCGAGGCTCCAGCTCGTGCTGATCCTCGCGCTTGCCTTGCTCCCGGCGCTCGCCCGGCGCTGGTGGCTCAGGATCGCGCTCTGCGTGGGCGGGCTCGCCGCCGCGGCCTCCACGGCGCTTGCCGTCTCCTGGCTCGACGCGCGCCCGTTCGACGGTCGCCACGACTTCTTCGGCCCGCTGCTCACGCGCTTCAGCAACGGCTTCCTCGACTTCTACGACTACGAGGTTCCCGTCGACCCCTCCGGCCATCCGGGGATGCAAGGCGTCATCCTCCTGGCCGTCTTTGGCTTCTGCCTCGCACTCGCAGCTGCGATCGCCGCGCGGCGGGCGATGACCGCCGGGCTCGTCCTGGTCGCCGGAGCGGGCTGGCCGGCGACGCTGCTCAGCGGCGGGCACGAGCTCGCACGCGGGACATGGATCCTGCTGGCGCTGCTCCTGCTGCTCGCGGGGCTGGGAGCCCGGAGCCTGACGGGAGTGCGGCGCGCTCTCGTGCCGGCCGCTGCGGTCGTGCTCGCTGCGCTCGCGGCGTCCTCGTCGCCCGCGCTCGCGAAGGCGGAGTTCCTGCGCTGGCAGGCCTGGGACTTCTACACGCGCCCCGACACGGCGGTCGGCGTCCGCTACGTCTGGGATTCGACGTACACAGGGTTCCGCTACCCCAAGAAGCAGACCGTCGTGCTGAAGGTGAAAGCGCCGCCGACGTCGCTCTACTGGCGCGCCACCACGCTCGAGGGCTTCAACGGGATCGGCTGGGTCGAGGCCGTCGAGCCGATGGCGCGCCCGGACCTTGCCGCCGCGCTCGAGCCGCCCACCGCGTCGAACCGCCGCCGCTGGATCCGGCAGGAAGTGACCGTCAAGGCGTTGCGCGACGCGCACCTGGTCGCTGCGAGCGTCCCGGTCGCCTACGACACGCACGGCGCAGCGACCCGATACGGGCGGGGCAACATCGCGCTCGTCAGCTCGGGCCTGACGCGCGACCAGCGGTACAGCGCTTGGAGCTACGCGCCCGATCCGACGCCCGCGCAGCTCGCGCGCTCGCAGCCGCGCTATCCAGCGGCGATCGCCGCCGAAGGCTTCCTCAGGGTCCCGGGCATCGACGCGGTGCCCGCCTTCGGCGAGCCAAACCGGCGCGCGCGCCTCCGGTTCCTGCTCGACGGCGCTTCCACCCAGTACATCTTCGACGCCTACCGGCCGCTCGAGGCGAAGGCGCAGCAGATCGCGGGCGACGCGAAGAGTCCGTTCGCCGCTGTTGCGAGCCTCGAGACCTGGTTCCGCGCCGCCGGCGGGTTCCGCTACGACCAGTCTCCGCCGCAGGCCGTCGGCGCGCCGCCGCTCGTCGACTTCGTCATGCGGACGAAGGCGGGCTACTGCCAGCACTACGCAGGGGCGATGGCGATGATGCTCCGCTACCTCGGGATTCCCGCGCGCGTCGCCGCAGGGTTCACGAGCGGGACGTACGACGCTGGGAAGGGCGAGTGGACGGTGACCGACCACGATGCGCACACCTGGGTCGAGGTCTGGTTCGCCGGCTACGGCTGGCTCCCGTTCGATCCCACCCCGGGCCGCGGCTCGCTGAGCGCGACGTACAGCGTTTCCTCGCCCCGCTTCGACCTCAGCTCGATCGCCAAGTACCTCGGCGCAGCGGTCACGGGCGGACAAGACCCTGCGGACATCAAGCTGAACGGCAGCTTCGGCCAGCGCGGAGTCGATCGTCGCAGCCTCTCGCGCACACCCGACGCACCCGGAGGCACGAGCGTCGGCCTCCCGAGCGGGCGCGCGGGCGGGAGCCTCCTGAAGCTGCTCGCGCTCGTCGCGCTCGCGCTCCTCGGGGCGATCGTGCTGCTGAAGGCGCTGCGGCGCGGACGGCGTCACCTGACCCGCGATCCCCGGCGGATCGCCGGGGCGTGCCGCAGCGAGCTCGCTGACTACCTCGTCGACCAGGGCGTGCTCCTGCCGGCCGGGGCGACGCTCGAGGACGTCGGGGAGGCCGCCCGAGCCGAGCTTGCCGTGGACTCCGCCGCATTTGTCCGAGCCGCTGCCGCGGCGCGCTACGGCCCGCCGGCGCAGTCGGGCCGTGCGGCTCGCAGCGCCCGACGCGAGCTCCGCCGGCTGAGAGCACGGATGCGCCGCCGCCTCGCGGCCCGCGATCGCATCCGCGGGCTCCTCTCGCTGCGCTCGCTCGGCTTCCTGTCGGGATGAACGACGCGGTGGTGATGGCGGCCGGCGAGGGCCTGCGCCTGCGCCCGTTCACCGAGCGCTTCGCCAAGCCCGTGCTCCCGCTCGACGGTCGTCCCGTGATCGCGACGCTGCTCCGCGAGCTCCGGGCGGCGGGAGTCGAGCGCGCCTGGATCGTCGTCCGCCATCTCGGGGAGCAGATCAGTGCGCTCCTCGGCGACGGGTCCGGATTCGGGCTGGAGCTTCGCTACGCGGAGCAGCCCGAGCTGGACGGGTCGGCGGGCGCCGTTCGCGCCGCGCTCGGCGCCGGTGCGACTCCGCCGTTCCTGACCTGCGGCGCCGACACGCTCTTCACCTCGGGTGACGTGACGCGCTTCGTCGAAACGGTCGAACGCCGCGATGTCGCGGGCGCCATCGCAGTCCGCCGAGACCCGCCGCCGGATCCACCGCACCGATGGGCGACGCGGGTCGACGACGGCCGGGTGATGCGTGTCCTCGACGACGACCCCGCCAATCCACTCTCGGGCGCGCCGCTCTGGTTGCTCACGGCCGCCACAGCGCAGTACCTCGAAGGGCTCGGTGGCCCACCGTACGAGCTCGCCGAGCTCTTCCAGCGAGCTGTCGACGACGGACTCGAGATCGCCGGCGTCGAGATCGGCCCGACGCGGGATTTGACGTATCCGCTTGACTTGGCACAGGAGAACTTCACCTACCTGGAGTCCCTATGACCGAGACGTACAACCTGTTTCAAAAGGGGCGCGAGGCGCTCGCGAAGGGCCGGGCCGGCGACGCGACGCTGGCGCTCGAGAAGGCAAAGAGCCGCGAGCCCGACAAGGCGTCCATCCGCGAGGCGCTGGGGATCGCGTACTTCCGCACCCGCCGCTGGGCCGAGGCCGAGGCCGAGTTCCGAGCGATGCTGGAGCTGGCGCCCGCGGACGATTACGCGCACTACGCGCTCGGCCGCGCGCTCGAGAAGCAGGGCCGCGACAACGAGGCGAACGGGCACTACAAGCTCGCGAGCTCGCTGCGCCCGGGCGACGCACACTACGCGTCGCGCATCCGCGACCTCGGGTAGCTCCGTCGCCAGGAGGCAGGGCTCAGTTGAACGCCGGTGCGCGTTCTGTCACCGTTTTCCCTGATGACTGCCTCACCGCCGACACCGCCGGAACCCCGCGCGTCACCGATCTTCACGCGGAATTCGAAGTACCCCGCCGGCTTGCTCGTGACCTCGATCATGCTCCCAGGTGCCGCCGGTGCGACAACGATGATGCTCGCCCTCCTGGGGCGAGACATCTGGGTCAATCAAAGCCCTCGTCGCGCGTTCATCTTCGGCACGCTGATCGCGTTCACGGCGTGGACCCTCGCCGCGCCGTTCTTCCGCCGCTTCGGCGACGCGAGGACGGCCGACACGGGGACGTACTCACAGCTTGCGGCCCGTGCTCTTGCGCTGCGCGGGCGGATGTCCAAGCACGGTGCGCCCTACGACCCCGACGCGGAGCATCCGCTCGCCGCCGCGGAAAGCGCCCTCGGGCTCTGGGGCTATCCCGCGGCGACCGGCGTGCCGTGGGCGACCGGCGCCGGCTACGACGCTGTGCGGCGGCTTATCCATGCGGCCGAGGAAGCGCAGTTGCCGACGCAAGGCGAAGACGCCGTCTACGTCGCGCTGGTCGATCGTGCGGCTCTAAACGAGTCGCACGTGCCGGGCTGGGTGGATCAGGTCCGCTGGCTCGACGAGGCGATCCGCGGTCTCGGAGGGCCGGTGATCGAAAAGGGACTGCCAGTCCTGCTCCCGTCGCCGCCGGCCCCTGCGCCGGTGTTGTCGCCTGAGCAGGCGGCTGCGGTCCTCCGGTGGACGCGTGCATCCTTGAACAGCTTCCGCGATTCCCGTCGCGAGGAGCTGACGACGGTGCGGAACCAGCTGTTCGGCACCGTCCTCTTCACCGGGTTGATGGCGTACCTGCTCCTCGGCATTGCGCTCTTCGCCGGCGCCGAGCCGAAGAACATCATCGCGGGCGTCGTCTTCTACACGGTCGGCGCGCTCGTCGGGCTGTTCAAACGACTGCACTCGAGATTCGCCACGCCCGCGATCGCGGTCAGCGAGACGATCGACTTCACGACCGTGCGCCTCATCGCAACGCCGCTCTTCTCCGGCCTCGCGGCGATCGGCGGCGTCGTCGTAACGTCGCTGCTGTTGTCGCTCAACACGACGAAGGGTGGAGCGGCTCCGCAACTGACGGAAGTCTTCGATCTCGGTCAGAACCCGGGCGGGATCCTGGCAGCCGCCGTGTTCGGCCTGACCCCGGCGCTGCTCGTGAATGCACTCGAGCGCAAGGCCGACAAGTGGAAGACCGAGCTCGCCTCCGCTACGCCGACTGAGTCGCAGGCAGCCGCTCCCGCGACCGCGACCCGCTGATCCACGGGCGATGCGCGTCGTCTGTCAGCGCGTGACCGAGGCGCGCTTGCGCGTCGGCGGCGAGCTGCGAGCCGAGATCGGGCCTGGCCTCGTCGCACTGGTCGGGATCGCCCGCGGCGACGATTCCGCGACCGTGCGCAGGCTCGCCGCCAAGGTCTCGCGGCTGCGGGTCTTCGAGGCAGACGACGGACGCTTCGACCGCAGCGTGCTCGACACTGGCGGCTCCGTGCTCTCGGTCAGCCAGTTCACGTTGATCGCGGAGACGAGCAAGGGCAACCGGCCGAGCTTCACCGCTGCCGCGCCGCCCGACGAGGCCGAGCCGCTTTGGGAGGAGTTCTCCGCCGCTCTCGAGGCCGAGGGCGTGATTGTGGGGCGCGGCGTCTTCGGAGCCCGGATGGACGTCGAGCTGGTGAACGCCGGGCCAGTGACGATCATCCTGGACTCGTAGCAGGCGATCAGGCGCTTGCTACACTTCTGACACCACATTTCGAGCGGTTTTCGAGGTGGGCCTGCGGGCCCATTTTTTGTGAGAGGAGCGAGAGCATGGCCGACGTACACACGAAGGAGCGCGAGCTGGAGCGCCAGATCTCCCAGCTCGTAGAGCAGAGCATCCCGGGCACCGAGGTGCTCGCTGTCGAGCTGCTCGCACCCGACCGTTTCTGTGTCTTCATCGACCATCCTCAGGGTGTCGACCACGCGCTCTGCCAGCGCGTGACGTCCGTGCTCGACCCATTCCGGCGCACCTACGGCATCGACGTCTCGTCGCCGGGCTCCGAACGGCCGCTCCGCAAGCCCGAGCATTTCCGCAGCGTCGTCGGCAAGCGCGCCGCGGTCCGCACTTCTCAGGAGATCGGCGGCCGCAAGCGCTTCCGCGGCGAGATCGTCGACGCCGACGAGCGCAGCGTTCGGCTCGCGGCCGAGGCCGCCGACGAGCCCATCGAAATCCCGTACGACTCGATCGTCCGGGGCAACCTCATCGCGACTCCCGAAAGCAGGTAAGACGAATGACCCAGGAGATCATCGAGGCCGTCCGCGAGATCGAGCGCGAGAAGGGGATCGAGAGCGGCACCCTCGTCAATGCGCTCGAGGACGCCCTCCTCGCCGCCTACAAGAAGATTCCCGGCGCGTCGCGCCACGCGACGGTCGAGCTCGACGACGAGGGAGACTTCCGTGTCTTCTCGATCGAGCTCCCGCCCGACGTGGAAGAGCGCCTGATCGACGACGCCCGCGAGCGCAAGCTCGACGAGCTGGAGGCGCTCGAGGTCGAAACCGGCGAGCGCTCGCACACGCTCATCTCCGACGACGAGCTCGACATCGACTGGTCCGACATCCCCGACAGCGACGTGAAGCGCGAGGACGTGACGCCCGAGAACTTCGGCCGCATCGCGGCGCAGACCGCCAAGCAGGTCATCCTGCAGCGGATCCGCGAGGCCGAGCGCGCCATGATGTACGACGAGTACATCGACCGGCAGGGCGAGGTCGTGACGGGAATCGTCCAGCAGGCGGGCGACCGCAACAACGTGCTCGTCGACCTTGGCAAGGTGGAGGCGCTGCTCCCGCGCTCCGAGCAGGTCGACGGCGAGCGCTACGAGCAAGGCTCCCGCATCAAGGCTGTGATCACCGAGGTCCGCTCCGGGACGAAGGGCCCGCAGGTGATCCTGTCGCGGCGCGATCCCGAGCTGATCAAGACGCTGTTCGAGCTCGAGGTTCCCGAGATCGCCGACGGCCTCGTCGAGATCCGCGGCGTCGCCCGCGAGCCCGGCTACCGCTCGAAGATCGCCGTCGAGTCGCACGCCCAGGGCGTCGACCCTGTCGGCGCCTGCGTCGGGCCTCGCGGCTCGCGCGTCCGCATGGTCGTCTCCGAGCTCCGCG
>JBDTZN010000067.1:0-10724 GCA_040005095.1 Thermoleophilia bacterium | reverse complement strand
CTCGCGACGTCGCGGACGACGAGCTCGTAGTACTGCATCCGACCTGTGTAGCGCCTGCGTCGGACGGAGCGACGGCGCGGCTTAGGTTGGCCGTGGCGGAGGTTGTGTCGTCGCGCGTAAAGGCCATTCAGTTGCCGCATTCCGCGCGGCAGGTTCGCCCGCCTCGCGGCTGGGGTTAACGAGCGAGGATCCGTCTCAGAGGTTCGGGAGGGTTTGAAAGCTGTCCGGTTAGTTCCATAGCTCAAACCAGGCCGTTGTTTGGCACAACGCTCTGCTCGTGCGGGCATGTGGGAGTGAACTGCGACCAGCGGTAGCGGAGACGACCCGTAGCGCTCTGATGCGAGGACGCGCGTTGATTTCTCAGGCGCGATTGTCAGTCGCACGCGCGTCTGGGAGAATGACGTGTTCGGTTCTGTGCGGGTAAAGGAGAGCGCCGTGGGGGTGCGTCTTCGCTGGGGTAGTGGCGGCGGCGTTGGGGATGGTTCTGGTGGCGGGGGCTGCCGGTGCTGCGGCCCCGACGATCACCGAATACAGCGCCGGCATCACGCCCGGCAGCGGCCCCCAATGGATCGCCGCCGGCCCAGACGGCAACCTCTGGTTCACCGAGTTCGGCGGGAACAGGGTCGGGAAGATCACGCCAGCCGGTGTGGTCACCGAATACGGCGCCGGGATCACCGCCCGCAGCGGCCTCGCCGCGATCGCCGCCGGCCCGGACGGCAACCTCTGGTTCACCGAGCGCTCTGCGAACAGGATCGGGAAGATCACGCCGGCCGGCGTTGTCACCGAATACCGCGCGGGCATCACCACCGGCAGCTGGCCCTTCGGGATCGCTGCCGGCCCGGACGGCAACCTCTGGTTCACCGAGCAGAGCGGCAACAGGATCGGGAAGATCACGCCGGCGGGAGTGGTCACCGAATACCGCGCGGGCATCACCGCCGGCAGCGGCCCCGGCGCGATCGCTGCCGGCCCGGACGGCAACCTCTGGTTCACCGAGACCGAGTACCCCGGCGACCGGGTCGGCAAGATCACGCCTGCTGGTGTTGTCACCGAATACCACGCCGGCATCAGTGCCAGCAGCTTTCCCTACGGGATCGCTGCCGGCCCGGACGGCAACGTCTGGTTCACGGAGCAGAGCGGAAACAGGATCGGGAAGATCACGCCGGCCGGTGTCGCCACCGAATACAGCGCCGGGCACGGCGGCGGCCCCCTCGGGGTCGCTGCCGGCCCGGACGGCAACCTCTGGTTCACGAAGGTCGAGCCCGAGGGGATCGGGAAGATCACGCCGGCCGGTGTTGTAACCGTCTACAGGGCCGGCATCAGCGCCGGCAGCCGCCCCTTCGGGATCGCTGCCGGCCCGGATGGCAACCTCTGGTTCACCGAGGACCACGACCGAGTCGGGAAGATTACGCCGGCCGGCGCTGAGGCGACCGTCACCGTCACCGTGACCGTGACCGTCAAGGGCAAGGGCCGGATCAGCGGCGGCGGGATCCGCTGCCCGGCGAGATGCAAGGCAACGATCGCATCAGGGGCGAAGCTGACGCTGCGCGCAAGCGCCGCGCGCGGCTACCGCTTCGCCGGCTGGAGCCGGGCGTGCAGGGGAATTCACGCCTGCACGCTCCACCCGAAAGCAGGGGTCAAGATTGCCGCCACCTTCCGCAAACGCCGCTCCTAGAAGAACCCAGGCAGCGAAAGGTTTGAAAGCTGTCCGGTTAGGTCCATACCGCTCGTCTACCCGGTCAGGGGTCTAGCGAGCTTCCCGAGGGCTGCGGCGTGTTTTTGGATCGACGCTTGGAACCGGTCCTCGAGCTGTTCGATATACGTCTCGTCCTCGGCGATGCGCTTGGCCCGGGCGTGGTGGGCGACCGCCTTGCCGATCAAGTCCTTGCTCCGCTGAGGCTCGTCTTTCGCAAGCGCAGCGGCGAGCTCGACTTCTAGCTGAGCTCGTTCCTCCCACGCATTGACGTAGCAGTCGTCGAGCCCGAGCGCGCGGTCGAAGAAACCCAGCGCGTCGTCGTAACGCTTGTATTGACGCGCGACCTCGGCAAGGTTGGCGTAGCCGATCTTGTTCGGGTAGAAGTCGACCGCGCGCCAGAAGAACTGCTCGGCTTTGAGGATCGCGTTCTTGCGGCGATGGAGCGGGTCGAGCCAGATCCAGCCGGCGTTGTTGAGGGCGAAGGATTTGATCCGCCGGCCGGCCGCGGCGTCCTCGGCGGGAGTCTCGAGGACCGTGTCGTAATGATCGAGCGCCTCGTTCCAGTCTCCCTGGGTCTGATGGGCCCAGGCTCGTGAAAAGCGTGATTCTTCGAGGTAGGGATCGAGCTCGACGGCCCGCTCGCTGGCCTCGAGGGCTTGTGCCGTGAGCGCCTCAGGGTCAGCCTTGAAGCGATGGATCGCTTGGCACGAGGCCATTGCGAGCCCGGCCCAGGCGAGGGCGCGAACGCGTACGTCCTCGCTCGCGGTCGCGAGTTCGAAATCGGCCATCGCCTGGGTGTTGGCCGCCGGCAGGTAACGGTTGTACGCAAGTGCGGCGCGGTTATAGGCAGCGCGGGTGTAGGTCGGTTGAATGGTCAAGGCCTCCTCGTAGCGCCGCAGTGCTTCGTCGCGATCGGACGCGCGTCCTGAGACGTAGTGCCGCAGATGGAACGTGTAGCCGTCGAGGAACGCCCTCGAGGCCTCCCAGGTCTCGGCTTCGACCAATGCTCGATCGGCCGAGTAAGAGCCTGAGGCCGAAGCGGGCGTCGATTCGTTAAGGCTCGCGCTGCGCTTTTCGCGAAGCCGCTCGATCCGCGCTTTGGCGATTTCGAAGGCGACGTCGTCGACCGAGGAAAGCCACGCGTCAGCGTGGAACTCCGAGACCTGGCGGGTGATGTGCGCCTTGCCGAGTAGCGATCGCTCGGCGTAAGTGACGGTCAGAATCGCGCGGTCAGCGACGGTTAGGAGCGAGCCCGAGAGAACGCGGCGCGCGACGACGGCAGGCAGGCGGCGCAGGAACGCGAGGACGTGCTGGGGAGAAAACGAGACGCCGGCGATGCTGACGGTGCCGAGGTCGGCCCCGGCCAGCGAGCTATCCCCGTCGAGCAGGAGGATGTCCTTGAGAAAGTCGTCGCCGGTGGTGCGTGGTCCGGAGGCGATGTCTCGTGAATCTGTTGGCACCGGCGTGTGTGGGACTGTCTGGCCGTCGGCGAGCGGGTGGCGTTCTGCTTGATCGACTTCGGGTGCTGCACCGTTCGTGGCAACGGGTTTTGCGTCGCGCCCAAGTTCAGCGCGCGAGGTCTCCTCGTGGAACGTTTTCTTCAGCCCGGTGAGCTGGCGTGCATCGGCGGTCCATTGTCGTTCGATGTCGATCAGCCGTGTCGCAAAGAGAGCCGTCAGCTCTCCGCGTCGCTCGTCCGTTCCGCGGAAGGGAAGCACGAGCACCCGGCCAAGCACGCCGACGCGGAACGACGTGAGGACCAATCCGATCGCGAGCACGATGAATACGCCGATCCCAGCCCCGGCAGCGATGAGCTCGACCAGATGAACGAGCCTGCTCACCAAACGACGTTTCTCCGAGACGCCATCGCGCACCTCTCACGCGTGGACGAGAGTCAGCCTTGCAGGCTCAAGCAACGGCCGCAACCATCGGCTCAGCCCGATCGCGCCGGGAGGTTCGCCGCCGAAAGCGGTTACGCCGGGCACCGTAACGGTTGCCGTGAGTTGGTTTCACCCCAACGAGGGCTGACGCCTCGACGGATCCGACCGATAGCGGGAGGAGGCCACCAACCCCCCCGGTAAGGAGCGCACTGCGTGATTTCTTCCATTCGTCAGCGACTCGCTCGTGAGGAGTCTGGTTTCACCCTCATCGAGCTTCTGGTCGTCATCATCATCCTGGGCATCCTGCTCGCGATCGCGATTCCCTCGTACCTGAGCTTCCGCGATCGTGCGAACAACTCGGCCGCCAAGGCCAACGTTCGCGCCGCAGTCCCGGGCATCGAGGCGTACAACGCCGACAACTCGGCCGGCTACACGGGCCTCACGCTCGCCAAGCTGACCGCGTACGACCAGGGCATCAAGAACATCTCGTTCGTCGGCGCGCCCAACACGACCTCGTACTGCGTCAAGAGCGTCGTCGGGACGAAGTCGTGGTACAAGCGCGGCCCCGGCAGCGATATCACCACCACCGCCTGCACGGGTCCATAGCGTTACCCAGCGTTGGCTGAAGGGCGGTCCGGCTGTTTTGCGGGCCGCCCTTCTCGTTCTCGCGATAATTCGACGCTTGAGGTGGGCTCGACTGCCGGTGGTCGTTGGATGCGTGCTCCTCGCCGTGGGCTGCGGGAGCCACGCGGCCAACCGTCCCGCGACGACTACAGTCGACCGGGCAGCCGCTGTTGACGGGATGACGGCGCAGGCTCAGAAGACACGGCGTGCCGTCTGCCGCAAGCTCGTCCTCCAGCGGACAACTCCAGGCCCGGCTCGGCACCGCGGGCTCGCGGCCTGTGCGGTCAACTCGCGTTATCCCTGACCAATCCGGCCATGGCTGTCGCCGGTACCCTCTGGCGCGGTGCAGCGGTTCTGGTCGATTCTTGCCCTCTGCGCGCTGGCCCTCGTCGTCTCGGACGCCGCGCCGGCGACCAAGCAGGGTGCGATCGCCGGACGCGTTCTACGCGTGGTCTCGGGCGACACGCTTGACGTGCGCCTTGACGGCGGCGCTGTCGAACGCGTGCGCCTGCTTGGAGTGGTCGCGCCGCGCGCCGGATCGTGCTTCTCTCGCGGCGCGGCGGCCAGCACTCGAGCGCTCGTCGGCGGGCGTCGCGTCAGCCTGGTGCCCCGCTCGCCGGGGCTCGCATACGTCGACGTGGCGGGTCGCGGCGACCTCGGCCGGCTGCTCGTCGATCGTGGCGCCGCTGAGGTCGACTCGTGGGGACGCGGCTTCTCGCGTTTCGTCCCGTACGTGCCGGTGCAGCAGCGCGCCGAGCGCACGAATCGCGGTATGTGGCGCGCCTGCGCGGCCGACGTCGCGGTCACGCTCGAGGCGCCCCAGGACGCGCGTCCAGGCGAGGAGGTCACCTATCTCGCGCACGTGACCAATCTCGGGCCGCTGCCGGCGGCTCGAGTCGCCCTCGAGCTCCGACCACCCGACTCGGCCACCTTCGGAGCCGTGAGCTCGACCGCCGGGAAGTGCGCGACCAGTGACTGGCTCGGAACCTGCGCCTTCGGGACGATCCCGAGCGGGACGACCGTCACGGCGCGGTTCGCCGTCCGCCTCACGACCGCCGGGCTCGCCTCGACTCGCGTCGCGGCCCGCTTCGTCTCGTGCCTGCGCGCGGCCTGCGCGCACCGGCCGCTCCACGACTCGAACCTCGAGAACAACGCGACCGCGGCGCTGACGAGCGTGACGACCGGCGGGTCCGAGAGCAAGCTCGGCTGCGACCCGAGCTACCCGACGGTGTGCATCCCGCCGCCGCCGCCAGACCTCAACTGCGCCGACATTCCGTTCCGCAACTTCCGCGTGCTCCGCGATATCCCGAATGCCGACCCCCACGACCTCGACGGCACCCACGACGGCGTGGGCTGCACGTTCGACGACTACTAGACCATGCGCTCCCGCAAGATCATTGCCCTCTTCGCCGCGCTCGCCGTCGCGGCCCCCGTCGCCGTGTCCCTTGCGGCGTCTCCGGGGGACGTCACCTCGACCGACCTCCGGCGCCTCGAGCCGGTCAACTTCCTCACCGTCTGCAAGTTCAGCCATCGGAAGCCCGACGATCCGATCGTCTTCCCCGGACGGCCCGGGCTCTCGCACGGGCACACGTTCGTCGGGAACGAGTCGACCGACGCGTTCTCGACGCAGAAGTCCCTCCGCGCCGCCTCGACGACGTGCGACCGCGCCGAGGACACCGCCGCGTACTGGGCGCCGACGCTGCTCGTGGACAACCAGCCGGTCACGCCCGTCGAGGCCACGGTCTACTACCGTCGGCGCACGATCCAGCGCGTCCGCGCGTTCCCGCAAGGGCTCGAGATGGTCGCGGGCGACTCGCACTCGATGGAGCCGCAGAGCCTGCGCGTGACCTGGTGGGACTGCGGCGACCGCGCCGGCGTCGCGCCCTCGAGCACCGTGCCGACCTGCCCGGACGGGCGCGCGTCGAGCCTGCGCCTGCACGTCCGCTTCCCCGACTGCTGGGACGGGAGGCACCTCGACAGCCCGGACCACAAGAGCCACATGGCCTACTCGTCGCGCGGTCTTTGCGACGCGCTGCACCCGGTCCCGGTGCCGTCGCTCTCGATCACGATGCAGTACCCGGTCGCGGGCGGTTCAGGCGTGGAGCTGAGCTCGATGGGCCAGTTCTCCGGCCACGCCGACTTCGTCAATGCGTGGCAGCAGGCCGAGCTCGCGCGGCTCGTGGACTACTGCCTGAACGCCCTTCGCGTCTGCGGTAGCCGCTAGCGCTCAGGCCGACGCGGCGAGCAGCGCCTCGCCGCGCACGATGTACGCCTTGGCGCGCACACGGCGGAAGTACGCGAGCGCAGGGGTGAGCTGAGCGTCCGCCTCGGCGCGCCGTCCGTCGGCGATGAGGCTCTCGGCGGCGAGCAGCCGTGCCCAGGCCTCCAACTCCCGCGCTCCCATTTCTGCGTAGATCGCGGCCGCGGGCGCGAAGTCGCCCTCCCCGACGGCGCGGCCGGCCTCCACCCACGCTGTCGTCAGCGAAGCTTGCTCGGTCGCTGCCAGGAACTCATCGCCGCGGCCCAGCTCCGAGAGCACGAGCGGCAGCCTGGAGAACCAGTTCATATCGACCTGATGGTCGCGCAGAAGCTCCGCCAGCAACTCGTCGGCGGCCGGCTGATCGCCGGCAGCGAGCAACGCCCGAGCGCGGGCCACGAGCGAGGGGCCGACCAGCTGCGGATCCTTGACCTCTCGCGCGAAGGTCATCCCGCGCTGGGAGTCCTCGAGCGCACCCACGATGTCGGCCCGGCCCAGCGCTATTCCGGCCCGGACCAACACGGCGGGCCCGAGGAAGTAGTGCGCGTCCCCCGCGGTTTCGATGATTCGGTCCGCCAGCGCCAGAGCCTCGTCCCAGTTCCCACGGATGTCATGGTCGAGCATGTCCTCGCCGTCGAGCCACCACAGTCCGCCGACGTTCCCGAACCGTTCGGCGACCCGGCGAGCTCTGGCGAGATAGTCCGTCGCAGCGTCGAGACGTCCGAGCTGCCAGCTCATGTTCGCGAGGTTGTTCAACGCCCTGCGGATGTCGCCGACCGAGTTCGTGGCCTCAGCGAGTTCAACGCTCCGCTCCAGGTCGGCCATTCCGCCTTCGTCACCGCGGTGGACGCGAATCATTCCGATCGTATTCAGGAGGTGCCCGGTGATTTCGTCAAGACCGAGCTGCTCGGCTATCGGCAGGGCCTCCCGTGCGAGTGCGGTCGCCTCGTCCAGAAAACCGGCGATGCTCGTATACCGGGCTCTTTGCGCGAAAACGGACGCCTTTGACCGAGACGGCGGCTGGTTTTCGACGAGCGCGACCGCGCGCTTGCCGTGCCCGCGTGAGCGATCGCCTTCGCCGCGCACGTGGTAGGTATCCGACAACAGCATCTCGGCCTCTGCAGTACGGTCGACGTCGCCGCGCGCCTCGAAGCCGTCTCGTGCGGCGAGGGCGATTTCGACGTTGTCGCGGCCGAGGAGCGACTCTGCGCGTGCGATCAGCAGGTGCAGTTCGGGACGCCTCGGATCGTCCTCGTCCAGCAGGACGATCGCAGCAGTTGCGAAATCGACCGCAGGGGTCCACGAATTGAGATTCCAGGCCCGCTCGGCCGCCTCGGCGAACGCGACACTCGCCGGTTGGCGCAACGATCCCATGTTGATTCCGGCCGAGTCCGCGAGCGACAGCGCCTCGCGGTAGTGGTGCGCCAGCATCTCGGCGCGGTCCTCGCTGCGCTCGCTCGACAGCGACTCGATCCACTCCGCGGCGAGCCGGTGCTTGTCGACGCGCGAAGCGCGCGGGATCTGGCCGTAGGCGACGTCGCGGACGAGGAGGTGCAGGAAGGCGTACTGGGTCTCGCCGGCGACCGCCGAACGGCGCTCGCGACGGATGAACTCCTTGCGTTCCAGGGTGTGCAGGACGCCTTCGACCTCGTGCGGCTCCCGTAGTCCGATTCCTTCGAGGGCTCCGGGCCAGAAGACCTTGCCGAGGACGGCCGCATCCTGGACGAGCTCCTTTTCGGCCTGGGCGAGCGCGTCCAGCCGGGCCGCGATCATGCCCTGCACCGTCTCGGGTAGCGGCAAATCTTCCTCGCCGCTCAGGCGCCAGCCGCCGCTGCTCTGCACGAGGAAGCCGCGGTCCTGCAGCATCCGCACGTACTCCTCCGCGTAGAGGGGATTGCCTTCGGCGCGCTGGAGCACCGCCGACTGGATCTCGGCGGGGAGCAGCGTCTGATCGAGCAACGCACGGAGCAACTCGGCCGTCTCGCCCTCGGACAGGGGTGAGATCGAGAGCGTCGCCGCGTTCCGCTTGCCTCCACCCCAACCGGGCCGGCGGTCCAGCAGCTCCGGCCGGGCGGTGCAGACGACGAGGAGCGGCACTCCGGTCGCCCAGTCGGCGAGATAGTCCACGAAGTCGAGCAGCCCCTCGTCGGCCCAGTGCAGATCTTCGAAGACGAGAACCAGCGGCCGGCGCTCGGCGAGCGCTTCCAGCAGGCGGCGCCAGGCCGAGAACGCTTCGTTGCGGCGATCGCTGCCGCCTTCGAGCGTCGCACCGAGGCCGACCAGCGGTCTGAGATGGCCTTCGACCCACTCGTTGTCGTCGGAGTCGGCCAGGACTTCCTCGACCATCGCGTGGAGCTTCAACTCGGCTGTCGCCTCGTCGTCCGTCTCGAGGATTCCGGCCTGCGCCTTCGCGATCTCCCCGAGCGCCCAGTAGCTGAGTCCTTCGCCGTACGGCAGCGACCGGCCCTGGCGCCACCAGATCAGGTCCGGGTCGCGCTCGACGACCTGGAACAGCTCGGCGACGAGCCGGCTCTTGCCGATCCCCGGGACGCCCACGAGCGTGATCAGCTGGGGCGAGAGCTCGCTGCGGCAACGAGCAAGTGCGTCCGCGAGGATGCTGACCTCGCGCTGCCGGCCGACCAGCTCCGAGCGCAGGTGCTGCTCGACGTCGACGCCGAAGCGTGACTTCGCGGACACGGCCTCCCAGACCGGCACCGGCTCAGCCTTGCCCTTCGCGTCGACGGGATCGGCGGGGCGATACTCGATCGCGTTGCTCGTGGCGCGGTAGGTCGTCTCGCCGACGAGGATTCCGTTGACCGGGGCGGCGGCCTGCAGGCGCGCGGCCGTGTTGACGACGTCGCCCGACGCCATCCCTTCGCCCTCGTCGGGGCGCGCCCCGAGCGAGATCAGCGCCTCGCCGGTGGTGACTGCGCTGCGGAGCTGCAGCTCGAAGGTCTGCTCGGACTCGTTGAGCTCGCGGATCGCCTCGCGGATGGCCAGTGCCGCACGAACGGCGCGCTCGGGGTCGTCCTCGTGCGTGACGGGCGCGCCGAAGACGGCCATCACGGCGTCGCCGATGAACTTCTCCACCGTGCCGCCGTGCCGCTCGATCTCGCTGCGGAGGCGCGCATAGTAGGGGGAAAGGGTGGCGCGGACGTCCTCCGGGTCGAGCTGCTCGGCCCGGCTCGTGAACCCGACGAGGTCGGTGAAGAGGATGCTGACGACCTTTCGCTCCTCGCGCAGCGGCGCCGTTTCGCCGAGCGTCGCTCCGCACGTGTCGCAGAAGCGCGCTCCTTCGCGGTTTTCGGCACCGCAGTTCGGGCAATTCGTCACCGCTGTAGCGTAAGGGGCTGGGGAGCCCCGTGGCGCCTCCTTGCGAGCGATAGCCTTCGTGGCCGCCCGCATGGATGACAAGGTCAACGTCGCTGAGAAGCTCGCGTCTTTCGACACGCCCTTCTCGCCGAAGGTCGTGGCCTACCTGAACGACTACAAGGTCTACGTCGGGAAGGTTCAGGGCGAGTTCGTCTGGCACAAGCACGACGACACGGACGAGCTCTTCCTCGTGGTCAAGGGCCGACTCACGCTGCAGTTCCGCGACCGTAACGTCGTGTTGGACGAGGGCGAGCTGTTCGTCGTGCCGCGAGGCGTGGAGCACTGCCCGCGCTCGGACGACGCTCACGTTCTCGTCATCGAGCCCCGCGAGACGCGCAACACCGGCAATGTCGAGAACGGGCGGACGAAGCTGACGAGGAGATCTAGTCCGGCGTCACGTACGCGGCGGTGAGCCCGCCGTCCACGATGAACGTCGCGCCGTTCACGTACGACGACTCGTCACTCGCCAGGAAGAGCGCGGCGTTGACGATCTCGCGCGGCTTCGCGAGCCGCCCCATCGGCAGGTGGATGCGGCGGCGTTCGTACGCGGCCGGGTCGTCCCCGAAGATCCGCAGCAGTAGCGGGGTCTCGACGGGGCCGGGGCAGAGGGCGTTCACGCGCACACCCTGGCGTGCGAACTGCACGGCGAGCTCGCGGCTCAGCGAGAGAACCGCTCCCTTCGACGCCGTGTAGGAGATCTGCGACGTCGCGGCGCCGAGCAGCGCCACGAACGAGGCGACATTGATCACGGAGCCGCCGCCGCGCTCGAGCAGATGCGGGATCCCGTGCTTGCAGCAGAGGTAGACGCCCTTCGTGTTCACGTCCTGGACGCGCTGCCATGCATCGGGCTCGGTCTCGAGGATCGAGCCGTCGTCCGCGGGCGAGATCCCGGCGTTGT
>JBDTZN010000066.1:0-10750 GCA_040005095.1 Thermoleophilia bacterium | reverse complement strand
GAGCCCGAGCCCGACGCCGAGGCGGCCGTCGTCGGCGACGATTCAGCACCGCCCGCCGACCAGTAGCGCGATGCCGCGGCCCGTCGCGGTCGCGATCACCGGCGGGATCGGGGCCGGCAAGAGCGAGGCGTTGCGGTCGTTCGCGCGGCACGGCGCAGCGGTTGTGTCGAGCGACGAGATCGTCCACCGGCTGCTCGAGGAGGACGAGGAGGTCCGCAGCGCTCTGCGCGAGCGTTGGGGCGACCGTGTCTTCCGCGACGACGGCGTGGTGATGCGCGAGGCGATCGGCCACATCGTCTTCGAGGATCCCGCCGAGCTCGCCTGGCTCGAAGCTCTGCTCCACCCGCGGGTCGCACGCGAGTACATGGCGTGGCGCTCGGCGCTGGCGCGTCTGCCGGAGCCACCTACGGTCGCGGTCACCGAGGTGCCGCTGCTCTACGAGGTCGGCGGCGAACAGCGCTTCGACGTCGTGGTCGCGATCACCGCACCTGCCGAGCTGCGAGCAAGCCGCTCCGCGATGGCCACCGAGGACCGAGAGCAGCGGTTCCTCCCTGAGGAGGACAAGGCCCGGAAGGCCGACTACGCGTTCGTCAACGACGGCTCGCTCGAGGACCTCGACACCTTCGTCGCGGGCGTCCTGGACGAGTTGGAAGCGCGCGCGTGAAGCGCGTCCTCGCGACGCTTGCCGTCGTCGGGGCGGTTGCGGCGGGATTCCTGTACGTCCAGTCCGCGCAGCCCGGGTGGTGGGAGCGGCTCTGGTACCCGCTCGCCTACGCCTCGATCGTCCGTGGCCACGCGCGGAACTACGACCTCGATCCGGCCCTGCTTGCCGCGGTGATCTACCAGGAGTCCAAGTTCCGCGCCGACTCGCGCTCCTCCTCGGGCGCGATCGGGCTCATGCAGCTGCTTCCCGACACCGCGAAGGGGATCGCAATCCACACAGGCGGCTCCCGCTTCCGGGTCGACGACCTCTACAACCCCGAGCTCAATGTTCGCTACGGCTGCTGGTATTTGCGCCACCTGCTGCAGAAGTACGGCGACGAGGAGACTGCGCTCGCGGCGTACAACGCGGGCCAGGCGAACGTCGACGGCTGGCGAGCCCAGGGCGTGGGGATCCAGTTCGCCGAGACGCGGCACTACGTGCGACGTGTCGAGGAGCTGAAGACGATCTACCGCCACGCCTACGGGCGTGAGCTGGGCGCCTAGCCGGCCGTCGTCGTGGTCGTCGTGGTGGTCGTCGTCGGCGGCGGCGGCGGCGGCGGCGAATCGGGGCAGTGATTCCCGCGCGGGTTGTTGAAGACCGAAAGCCGCTGGGTCAGGGTGCCCACTTTGTCGCGCTCGTCGGTCGCCACGACGGTGAGCAGCGCGACGCCGTTCGGCAGCGTGCGCGTGTCGAGCGAGGGCGTGAGCTGGTAGAGGAAGCGCCCCGGCATCGCCCCGAACTGCTGCGTGCCGAACCGCGGCGCGTTCTGATACGTCCCCCGCGCATAGACGTTCCAGAACTGGACGTTGGGCGGAATCGTCTTCCTGAAGTTGGCGACGGTGGTCAGCGGGATGAGCACGGTTCCGTCGAGCTTCGTCAGCTTCCAGCTGACGGTCGCCGGCGCGATCGGCAGGCCGTTCCACGGCTTCGGGACGGGCACCGTCGGCCGGTCGTACGCCTCTGCGCTGATCGCGACCCGGCCACAGATGCCGAGCGAGCCGACTTCCTCACCGGTCGCGGGACGGGTCAGCTCCACCAGAGCGACCTGCGGCCGCGTCGTGTCCTTGTACGGCGCCAGGTGCCCTTTCAGCAGCGGATTGGTGACCTGGGTGCCGACGATCTCGGTCATGTGGACGTGTCCGGCGGAGGCCTGTACCCACCCGAGGAGCGTCTTGCGGGCGACGACCTTCTCGCCGTCGTAGACGTTCGGCAGCAGATGCTCGTACTGGAACGTCCGGCGTGTCCCGTTCGGGCGCGGAGACGCGACGTCGATCCGTGCGCTCACACCGATGTGCGCGACCCCGCTCGTGACGGGGTACACCGGCGTGTTGGCGGGTGCAGAGATGTCGATCCCGTTGTGGAAGCTGAAGGTGCCGGGCCCGGACCAGGGATTCGCCAGGAACCCGAGCGAAAAGACGGTGCGCGGGTCGCCGAACCCGCCCCGAATCGGGTGCGGACGGTCGAATGGGCGCACGGGCCAGCCGTACGCCGAGCCGCTGCTCGCAAAGGCGAGCGCGGCAGCGAAAGCGACGAGCGCGACGAGCGACCTGCGAGGGACCACGACGGAAGTGTAGGACGCCGGGCGGCGCGAGAAGTTTCGCGAGGCTCTCGCGCCGCCCGCACGGCTTCCCCTCCTCAATCCACCGACAGGTGCCGCCACAGGTTCTCGACCAGCTGTCGCACGTGCGGCTCCCAGACCGAGCCGGCAACGGTGAACGCGCCGGCGGCGTAGACCTTCGCGCCGCCCGTCGTCTCGTAGTACGTCATGTCCGCGTTGTGACCGTTGCCGAAAAGATCGGGGAGCTGGGCGATGATCCGCACGTTCTTCGGGGATGCCGCGACGACGTCGTCGGCCTCGATCCCGCCACTCGAGAACTCGGCTCCCACGGCCAGGTCTGTCCCGTCCAGCAGCCACTTCGGGTTACGCGCGCCGCCGCGGACGATCCAGCGCTTGCGGTGCTCGCCCATGTCGTTGCCGAAGTACTGGACGCCGATCAACGCCGCTTCGGGCCGGCCGAGATCGCGCCACTTCTGGGTGCGCGTCATCAGGTCGCCGTGCTTCACGACCTGCCAGAAGAAGTTGTTCGCCGACAGGAACATCAGGTTGCCGCCCAGATTCCGGAATCCCTCGACGACGTCGTACTCGTGGGTCGTGACGTACTCGTGGTGTCCCTCGAAGATGACCAGCTCGTACGCGGCGCGCAGCCGGGCGCCGCTCCGCGTGTTGTTCAGGTCGGCGTCGGAGAGGTAATCGGCGTCGTGGTGGGTCTGCATGGCCCAGCGCAGGAACGGCGCGTCGTAGTACTTGAAGTGGGGCGGGACGCCACGGTTCAGGAAGGGCCGTCCCAGGCGGGCGGTGCTTCCACCCGCGTACCACGTGTTCGGACGACCGTTGCCGTCGTCGTCGCGGAAGTTGTAGGCCTGCCACGTCTGCGTCGGCATGACGATCGCGACCGGGTGCTCGCCGAGCCGACGCGGCCTCAGGACGAAGGGTGCGTAGCCCGTGCGTCCGCGGGCCCGAAGCTCGACGAAGTACATCCCGCTCGGCCAGTTGCCGATCGTGACCGGCACGATCCGGCGGCCGTTGACGGAGCCGATAGTCCTCGGCGCCGTGACGGGCGAGCCGAGCAGAACGTCGTTCGCGACCGTCGGCGTGGCTTCGCCGCCCGCGCGGAAGACCTGGAGCGAGACGTTGCTAGCCCGGTCGGTGATCACGAGCCGCGCAGTGCGGTCGGGGCGGTAGCTCTCGCGCGGGAACGTCGCGGTCAGCTTCGGCTTCTTCGAGTCCGGGACGTGTCCCGCGTAGCCCATGAGATCGAGCTCGTCGGCGTCGAGCCGCTCGCCGGCAGCGCGGAGCTGAGTGGTGGAGGAGGTCGGGACGGTGGCGATCGCGGCGCTCAAGACAGCGGCGATCGCGGCGACGCGGACGAGCGCGTCGCGACTGTTGGGATGTGCGTTGGTAGCCATGCGGCCACCGTCCGCTCGGTCTCCAACGGGCCCTTAAGCGCGCTCTAACGCGGCTCTAACGGCGGCGGTGGCGCGGTTCGGAACCGGCGCGGACACCTGTTACAACAGGCACATGGACTTTCGGATCCTCGGTCCGCTCGAGGTCGTTGACGATGGGGGAGAGGCCGTCGACATCCCCGGGCAGAAGCAACGGGCGCTCCTGGCGATCCTCCTGCTGCATGCGAACGAGGTCGTCTCGACGGAGCGGCTCGTGGACGATCTCTGGGGCGAGCACGTGCCTCGGACCGTCACTGCTTCGCTCCAGAACTTGGTCTCCCAGCTCCGGAAGGCGCTCGGGGCCGACCGCCTCGCGACGCGCGCGCCGGGTTACTCGCTCCGGGTCGATCCGCACGAGCTCGACCTGGCCCGGTTCGAGCAGGCGGTTCGGTCGGCGGGCGAGCTCGCGCCGGAGGAGCGATCTGCGGTGCTCGGGGAGGCGCTCGCGCTCTGGCGCGGACCGGCCCTGGCCGACTTCGAGCTCGAGTCGTTCGCCCAAGCAGACGGCCGACGCCTGGAGGAGCTGCGCCTGGCGGTGCTGGAGGACCGGATCGACACGGACCTCGAGCGCGACCGGCACGCCACCCTCGTCGGCGAGCTCGAGGCCCTCGTCGGCCGGCACCCGCTGCGCGAGCGGCTCCGGGGCCAGTTGATGCTGGCGCTCTATCGCTCGGGGCGGCAGGCCGAGGCGCTTCAGGCGTACCAGGACGCGAGGCGTGCGCTCGTCGAGGAGCTCGGGATCGAGCCGAGCCCGGCGCTCCAGCAGCTGCAAGCGGCGATCCTCCGCCAGGAGGGCGCCTTGCAGCCGCGGGCTCCGACGCGTGCGATCGAGGATCACTACGACGAGGTCGCTCGCGCGCTCGCAGCCACGCGTCTCGTGCTCGTGCTGGGTCCGGCTGTGGCGCTCGCCGGAAGGCCCGCGGAAGCCGTCTGGGATCCTGAGCGGGCGCAGTTTGCGCCCGGCGAAGCGGACGTCGCCGCTTACCTCGCCCGGTCCTTCGGGCTCGAGCACGGGACAGCGCTAACCCGTGTCTCGCAGCACGTCGCCCTGACCCAGGGAGTGGGGCCGCTCTACGACGAGCTGCATGCCCTGTACGGGCACGAGTACCCGCCGTCGACCGTCCACCGCTTCCTCGCTGCGCTTGCTCCGCTCCTGCGCGCGCGCGGGCTGCCGCACCAGCTGATCGTCACGACCGGCTACGACCACACGCTCGAGCGCGCTTTCGCGGACGCGGGCGAGGAGCTCGACGTCGTCTCGTACATCGCGCTCGGCGGCGACCGCGGCAAGTTCCTGCATGCGTCGGCCGACGGGGCGCAGCGCGTGGTCGACGAGCCGAACGCGTACGCCGACGTCACGCTGGAGCGCCGAACCGTCCTGCTGAAGATCCACGGGCAGGTCGATCCCGACCCTGCAGGCGGGTGGGACAGCTTCGTCGTGAGCGAGGACGACTACATCGACTACCTCGCCCAGAGCGACGCCGCCAGCATGATCCCGGTGACGCTCGCCGCCAAGCTTCGGCGCAGCCATTTCCTGTTCCTCGGCTATGGACTCGAGGCTTGGAACCTCCGGGTCTTCCTGCGGCGCGTGTTCGGACAGGATCGCGTGGCCTATCGGTCGTGGGCGGTCGAGCCGACGCCCGGGCCGCTCGCACGGGACTTCTGGCGCGAGCGTGACGTCGAGGTGTTCGCGGTCGGGCTCTGCGAGTACGTCGAGGAGCTCCGGAGGCGAGCCGAGGAGCTGCTTGTCCCCGAGGTCCCGGCTTGAGGCTTCCTCGCAGTCCGTACAAGGGTCTGGTCCCGTTCGAGGACTCCGAGCTCGACGTCCTCTTCTTCTTCGGGAGGGAGCGCGAAACCCAGCTCGTGACCGCGAACCTGATGGCGTCTCGGCTGACCGTCCTCTACGGCCCGATCGGGGTGGGGAAGAGCTCGCTGCTGCGTGCCGGGGTCGCGCACGGGCTGCGCGAACAGGCGCGGGCGAGCTTGGCCGTCGGCGGCAGCCCCGAGTTCGGCGTCGTTCTGCTCAGCTCCTGGCGCGACGACCCTGTTCGCGGGATCGCGGGCGCGGCCGAGGCGTGCGCGCGAGGCCTGCTCGGCGACGTCGAGACGCCTCCGGCCGGCGGGTCGCTCGCCGAGACGCTCGGGGGTTGGGCCCAGCTGCTCGGCGGCGAGCTCTATCTCGTCCTCGACCAGGTCGAGGAGTACTTCCTCTACCACGGTCCCGACGGCGACGAGCGCTTCCTCGACGAGCTCGCAGAGGTCGTGAACCGGCCGGACCTGCGCGTGAACGTCCTCCTCGGCGTCCGCGACGACGCGCTGGCGACGCTGGACGCGTTCAAGACGCGGATCCCGCGACTGTTCTCGAACTACCTGCGGCTCGACCATCTCAGCCGCGAGGCGGGCCGCTCGGCGATCGTCGGCCCGCTCGAGCAGTACCACCGGCTCGGTGGCGAGCGGTGCGCGGCGGAGCCAGAGCTCGTCGAAGCCGTGCTGGACCAGGTCACGATGGGACGCATCGACTACGGGCTCGCCGGGCGGGGCGTGGTGGAGACCGAGGACGACGGCGCGCGTGTCGAGGCGCCTTACCTCCAGCTCGTGCTCGAGCGCCTCTGGGACGTCGAGCGGGAACGCGGCTCGACGACGCTGCAGCGCGCGACCCTGGACGAGCTCGGCGGCGCAGAGCGGATCGTCGAGGAGCACCTCGAACGCGCGCTCGCCGGGCTCGACGAGGACGAGCGGGAGACCGCCGCGAAGCTCTTCCATCACCTCGTGACTCCCTCGGGAACGAAGATCGCCCACGCGCTCGGCGATCTCGCGCGCTACTCCGGCGCCGACGAGCGGCGGCTGCGCTCGGTCGTCGACCGGCTGACGGGCGAGCGGATCCTGCGGCCGCTCGCGGACGGAGACGGTGGGGGCGGCCGCTACGAGATCTTCCACGACGTACTCGCCGACGCCGTGCTCGCGTGGCGGACGCGGTGGGAGTCGGAACGGGAGCTGCGGGAGGCGCAGCGACGCCACCGGCGCGCGCTCGTTCTCGCTGCGCTCGCGGCGGTCGCGCTTGCCGTCGTAGCCGGGATCGCGATCTTCGCGGTCGCGCAGCGCGGCGACGCGCGCCGGGCCGCGAGGTCGGCCGAGGCGCGTGCCCTTGCCGCCCGTGCGTTTTCCACCCTTGACGTGGATCCGCAACGGGCGCTTGGGCTCGCCGTGCGGGCCGCCGAGCTCGAGCCGACGCCCGACACCGAGGCCGTGCTGCGACGTGCCTTGCTCGCCGCTCGCCTCAGGCACGTACTTCCGGCGCGCGGGGCAGTGGACGCGACGGCATTCGCCGCGGGCGGGCGCGACGTCCTCACGAGCGCCTCTGACGGGCTCGTCCGCAGCTGGGATACTCGCACGGGCCGACTGCGCCACACGCTGCGCCATGGTGCGCCGGTCGTCGCGCTCGACGGGCGCCATGGTGTTCGTACCGTCGGCGGGCGCGAGCTGCGGTGGTGGTCGACGGACGGGCGCCTGCTCGCCGTGCGGCGCACGCCGTGGCCGATCGCCGCCGCCGCGCTTGGGCCGGGAGTCGTCGTGGCTGCGGGTGGGTCGGAGATCGGCGTCTGGCGCGGTCTCACGCGCGTCCGCGTCCTGCATGCAGACGGTCGTGTCCTGCGCGTTGCGGTCGGCCAGGACGGCCGAACGGTGGCCGCGATCGTCGCCGGGACCGGCGGCAGCCAGACGGTCGTCTTCGACCTGGCCGCCGCGACGAGCGGGCGCGTTCTTCCAGGGCGCGGCATCTCCGACGTGGACATCTCGCGAGACGGGACCTGGTTGGCGGCTGTGAGCCGGGACGGGAGCACGCGCGTCTGGAGCGTGAGCACGCTCGGGAAGGCGATCGTCCTCGACGACCAGGGCGGCTCACTCGTCGATACGGAGTTCAGCCCCGACGGGACCCTGCTCGCGACCGCATCCTCCGACGGCGGCGTGCGAGTGTGGCGCGTGCCGACCGGAGGCCGCTACTTCTTCTTCGTCGGGCACGTGAACCCCATCACGCACGTGGCCTTCAGTCCTGACGGCGCCTACCTCGTCAGTACGAGCTCCGACCGCACGGCACGAATCTGGGGCACTGCCGGGATCGGGGCGGGCCGGCTCGCCGCGGTGCTCGCCGGACATAGCGATTCGGTTCTGACCGCGTCTTTCAGCCCTGACGGCAAGACGGTGGCCACCGGAAGCTCAGATGGGACCGCGCGGCTCTGGGACGCTCAGATCGAGCAGGTCCTGAAGCCGGTCGCTCACGAGGAGAACAAGGTCCTTGCCGCGCGGATCGTCGCGCCGAACCGGCTCGTCGACGTCACCCCCCAGGGGGCTCGGGTTCGTGCGCTGCCCGACGGTCGAGAACTCGCCCTTGTGGCGATCCAACCGCCCGCGAACGTCGCCTCAGCGCCACCCGATGGCTCGATCGTCGCCGCCGCAGCCGGAGACGGGGCCCTCGGCCTCTACCCTCTCGACGGCTCGCGCGCTTTCTCCTTGGCCCTCGGGGTCCGAGCCGATGCGCTCGGCTTCTCGGCAGACGGGCGCCTCCTCGCAGCGGCTGGGCACAACCGTGCCAAGATCTGGAACGTCACCGGACGGAACCTCGTTGCACTGACGCAGCGTTCGGGCTCGGTGACGAGCCTCGCGTTCGGGCGGTCGCGGATCGCGACGGGGTCGGTGGACGGAACGATCCGGATCTGGGACGAGAGCTGGAAGCTGTTGCGCTCGTTCCGCGACCACGCCTCGCCAATCCTGGATGTGCGGTTCGACCCGACCGGGAAGCGGCTCGTGACCTCGTCGGCCGGCTCCGAGCGGAACGTCATCGTGTGGGACGCCGAGACCGGGGCGCGGCTGCACGTGCTCGTGGGCCACTTCGGCTCGGTGACACGCGCGTCGTTCAGCGCGGACGGCCGGTGGATCGTGACCGCCGGTCCGATCAGCGCGGCGGTCTGGCCGACGGACACCGGTCGCCTGCTGTTCTATCTCCGAGGACACTCTGACCTCTTGACCGACGCCGAGTGGGCGCCGAGTGGGTACCGAATCGTCACGGCATCGCGCGACCGGAGCGTACGAACCTACGAGTGCGTCGTGTGTCGTCCGCTCGAGGATCTGCTCGCGATCGCGCGCGAGCGCCTCCGCGCCGACCAGGGTTAGCTCGCCCTGGTCTCCAGCTCGTTCGACTTGCTCGTCAGCGCCGTGAAGCCCGCCTGGAGGAAGTCGTTCGCCGCGGAGGCGGCGAGCGTCCAGGTGAGGATCCGGCCGAACTTCGGCGCGATGATCTGCGTCGCGGTGAGCCCCGCCGCCGCCCACGTGCCCACGCAACGCGTGCACGTCACGAGCTCGCCGATCGCCTGCTCGATCCCGCCCGTCTGCTTGGGCCTCTCACCCTCGCCGGTCGCCTCGCGCTCGACGAACGGCGCGCGGGCGAAGCTCGTGACCTCGTCCCGGGAGATCGTTCGCGCCGCCTTGAACGTTGCTGCGGAGAGGACGACGAGGTCGAGCACGGTCTCGTCCTGCGGGTCCCGCCCGAGCGCCCGAGCGAGCGCCCCGGCGGCCGCGAGCCCGGCCGCGAAGGTGCCGAAGATCTGCGCGTAGGCGCCGTACGGCGGGCGCTCGTGAACCGCTGCCATCCGGCTACCCTGTCCCTGAAGTGCCCGCCCTCAAAACATCGGCCGACTACGCCCCCACCGGCGATCAGCCTCGTGCGATCGAGGAGCTCTCGGAAGGGCTCCGCGCCGGCGAGCGCTACCAGACTCTCCTCGGGGCCACCGGAACCGGCAAGACGGCGACGATGGCCTGGATCATCGAGGAGGTCCAGAAGCCGGCGCTGATCATCGCGCACAACAAGACACTCGCCGCGCAGCTCTGCAACGAGTTCCGCGAGTTCTTCCCGCACAACGCGGTCGAGTACTTCGTCTCGTACTACGACTACTACCAGCCCGAGGCGTACGTCCCGCAGGCCGACCTCTACATCGAGAAGGACTCGTCCCAGAACGACGACATCGCGCGGCTCCGGCTCGCCGCGACCTCGGCGCTCTTCACGCGGCGTGACGTGATCGTCGTCGCCTCGGTCTCCTGCATCTACGGCCTGGGCTCGCCCGAGGAGTGGCGCGACCGGATGACCTATCTCGAGGTCGGCTCGGAGCACGACCGCGACCTCGTCCTGCGCAAGCTGATCGACTCGCAGTACGTGCGGAACGACGCGGTGCTCGGCCGCGGCCGGTTCCGCGTCAAGGGCGACGTCGTCGAGGTGCAGCCCGCGAACCAGGAGACCGCGTACCGGATCTCGTTCTTCGGCGACGAGGTGGAGCAGATCACCCATTTCGACCCGATCTCGGGGGAAGTCTTCTCGCGGCTCGACAACCTCGCGATCTGGCCTGCGACCGAGTACGTCACGTCCAAGCCGACGATCGAGCGCGCGGTCCAGGAGATCCGGCACGAGCTCGAGCAGCAGGTCACGCATTTCGAGTCGGAGGGGCGGATGCTCGAGGCTCACCGGATCCGCCAGCGCACCGAGTACGACCTCGAAATGATGCAGGAGCTGGGCTTTTGCAACGGGATCGAGAACTACTCGCGCATCCTCGAAGGGCGCGGGCCTGGGACGCATCCGTTCACGCTGCTCGACTACTTCGAGAAGGACTTCGTGATCTTCGTCGACGAGTCGCACCAGACCGTGCCGCAGATCGGCGGGATGCACGAGGGCGACCGCTCGCGCAAGCAGACGCTCGTCGACTACGGCTTCCGGCTGCCGTCGGCGCTCGACAACCGGCCGCTTCGCTTCGACGAGTTCCTCGAGAAGGTGCCGCAGCTGGTGTTCGTCTCGGCGACGCCGGGGCCGTTCGAGCTCCGTCATTCGACGAAGGTTGCCGAGCAGCTGATCCGGCCGACCTACCTCGTCGATCCCGAGGTCGAGCTCCGCGCGACGAAGAACCAGATCGACGACCTGCTGAACGAGATCCGCCGGCGCGAGGAGGTCGGCGAGCGCGTCCTCGTCACGACGCTGACCAAGAAGATGTCCGAGGACCTGACCGACTA
>JBDTZN010000181.1:0-3190 GCA_040005095.1 Thermoleophilia bacterium | reverse complement strand
CGAACTGATGCTCCTGCGACTCGATCGGGTACGCCACACCGCCCTTCTCCTCGTTCCGCACACCGAGTGCGTCCCCGAGGTTGAGGACGAACCAACCGGTGGACGTGATGTAGCGGCCGAACGGGGTATCGGCAAAACTCGCCTCGCTGACAGACACATCGTCCTCCTCGGAGCAGGGAGCGCCAAACCTACCGCGTTAGTTCTGGCGTCACTCCGGAACACTCGCGCACGCAGCCGTGATCTAGCGCCATTCCGGGGAGTTGACACAGTCCCCTCAGGGGGCCGAGAATCGCCCCTCGGCTCATTCCGCGCAACAGGGAGGTCGGTGTGTCCTGGAATCTCAAGGGGAGCTACTTCGAGACGTGCTCCTGCGAGCTCATGTGTCCATGCAATCTGTCCTTCGACCACGGTGCGACCTACGACTACTGCCGCGCCACGCTCGTCTTCCACGTCCGCGAAGGTGAGATCGAGGGCACGGACGTCGGCGGACGCAAGGTCGCCGTGATCATTGACACCCCGAAGGTCATGACCGACGGCAATTGGCGCCTCGGGATGTTCGTCGACGGGGACGCGACCGACGAGCAGATGGAGAAGCTCAGCGCAGTGTTCGGCGGGCAGATGGGCGGCCCGATGGAAGCGCTCGCCCCGCTCGTCGGCGAGGTGCTCGGTGTCGAGCGAGCGCCGATCGAGATCGTGGAAGACGGAGTTCGCCACAGCGTCCGCATCGGGGATGCCATCGACTTCGAGGTCGAGGACATCATCCCGTTCGGCGTCGAGACCGGGCAGCCGGTGCGCTTCGACGGCATGTTCCATCCGGTCGCGTCGAACCTCACGATGGCGGAGGCGAAGCGGTCGAAGATCGACGCCTTCGGCATCCAGTACGACGGGAAGTCGGGGCTCTCGACCCCCGAGTTTTCCTGGGCCGCCTGAGGGCTTGATCGCCTCGACACATCCGGAGGCGCCGGGGCGCAGCGACCTCATGCTCGCACTTGCCGCAGCCCGCGCGAGGCTCGGGTTGATCGCGCTGCTTTTCGCCCTCGCCGCGGCCGGCTGGTGGTGGACGGTCGAACGGATGCAAGGCATGGACGGAGGCCCTTGGACTGATTTCGGGACGTTCGCCTGGTTCCTCGGCGTATGGATCGTGATGATGGCGGCGATGATGTTCCCGTCCGTGGCGCCGACGGTTGCGCTCTATTCGCGCATGACCAAGAGCCGATCCCCGGTTGCGCCGCTCTTCTTCACCTCCGGCTATCTCCTGGTGTGGACGGGTGTCGGCGCGTTCGCCTTCGTGCTCGCAATCGCCGGCGGGTCGATCACGGGGGACGTGCTCGCATGGGACCGCGCAGGCCGCTGGGTAGCAGGAGCGACTCTCGTCGTTGCCGCCCTGTACGAGCTGACGCCGCTCAAGAACGTCTGCTTGGCGAAGTGCCGGAGCCCGCTCGGCTTCTTGCTCGGCTCCTGGCGTGAGGGGGAGCTCGGTGGGCTACGGATGGGCATGAGACACGGTGGTTGGTGCACCGGCTGTTGCTGGGCACTGATGGCGTCCCTCTTCGCGCTCGGGGTGATGAGCATCGTCTGGATGGCAATCGTCGCGGGCTTAATCGCGCTCGAGAAGTTGATCCCGTCGCGGCGTGCTGCCACGTACGGGACGGCAAGCATCCTCTTGGTGCTCGGCGTGCTGCTGATTGCGGCACCAGACGTCATTCCCGCGCTGACGATCCCGGGGGGCGACTCGATGTCTCAGAGAACCGGGATGAGCCCCTAGCCAGGACGTCAGCTCAGGCGAGCGCGTGTTCGCGGAGCTGGCTCGCCGGGTGGAGGGGATCGTCCCCAACTGCGACGATGGAAGCGCTCCGAAGACCCTGAAACCAAGCTTCGCCTTGAGCTACGCCTCGGGCTGGACGACGATCAGCGAGTTCCCGTCCGGATCGCGGAGCCAGAACATCGGCGGCACGGTCCCGCCCCACCGCGTGACGTCGTCGTCGACGTCGGCGCCGGCTGCTTTCAACGTCGCGTGATCCGCGTCGACGTCCGTCGTGTCGAGGCAGATGCCAGTCTGACTGCCTGCTGCCTCGGTTCCCGGCGGCGGCGGCGCAAGCGCGATGGTCGTCGGGGTTCCCGCCAACTGCACCTCGACCCACCGCCCGGCGTCTCCCATCGGGACGTCGATCACTTTGTCGAAGCCGAGCGTGTCGACGTAGAAGTCGATCGCGCGGTCGGTGTCGGCGACGGTGACACAGACACGGCCGACCTGCGCGAGGTTGAGCTTGGTCTTCAAACTGGACATCGGAGCCTCCTGCTCGTCGTGGTTTTCACCTTAGACGGCGGAAGCCCGAAGAACTCATCGGCGAAGGTCGTCGCTACTTGACGAGCGAGAGCATCTTGAACATCGGCAAGTACATCGAGATGATGATGATGCCGACCATGATGCCGACGCCGATCATCATCAACGGCTCGATGATCGACGTGAGGGACTGCACCGACGCGTCGACCTCGTCCTCGTAGAAGTCGGCGATCTTCCCGAGCATCTTCTCGAGCTCTCCCGTTTCCTCGCCGATCTTCACCATCTGGCTGACCATCGGCGGGAAGACCTCGTTCTCGAGCAGCGGCGTGGCGATCGGGACGCCCTCGCCGACCTTCTGGCGGACGCCCGCGAGCGCGTCCTCGACGACCCAGTTGCCAGCCGTCTGGCCGGTGATTTCGAGCGCCTTGATGATGTCCACGCCGGCGGCCACGAGGGTCGAGAGCGTGCGCGAGAAGCGCGCCATCGTCACCTTCAGGACGACGTCGCCGATCTTCATCGGGATCCGCAGCTTGATCTTGTCCCAGAGCCGGCGGCCCTTCTCGGTGCGCTTGAAGCGCCGGATGCCCCAGATCGTGAGGCCGAGCGCCGGGAAGAGGATGTACCACTCGCTGCGCAGGAAGTTCGACGCGCCGACGACGTAGAGGGTGAGCGTCGGCAGGTCGCCGCCGAGCTGCGCAAAGATCTTGACGAAGATCGGGACGAGGAAGAGCAGCATTCCCGTCAGGACGAGGGTGGCGAAGATCATCACCATCGTCGGGTAGATCATCGCGCCCTTGATGCGGCGCTTGATCTGGGTCTCTTTCTCGATCTGGAAGGCGACGCGGTCGAGGACGGTGTCGAGGATTCCCGCGGCCTCGCCGGCCTCGACCATCGCGACGTACAGCC
>JBDTZN010000065.1:0-10767 GCA_040005095.1 Thermoleophilia bacterium | reverse complement strand
AGGACGCGCGGGTCCCCGCGCGTCCGTCTGAACCGACCGGTCGACCGGCCGGAGGCCAGCGCGCCACATGACCCACCTCGACCGACACCTCGAGCGCTTCGTCGTCCTGCACCGGGTCGGCTGGCTCGACTGGGTCTTCGTCGGCCTCTCGCGGATCGGCACGCTCGGCCTCGTGTGGATCGGGATCGCCGCGCTGGTGGCGTTCCTGCTCCGCCGCCCCAGCTTGCTCCTGCTGACCGTTGGCGCGGTCGCCTCAGCCGATCTGATCGCGTTCGGGCTGAAGTCCGTTATCCGCGTCGATCGCCCGCCGCTGCGCGATCCCTCCCCCGACCCGCTCGTCCACCTGCCGAACGATCATTCTTTCCCGTCCGGGCACTCCGCCACGAGCTTTGCGGCCGCGCTCGTCCTGGCCCGCGCCGTCCCCGAGCGCGCCTGGCTCTTCTATCTCCTCGCGGCCGCGATCGCCTTCTCGCGCGTCTACGTCGGCGTGCACTACCCCCTCGACGTGCTCGGGGGAGCCCTCCTCGGGCTCCTGGTCGCTACAGCTCTTCTCCGGCTCGCAGGAGGCCTGCGGCGATCACCGCCAGAGACGCGATGAGCGCGATGTAGATCCCGATCCCCCGGCCGCTGGCCGGCAGGAACGTGTCGGGAATCGACATCAACCGGACGATGACGAAGATCGTCGCGAGCGATCCGAGCGCGATCACGACGAGGCTCTCAGGCACCACGGGCGGCAGCTCCACACCGAACTCGCGCGCGACGCTCAGAAGAAGCAGGAGCGCCCCGATCAGGAAGACGAGCTTTCCGAGCGCCCCGGTGTGCCAGCCGATCACGCTGAGCGTGAAGCCGCCCGCGCCCGCCTCGCGCCCGGCATACCAGTCCATGAACGGGCTCAGGGTCAACACGAGCCCGGCGATCCAGGTCAGGCGTTCGCCGAGTGCCCAGAGCCCGGCGGGAGGGCGGATTGCGCTGCTGGGCTCGACCGGGTCGGGCTCTATGCCCCAGGGCTCAGGCTCTGGCGTCTGCACGCGGGTAGTATGGGCATTCGAAGGCGACGAAGTCACGACTACTGTGGGCGAAAGGGGGTCACATGGTCGACGGCGTCCAGCGGCCCGGGACCGTGGAGGAGGGTGACTTCGTGCCGTTTTTCGGCACCGGCGAGCCGGCGAAGGGCGAATATCACTGCGCGGAATGCGGCTATGGGATCGCGGTCTTCAGCGTTCTGCCGGCCTGTCCCATGTGCGCCGGCGAGTCGTGGGAGCAGAGCTCCTGGAGCCCGTTCACGAGGAACTTGAGCTAGAGACCGAAGAGCGACTGGATCGCGCGCCAGACCACGCCGGTCAGCACCAGCAGTCCGACGACGAACACGAGCACCACGAGCCAAAAGCGCAGGCTCGCGTGCTTGTTCGCCCGGGTTCGCTCGGCGCGTGCGCGTCGGCGCGCGCGCTCCCGCCGGTACGCCAGATCGACGGCGTGCGGGTCGACCGGCGGCGCCTCAGGCTCGTGCGACCGACGTGCGGGCGAGGCCATCCGCGAAGTCTAGGCGGGAAGCGCGCTCCGCACCACCAGAACGGCTGGGGAAACCGGTGCAGGAGCCATACTGAGTCCCGTGATCGTCGAGCCTGAGCGCCGCGCGCACGATGCGGACGCGATTCCGGGTGCGGCTCTGGCAGCGCTTGCAGACGCGAGCGCGAACATCGTCGACGCAGCGACCGCGGCGGAGGCGCTCGAGACGATCGCCTACGGGCTTGCTGCGGCCACGCAGGCCGACGTGGCGATCGCCCGCGCGGTCGACGCGGCCGACGGCTGCCTCGTCGCGGTTGCCGTGGCTGCCGATTCGGCTGCAGTGCGCGCCGAGCTGGTTGGATCGCGCTACGACCTCGACGAGCTTCCGGTTGCGGAGACTCTGGAGCCCGAGGTGTTGCCGGAGGCGGTGCGGCGGGCTGCGCTGCGAGCCGGCGCCGAGCATGTGCTGCTCGTGCCGGCCGGACGACTCGGCGCGCTCGAGCTCATGCGCGCACGCAGTCCGTTCAGCCCCGGCGAGCGCGCTCTCGCCCGGCTTGCGGCCACGCAGCTGACGCTTGCGCTGCGGGCTTTCGGCCTCGACGGCATCCCGGCGCGCCCGGCCGCGGACGACGCGTTGTCCCTTGCCGGTGACGCCCTCGCTGCAGGAGCGGATATGGGCCGTGCCACCGACCAGGTCGCGCGGCTCGCCGCGGAGGCGACCGGCGCGACCGGAAGCGCGCTCTGGCGTGCGGACAACGGCGAGCCGGCAGCGCTCGTCGGCGCGTTCGGCGTCGCTGCGTCCGAAGACCTCCGCGCCGCTGCAGAGGAGGTGCGCGGCCAGACTCAGCCCGTCGTCGTGTCGGAAACCGCCGCTGCGGCGGTCGCGTCGCTGCCGCTCGGCCAGCCGCCCATGGGTGTCCTGCAGCTCGTCTTCGAGCCGGGGGACGCACCGGACGAGGAGCTGCTCGGCCGGCTCGCGACCTTCGGCGTGCGAGCTGCGCACGCGCTGCGGGCGGGCGCACGCTCGGACACGATCGCCCAGGAGCTCGAGCGAACGCGCGCTTTGCTCACCGTCGTGGGGCAAGCGATCGCCCAGCTGTCGCTCGTGCACACGCTCGAGACCGCCGTCGAGCGGGTCGCCGAGCTGCTCGACACCGAGGCCGTCGCCGTCTACCTCCGCGAGGACGGACGCTTGACGGCGGCGGCCGGCCGTGGCCTCGCCGGCCCGCACGTTCGCGTCGCCGAGCGACTGCTCGACCTCGCGCTGGGCCCGTTCCGCGGCCGGGGGATGCTCTATCTCGAGGGCGCCCGAACCGATCCGGCGCTGGCGGGACTCGAGGACGCCGCTGCGGAAGCCGGCATCGAGGACGCCTTCGCCGTGCCGCTGCTCGTGCACGACGAGGCGATCGGGCTGCTGGCGGTGTATCCGCGCCACGGCCGCGCGCTGACGGGCAACGAGTCGTCGCTGCTGCTCTCGCTCGCCTCGCAGCTTGCGGTCGCCGTCCAGAACGCGCAGCTTCACGAACAGGCCAAGCAGCTGGGCGAGGAGCTTCGCGGCGCCCTCGCGGCCGAGCAGCAGACGGCGAGGCAGTTGCGCGCGCTCTACGAGATCTCGCGCTCCTTCGCGCAGAGCCTGTCGCTGGAGCGGACGCTCGAGACGCTCGCGGAGACAGCCGTCGAGCTGCTCGACGTCGACGCCGCGGTGATCAGGATGCCCGACGGCCGCGGCGAGTGGCTCCTGCCGCGGGCGCTCCACGTGGGCGACAAACGGCTGACGGAGCCGGTCGCAGCAATCCTCGAGCGCCCGGTTCCGGTGCTCGCAGCGGCGGCAAAGCGTCTCTACCGCCTGGCCGAGCCGCTGATCCTCGACGCCGAGACGGCGCGCGACCTCGGTCAGCCGCACTCGCTGCTCGTGCCGTTCCTCGAGAAGGGATCCACCGCGGCGATGCTCCCGATCGCGACGCCCGGGGAGGTGCTCGCCTCGCTGACGATCGTCTCGCTGCGTCCAGGCCTCCCGATCACGGACGAGAAGATCGGCCTCGCGCTCACCATCGCCGGCCAGGCCGCGCTCGCGCTCGACAACGCGCGCCTCTACCAGCAGCAAAAGGAGTTCGCGGACACGATGCAGCGCTCGCTGCTCCCCCGCACGCACCCCGAGCTGGAGGGACTCGAGCTCGGCGCGGTCTACGAGTCGTCGGCACGCGTCGACGTCGGCGGCGACGTCTACGACTTCATGGAGCTCGAGAGCGGCCGGCTGGCCGTCGTCCTCGGCGACGTCACCGGCCACGGGATCGACGCGACAGCGGACATGGCGATGGCGAAGTTCGTCTTCCGCTCCCTCGCGCGCGAGCACTCGGCGCCGGCCGAGTTCCTCGCCGCTGCGAACGAGGTCGTGGTGGGGGAGATCGCGCCCGGCAAATTCATCACCATGGCCTACGTGACGCTCGATCCGGCCGAGGGCCGCGTCGCCTGCGCCTGCGCGGGTCATCCGCCGCCGCGTCTCGTCCAGCCCGATGGCGCCGTGAGTGGGATCGACGCGCGCGGGCTCGCGCTCGGGGTCGACGGCGGCCAGACCTATGACGAGGTCGAGGAGGCGCTGCCGCACGGCTCCACCGTGGTGCTCTACACCGACGGCGTGGTCGAAGCGCGTCGCGAGGGCGAGCTGTACGGCGAGGAGCGCCTCGACGCGCTGCTCGCGGAGCGCCACGAGCTGCCGCCGGAGGCGCTTGCCCGCGCGGTCGTTGAAGACTGTCGCGCCTTCGCCGGCGGTGAGCTGCCGGACGACTGCGCGGTCGTGGCGATCAAACGAGTCTGACGTGGAAAGGCGCCTGTATGGCCTTGTGTTCGCCGCCGGGACCGGGTCGATGGCGACGGAGATCTGCGCGTCGCGGCTGCTCGCGCCCTACTTCGGCTCCTCGACGATCGTCTGGGCCAACATCATCGGGCTCGTGCTCGCGGCGCTCGCGGTGGGGTACTGGCTCGGCGGACGGCTGGCGGATCGCCGCCCGAGCCGTGCGCTCCTCGGCGGGCTCGTGGCCGGGGCGGCCTGCTTCGTCGCCGTCGTCCCGTTTGTGGCGAGGCCGTTCCTCGACGCGTCGACCGGCGCGCTCGACCGCGTTGACGCCGGCGCGGCGATCGGCTCGTTCTTCGGCGCGCTGCTGCTCTTCGCGCCGCCGGTCGTCCTGCTCGGCGCCGTCGCGCCGTTCGCGATCCGCCTCGCGATCGTCGACCTCGAGCGCGCGGGCCAGGTCGCGGGACGGATCTTCGCGCTCTCCACCGCGGGGAGCCTGCTCGGGACGTTCGTCCCGGCGCTCGTTGCGATCCCGTTGCTCGGCACGCAGCGCACTCTGCTCGCAACCGCCGTCGTCCTCGCGCTGGGCGGGACGCTTGTGCTCGGGCGGCGCTTCGCGGCGGTCGCGCTCGTCCCCGCGGCGCTGTTCGCTCTCCCGCCGGGCGCCGTGAAGGCGAGCGCGGGGCTCCTCTACGAGCACGAGTCGCGGTACCAGTTCATCCAGGTCGTCGACGAGGGCGGCGTGCGGCGCCTCTATCTCAACGAAGGGCTTGCGATCCACTCGGAATGGCGCCGCGACACCGTGCTGACCGGCAACGAGTGGGACATGTTCCTCGCGGTCCCGCCGCTACTCGGACGGCCCGTCGAGCGCGTCGCGATCCTCGGCAACGCGGGCGGCACGACCGCTCGGGCCTACGGCGTCTTCTACCCGCAGGCGCGGATCGACGGCGTGGAGCTCGATCCGGCGGTCAGCGAGGCCGGGCGCCGCTTCCTCGGGCTCGGCTCGAACCCGCGCCTACGGGTGATCACGGCCGACGCGCGGCCCTTCCTCCGGCGCACGAGCGCGCGCTACGACGTGATCGCGATCGACGCCTACCGGCAGCCGTACGTGCCGTTCTACCTCGCCACGCAGGAGTTCTTCCGGCTCGTCCGCGAGCATCTACGACCCGGAGGCATCGTCGCGCTGAATGTCGCCACGGTGCCCGGCGACGACCGGCTCGCACGCGGCGTTGCGGGGACTCTCGCCACCGTCTTCCCGTATGTACGCATGTGGCCCGCGCTTCGGTTCAACCGGCTCGTGCTCGGCTTCACGGCTCCCGTCGAGCCGGCGCGGCTGCGGCGAGCCCCGGCGCAGCTTCGGCCGCTTATGGCCCTGCTGGAGCGGCAGCTGCGGCCGGTCGAGCCCGCCGCGGACCCGTGGACGGACGACCGTGCGCCCGTCGAGTGGGTCACCGACCGGATGATCGTCGAGTACGCGGCGCGCGGCGCCAACGCGGACCAGCAGCTGCTCCCGACCGCCCCGCGCTGATTTTCCCCTGGAGGACGCCGGATTCCGGCTGCGGCGTCGCTATCATCCCGCTGGATTCCGAGGCACTGACCTGAAACGCGCGGCCCTGATCTCGATCGTCCTCCTCGCAGCCTGTGCAGGCGCGGGGATGCTGTCTGCTGCCGTCCTCGCCTCGAGCGCCCAGGACCCGCCCGGAACGACCACCACCACGACGACCACGACGACCACGACGACCCCGGCGACGATCCCGGCGGGCGTGACGATCGCGGGTGTGGCGGTCGGAGGCCTGACCCGCGAGGCGGCGATCGCAGCGGTGCAAACCGCGTTCGCCGCACCCCTGCCTGTCGTCGTCGCCGGACACCATCTCGCGCCCACGCCCTCTGCGCTCGGAGCCTCGATCGCGGCGCAGAAAGCGGTCGACAGCGCCCAGAACGCCGCAGCGGGCACGTCGATCCAGGTCGTCGTGACCGTGCGCCTCGAGCGGCTGCGCGCCTACGTCGCGACGGTTGCGAAGCGCTTCGACCGTCCGCCGCACGACTCTCAGCTCGTCCTCCGCAACCTGCGGCCGTTCATCAGCAAGGGCTACCCCGGGCGAGTCCTCGACCGGCCCGCGGCCGTGCGCGCGATCTCCGCCGCACTGCTCCAGAACCGGCGAACGGAGCTGCTCCTGCGCTCGAAGAAGCAGGCGCAGGCAGTCACCCGGAAGGACTTCGGCCCCTCGATCGTCATCCGCCGCGGGTCGAACAGGCTCTACCTCTACGACGGGATGCGGCAGATCCGGATCCTCGGCGTCGCGACCGGCCAGGACCGATATCCCACGCCGCTCGGCCGCTTCGAGGTCGTGGTCAAGTGGCGGAATCCCTGGTGGTTCCCGCCGGCCTCGCCCTGGGCGAAGGGGGAGAAGCCGATCCCGCCCGGCCCGAGCAATCCGCTCGGCACCCGCTGGATGGGACTCTCGGCGCCCGGCGTCGGCATCCACGGGACGAACAACGAGAGCTCGATCGGCTACTCGGTCTCGCACGGCTGCATCCGCATGCACGTCGTCGACGCGGAGTGGTTGTTCAACCGCGTGGACATCGGCACGCCCGTCTTCATCGTCTCGGCGTGAACCGGTCGCTCAAGCTCGGCGCGCAGGCGGTCGTCGTCGCAGGCGTGTTGGCGCTGCTCGCCCTCCTAGTCTGGCGCGTCGCGCACCCGCAACAGAGCAACCTGCCGGAGCTCGTTCGCTCCGGCAAGAAACCGGCCGCGCCCTCGTTCTCGCTGCCGCGGCTCGACGGGGAGGGACGGATCGAGCTCGCGGGGCTTCGCGGCAAGGCGGTGGTGATCAACTTCTGGGCGAGCTGGTGCGGGCCGTGCCGGAAGGAGGCGCCGCGTTTGCAGGCTGCCTGGGCTCGCTATGGGCCGAACCGGCTCGTCGTGCTCGGGATCGACTCCCAGGACTTCAAGGGCGACGCGCGGAAGTTCGCGCGCAAGTATGGGCTCACCTATCCGATCGTCCATGACGCCTCCGGCACGACGTACGGGCCGTACGGGCTGACCGGCTTTCCCGAGACGTTCTTCGTCAACCGTGACGGGAAGATCGTCGGCTACGTCTCCGGCGAGTTGAGCCAGCAGGACCTCACCGAGAACATCCGGCGCGCCCTCGCGTGATCCGCACCGCCGCGCTCCTCTCGGTGCTGGCGCTTGCAGTGGCGGCGCCGGCCGCTGCGAGCGAGCGGCATCCGTCGCTGGCCGAGCTGGAGGGCGAGGTGATGTGTCCGACCTGCCACACGACGCTCGACGAGTCGAACTCCGCGATCGCGCAGCAGATCAAGGCGTTCATCCGTGTTCGGATCGCCGAGGGGAAGACGAAGTCGCAGATCGAGTCCGAGCTCGTCGACAACTTCGGCCCGTCGATCCTCGCGGCTCCGCCGAAGCGCGGGTGGGACCTGCTTGCGTGGGTGCTGCCGCTCGGCGGGCTTGGGCTGGGCGCGCTCGTGCTGGGATTTCTCGCCTGGCGGTGGACGCGGGACCGCGACCGGCCCGGGTCAGGCGGCGGGGCCAGGCTCGATCCCGAGCTGGAGCGCCGCCTCGACGCCGAGCTCGCGCGCTTCGACGGCTGAGCCGTGGCCGAGCGGATCCCGATCGCGTTCCTGGCGGGGCTCCTCTCGTTCCTGGCACCGTGCGTCCTCCCGCTCGTCCCCGGCTACCTGTCGGCCGTCTCGGCAGTGGGCGCGGACGACCTCGGGCGGCCGGGCGTCTCGCGGCGCGTCGTGCTCGCGAGCCTGCCGTTCGTCGCCGGGTTCACCGTCGTGTTCGTGGCGCTCGGTGCGCTCTCGGGTCTCGCCGGCGGCCTGCTCGGTGGAGATCGCCGCCTCGTCTACTCGGTGGCCGGCTTCCTGATCGTCCTGCTCGGACTCGCCTTCATGGGACTGCTCCCCTTCCCGGAGCGCCTCCTCGTGCCCGAGCTCGTCTCCTCTGCGCGCCGCCGCGGCTCCAGCACGCTGCTCGGAGCGGCCTTCGCCGTGTGCGCGGCGCCGTGCGTCGGGCCGGTGCTCGGCTCGATCCTCGTGCTCGCGGGCGACTCGAGCACGGTGGCGCAGGGGTCGCTGCTGCTCTTCGCGTACTCGATCGGGCTCGCGGTGCCGTTCCTGCTCGCCGGCATCGCGTTCACGCGTGCGATGGGCGCGTTCCGCTGGCTGCGCGACCGCTACTTCATGATCCGCGTCGGCAGCGGCGCGGTGCTCGTGGCGCTCGGCTTGCTGCTCTTCTTCGAGCGCTACTGGTGGCTGAACGCGGCGCTCAGCCACGTGCTGGATTCGCTCGGCCTCCAAGGCTAGACCCGCGGCGGAGGAAGTTCGAGCGAGCCGCCGGCGACGATCGCTTGCGCAGCCTCGAGCTGGAGGAGCAGCGCCGCGACGTCGATGCCGCGGTGCTCCGGCGCGTACGGCCCGAGCCGGCGCACCGCCTTCTCGAGCTGGCGCGAGCAGCCGATCTCCTTGCCGCGGCCGGCCTGGTACCACGCCACCGCCACGTGCACGAGCCCTTGCAGGAAATCGCGCTCGGTGGGCTCGGCCGCGCGCCAGGCATCCTCGAGCTCCTCGTGCGCGGCGAAGTAGTCGCCCGCCCGGATCAAATCGATACCGCGCTCGAAAGCTTCCATAGCGTCAAGCTAACGCGCTACATTCAGGCCGTGGCGACGATCCTGTTGTGCGGGGTCGACCTCTTCTTCCGCGCGAAGCTCGAAGCCCTCCTCCCAGGGCACCGCTTCGTGACGACCGACAGCATCGACCCGCCGGACATGGTCATCGCGGACATGGCCCGCATCGACTGCGACGAGGTCGCGGACGCCTGGCCGGACATCCCGATCATGGGCTACACGAACCACAACGACGCGGCCGGTCTGCGGGCCGGACACGCCGCCGGATTCGACCAGGTACTCGTGAAATCGGCCCTCGACGAGCGCGCTCCACAGCTGGTCGATGAACTCCTCTCCTCGGTAGAGTAGCCCGCTCGTGACGTACATCATCGCCGAGCCCTGCATCGACATCAAAGACCTCTCGTGCGTCGACGTCTGCCCGGTCGACTGCATCCACCAGGCCGATCGGATCCTCGTGATCGACCCCGAGGAGTGCATCGACTGCGGCGCCTGCGAGCCGGAATGCCCGGTCGAGGCGATCTTCCCCGAGGACGCGCTGCCCGACAAATGGGAGCCCTTCGTGAAGATCAACTACGCGTACGGCGAGGGGCTCGACGTCGTCAATCAGCTGACGGACGCCTACGCCACCGAGCACAACGTCCAGAACCCTCCGCTCGAATAGCTATTCGGGATCGGCGGCCATGAAGAAGGCCGCGAACGCTCCCGCGACGCCGGTTACGACGACCAGCGCCCAGATCTCAAGGCCGACGTCGACGAAGCGGCCGGCCGCCGTCAGCGGATTCTTCATCTGCGACGACACCGTGAGGAGCTGAACGGTCGAGAAGAAGAGCGCGTCTCCGAGGTTGTGGATGTCGCTCGTGTCTCCATGCGGCTCGACCGCAAAGGTGAGGAGCGCCCCCACGGCGTCGACGATGAGCGTGAGCGACAGCGCGACTAGGAGTCGGGCGACGAGTCGCCGGTGATGCGGTCTCCATGCGAACAGGCGCGCGAGCTCCTCGCGGATCATCGCCACAGTGTCGTCCGGCTCCCGGACGGTTGAGCTGCGCTGAACTGACTTAGTGGCTCAGAGCCACAAAGTCCGAATGTTGCGTTCGACCCCCGCGAAGAGCCCGCACTTCTCCATGCCCGGTGTGTCGAAACACGCATGGAAGTCGAACAAAATTGAGGTAGTGGCTCAGAGCCACAAACTTAGACTCGTCCGCCGAAGACGTGGCGACGTGGGGCGACGCGCCGTGGCTATGCTCGCGGCGTGGAGCCGAAGACGCTCGATCACGTCGCGCTCTGGGTGGCCGACCGGGATCCGATCTCGGATTTCGTCGTCCAGCGGCTGGGCATGCACGTCGTCGACCAGACCGATGCGTTCACGCTCGTCGGCTCCGATGCGCGCAGGGGAAAGCTGACGCTCTTCTCGGCGGAAGGCCCGCGTGAGCGCGGATTGCTGAAGCACGTCGCGCTTCGCGTCCCGAGCCTGGGCGACGCGCTCGGCCAGCTCGACGGCGTCGACGTCGAGCGGCCGCGCGAGGGCGAGGCGTACTTCGACGTCTCGGAAGGCCTCAGGCTGGGGCTAGTCGAGGCGCAGACCGAGGTGGAGTACGACCTCGATCACGCCGCACTCTTCTCAGCAACGCCGCAGGACACGGCCCGCGCGTACGAGCAGCTGGGGTTCAACCCGGCCGAGGCGGGCGCGTCGGGCGCGCCGCGCGTCGAGGTCGGCGGCGCCCACGTCGAGTTCCATCCCGGCGAGCCGGGCGATCCCGAGAAGCCGCTCTTGAACCATCTTGCCGTGCTCGTCGACTCCGCCGACCAGCACATCGCCGAGGCCAA
>JBDTZN010000180.1:0-3195 GCA_040005095.1 Thermoleophilia bacterium | reverse complement strand
TCGGCCTCGTCCTCGGCCCCGCGCGAGATCGTGAAGGTCTCGGCGAGGCGAAGGGTGACGGTGCGGGAGGTCAGCTCCACGCGGCTAGCCTAACGCGGCCAGATATTGAAATCTTCCCCACCCCCGCGCTACGCTCCACACTTCCGAGGGACGCTTACGAGACGGAGAACATGATTCAGGTTCGTAGTCGGCGTCGCCGCGCGCTGCTCGCACTGCTCGTCGCGCTCGTGGCCGCCGTCTTCACGGGCACGTCGGTCTCACCGGCGTCGGCCCATCCGTTCCAGTACGTCGGCAAGGCGAAAGCGAGTTCGTTCTGTGGCATCGGCAGCCCGTCGATGTTCAACAGCGTGTCGCGGCTCGCGTCGAGCGGCTCGCTTTCCTACGCTCGCGGGACCGCCACGGTCGACCGCGAGCCCGCAAGCACCGACACTCCGGCCGAGGTCCCCGCGTCCGCGAAAGGCAAGGGCGGACCGAACTTCAAGGCCACGGTCAACGTCGTCTTCCACATCGTCACCGACGGCGCCACGGGCAACGTGTCCGACCAGGCGGTGGCGGACCAGATCATGGTCATGAATCTCGGCTACGGCGGCTTCGAGGGCGGGTACAACACCGGCTTCAAGTTCAAGCTGATCGGGATCACGCACTCCGACAACGCCGCGTGGTTCTATGCCGGCCCGACCACCTCGGCCGAGCGCGAGATGAAGGCGGCTCTGCACACGGGAGACGCGAGCACGCTGAACATCTACTCGACCACCGCCGGTCCGTATCTGGGCTGGGCGTATTTCCCGTCGACCTACAAGACGAAGCCCTGGATCGACGGCCTCGTCATCGACTGGGCGTCGATGGTCCACACGTCCACGCAGTACGCAGGCAGGTACGACCTCGGCAAGACCGCCACGCACGAGTCGGGCCACTGGTTCGGCCTGTACCACGTGTTCCAGGGCGGCTGCAACGCCAAGGGCGATTACGTCGACGACACGCCCCCGCAGCTGATTGCAACCCGTGGCTGCCCGGAGGGCCAGGACAGCTGCCCGGAAGCGGGGATCGACTCGATCCACAACTACATGGATTACTCCTACGACTCCTGCTACAACCAGTTCACGGCCGGACAGGCCGCGCGCATGCAGGATCAGTGGCTCTACTACCGCGCGAACGGCGGCTCGTTCGTCGGGAACTAGCCCCGCAGGCAACGTGGTTCAGCGAGGGCCGGCGAAAGTCGGCCCTCGCTCTTTGAGGCTAAGGTTCAACGCCAACGCGCCCGTAGCTCAGGGGATAGAGCGTCCGCCTCCGGAGCGGAAGGTCGCACGTTCGAATCGTGCCGGGCGCATAGGGGTCATGCGGCATTTCATCGAAAACATGGTCGGAACGACCGGGGCGCTGGCCGCGATGCTTGCGGCTGCGGCTCTCGCCGGGTCAGCGGCAGCGAGCGTCGGCACCGTGCCGCTTCGCGCGTCCGCGGCGCCCAACCGCGCGGCGTGCTCGCCAACGCAGAAAGCGGCCGCGAAGAAGGCACTGGCGAGCTACCGGAAGTCTCTGGCGAAGCAGCGCGCGGCGTTCTTCGTACACCACAAGAGCTCGGCGGCCCGCGCGGCGTTCGTCAAGAAGCAGAACGCCCGGCTGAAAGCGCTGGCGGCGGCTGCCGCCTGTCGGGTGCCGCCGCCGGCGCCACCCGCGCTAACCGATGCAGTGGCGGCGGGCACGACGATCACCGTGCACTTCGACGACTCGGTGACCGCGGATTCGGCCGCGGCGATCTCGGTGGCGGTGGACGGCCTCGCGTGGAAGGCCGTCTCCGCCGCGGCGGCCGACACGACGGTGACCATCACGCTCGCGCTCGCCGTCGATGCAGGCCAAAGGGTCAAGGTGACGATCAGCTCCGGACTCCGGGATGCGTCTGGGAACGATGTCCCTGCAGTCAGTTTCGAGCCGCGGAACGAGTCGCAAGCGGCCCCGCAACCGACCCCCGGGTCGTTCTCCCCGTCGATCGCCAAGCCCGACTTCGCCGACAACCACGTCGTGTCCGATCCGTGGGTGGGCGAATGGGGGCCGAAGACGGATCCCTACTGGCTGCCGAGCACGGGCCACCTACGGGCGCTCGTCGTGCCGGTCGACTTTCCAGACGTGGCTTCTACGCGCCCGGCGGCGTTCTACCGCGACCTCTTCGCCTCCGCGACCCCGCCCTGGTACGCCGAGAGCTCGTATGGGCGGCTTTCGTTCGACCTGGCGACGGTCGACCATTGGACGCGGATGGCGAACCCGATCGATTCGTACGGGCTCCTGAACTGCTGTCCGTCGGCCTCGATTCACTCGTTCTTCGGGGAGCTGATCGCGAAGCTCGACCCGGCGGTCGACTTCTCCCAGGTCGACGCGATCTACGCAGTGGCTCCAGAGGGTGCCGGTCCGCACATGTCGATCCTGCTCTGGCGCCGCTGGCCGGGCGAGGGGATCGTCGCCGACGGCAAGGAGTTGCGCTGGGGCGTCGTCGGCAACGGGAATTTCCGCTCGCCGGAGACGGCCTACCTCCTGGCCCACAACCTGATCACGCACGAGACGGGTCATCTGATGGGGCTCTCAGACCTCTATGGGCGCGCCTGCGCGACCTGCCCTGACACCCACGACTGGGTCGGCGTGTGGTCGATGATGGACACGGCGAACCCGCCGTCCGCGGGGTTCCTCGCCTGGGACAGGTGGCTGCTGCGCTGGCTCGACCCCGGCCAGGTGCGCGGCGTGACGGCAGGGCCGCAGGAGGAGGTCGTCGCGCCGCTCGAGACAGTGGCCGGCGTGAAGCTCGTGGTGGTTCCGATCTCGCCCTCGTTCGTCTATGCGATCGAGGTGCGCCAGCCGATCGGGCTCGACAGCGGCCTCTGCGACCACGGGGTGCTCGTTTACACGGTCGACGGAACGAAGCTGAACGGCAGCGGGACGATTCACATCCAGCCGGCCCACGGCGGCGCGCGCTGCGGGCCGCTCTCCGATGCCGCCTACGACGTGGGGCCGGGCGAGGTGGGAACCTTCGAGGACTCGAATGTGCGGGTCGAGCTGCTGACCGCCTTCCCGGACGGCGCGTACCGCATTCGCGTGACCCGCAAGTAGGGCAGAGGAGACGGAGCCGCGGCCAAGAACTCGTCCGGCAACGCCGGGCTAAGCTTCGACCACCGGCGCCCGTAGCTCACAGGGGATAGAGCGTTCGCCTCC
>JBDTZN010000179.1:0-3210 GCA_040005095.1 Thermoleophilia bacterium | reverse complement strand
GCGTCGATCTGTGCGTCGGTGAGCTTGCCCTTGAAGGGCGGCATCGCGCCGCCGCCGTTGATGACCTGCTTCTTCGCCCGCGCGAAGCTCGGCTTCAGGTCGTCGAGGTTCGGGCCTACGGTTCCCGTCGCGCTCGCGGCTTTCAGCGTGTGGCAGCTCGCGCAGTTCGCGGAGAAGATCGCCTTGCCGCTCGTCGCGCTCGCGCCGCCACCAGCCTGACCGCCCGGCGGTGGCTTGTCGGTGCCCGCGTACTTCGCGACGAACGCAGCCACGTCCCGCAAGTCCTGGCCCTTGACCAGGTCCTTGGGCATGTTCGCCTGGAGCTCGCCCTTGCCGCCGGTCGGGTACTGGCCGGGATCGCGGATCTGGCCGGCGACGACGTCCGCGAACGCGCTCTCCTTCACTCCTTGCTCGCGGCCGGCGCGGAAGGTCGCGTCGAGGTTCGGCCCGATCGTCCCCTGCGCGTTCGCAGCTTTGAGCGTGTGGCAGGAGGCGCACTTCGCCGAGAAGACCTGCTGGCCGTGGCCAGCATCGCCCGAGTCGAGCGACACGTGACCGCCCGAGCCGCAGCCCGAGAGAACGCCCGCCGCGAGCGCCGCGACGAGCAGGCTACGCGGGCGTCTGCCCAGCGGAGTCGAGCTTCGCGACGGCCTCGTCGCGGGTCGGGTAGATCGTGAACACGCGGTCGAGCCCCGTGATCTCGAAGATCTTGGTGATGTTGCGGTCGCTGCAGACGAGCGAGAGCTGGCCCTCGTTCGTGCGGAGCCGCTTGACGCCCCCGACGAGCACGCCGAGCGTGGTCGAGTCGATGAACGTCGTGTCGGAGAAGTCCACCACGACGTCCTTGCCGCCCTTGCCGATCACGTCCAGGAGCTGCTGCTTGAACTCGGGAGCGGTGTAGAGGTCGACTTCGCCGGCGAGCGAGATCACGTACGCCTCGGGCCCGAGTTGCTCAGTCTTGATGTCGAAGTTCATTCGCCCCCCGGTCTAGGTCGCGTCCGGCCTCGTCGGCGCGAGTCTATCCGCTTGGCGTCGGGGTGTTCTTCGCCTGTGCTTTGAGCTGCTTGATCCGGTCGCGCACGGCGGGAGCGCTCGGATCTTGCGGCGCCAGGACGAGGAAACGCGAGTAGGCCGAGATCGCCGTGCGAAGGTCGCCGGTCTGCTCGGCGGTCTGCGCGAGCTCGAACTGCGCGCTCGAGTCCTTCGGGTTCAGGGTCGCGAGGCGCTTGTAGGTGGCAACCGCCTTGCCAAAGGCGTCCTGCATGCCGGAGTACGCGGTCGTGAGCTGCGAATTCGTCAACGAGGAGACCGCGCTGGAGAGAGGATCCTCGCCGATCGCCTGGCCGATCTTCGTCGACGAGGGCGGAGTGAAGATCGTGCCCGGAGAGCTCGCCTGCGCCTCCGCCTGAGCAGCCTGGGCCTGGTCCTGGAAGCGCTGCCCCTTCGTCAGGTAGAGCGAGGCGAGCTCGCGCAGGGCGTCGGAGTCCTTGGGGCGGAGCCGCGTGTAGCGCTCCATCGGCGCGATCGCCTCGTCGCGATTGTTCGCCGCCTGGAGGGCCCGCGAGAGCGCGAGGTACGCCGCCGCGTCGTTCGGGTGCTCCTTGACCTGGTTGCGCGCCTTGCCGACGTCGCCGCCCGTGCTGCCGCCGTTGAACAGGAAGTTGTTCCGCAGGACGTCGCTGAGCCCGTTCGAACCGGTGCCGACGCCGAACGCGACGAAGCCGACGCCGAAGACGAGCGCGAGGAAGACGAACATCCACTTCGCGTGGTTTCGCAGGCGCGAGAAGAAGAGCTGCTCCTCCCACGTCTTCGGCTGCTTCTGACGGCGCCGCGGAGCCGCCCCCTTCGGCTGTTGCTTCGCGCGCTGCTTGACGGCTCCTCGGGCCACGGCTCGGAAGGTTACCCGCGCCGACGCGTCATGTTTCCGTGGCGGGCACGGCGCCGGTGCGCCGGTCGACGAGCACGGAGAGCCAGATCGAGCCCTCGTAGAGGACGAACAGCGGGACCGTCTCCATGATCGTGGTCACGGGGTCGACGCCCGGCAGGCAGACGCCGACGATGAGCACGATGAAGTAGCCGAGCTTTCGGTTCGATCGCAGCTTCGCGGTCGTGAGCACGCGGATGCGCACCAGGGCGAGCACGAAGATCGGGAGCTCGAACACGACCCCGACCGCGACCAGCACCTGCACCGCAAAGCTCAGGTAGTTGCTCGCCCGTATTTGCACGTTGTAGAGCCCGGAGTCGTAGTTCGTGAGGAAGTGGACGGCCGCCGGCAGGGCGAGGAAGTAGCCGAAGAGCACGCCGCAGACGAGCAGCGCCGAGGCGAAGAGGACGAAGCCGATCACGATCCGCTGCGTGTGCTCGGCCGCCGCCGGCGCGAGAAAGCTCCAGACCTGCCAGAGGATGATCGGGAACGAGAGCGCGAGCCCCGCGACGATCGAGACCTTCAGCGAGGTCGTGAACGGCTCGGCGACCCCGAGCGTCAGCAGCCGCCGGTGCTCGGGCGGCAGCGGCTCGATCAGCCAGTTCACGAGCCGGTGGTGGAAGATGAACGCGCCGCCGGACGTGAGCCCGAGCGCCACGAAGGAGACGATCAGGCGCCCGCGTAGCTCCTCGAGATGCTCGCCGAGCGTCGCCTCCTCACCGTGGCTCAGGCGCCGCGGAGGCTTCAGGCGCACGGTGCCGCCTTAGACGGTGTCGTGTTCGCGCGGGACCGGTGCGACCGCGGGATCCTGCGCCGGCGGCGGAGGCAGCTCGCCCGGCGGCTGGACCTCAGGCTCGTCGTCCTTGCCGGTGATCGCGTTCTTGAACTCGCGCATGCCGGTGCCGAGCGACTTGCCCATCTCGGGCAGCCGCTTGCCGCCGAAGAGAAGGAGCGCCGCGATGAGCACGAGTGCGATCTCCCATGGACTGACCCAGCCAGGCATGCTGTGGGAAGCGTAGCAGCGTCGTTCCGGCGCCACGACGCCCGGAGGGGCTCGGCTACAATGCAGTTACTAGCCCGGCCGAAAACCCGCTTTCCCACAAGGATTCGAGGCTCACGAACTTGGCATTACTGGAACTGAAGAATCTGCACGTCGCGCTCGAGGACGGCACCGAGATCGTCAAGGGCGTCGATCTCAAGGTCGACGTCGGGGAGACGCACGCGATCATGGGGCCGAACGGCTCCGGCAAGTCCACGCTCTCCTACGCGATCATGGGCCACCCCGC
>JBDTZN010000178.1:0-3215 GCA_040005095.1 Thermoleophilia bacterium | reverse complement strand
ACGATGTTGGTGGCCCACAGGTTCTTGGGCTGGAAGCTGTAGTACTGGGCGAAGTTGAGGATCGCGCCGCCGAGCCCGTCCTGGATCGAGGACGGCAGCTCGCCGACGATCGCGCCGACGACGCTGCCGGCGGCCGCGACGCGGAGCGCCGAGAAGAGATACGGGAGGGAGGTCGGCACGCGCAGCTTCCAGAGGATCCCCCAGCGGCCGGCGGCGTAGGAGCGCATCAGCTCGAGCGCCTGCGGATCCGCGGACTTGAGCCCGCGCAGCGAGTTGATCGCGACGGGGAAGAAGGTCAGGTACGCGGCGATGACCGCGACCGAGAACCACGCCGGGCTGTTCAGGCTCCCCAGCCAGACTACGACCATTGGCGCGATCGCGAGGATCGGCACCGTCTGCGAGGCGACCATGTAGGGCAGGAGACCGCGCTCCAGGAGCCGCGAGTGGGCGAGACCTACCGCCAGGGCGAACCCGATGATTCCGCCGAGCACGAAGCCCGTGGCCGCCTCCTTCGCGGTGAAGAGCGCCGAGCTCAGCAGCACGTGGATCAGCATCGGCCCGTTCGCGCGGGAAGGCTTGAAGAGCTGCGCGAAGATCTCGTGGATGTGCGGCATCGTCGTGTCGTTGACCGGGAACGGCCGCGTGATCCCGGCCTTGATCCCGATCCAGCGGTAGCCCTCCCAGAGGCCCCAGAGCACGGCGAGCACGAGCACGAAGAGGAGCGCTCGTCCCGCTCCGCGCATGGCCCCGTCCTCGCGCGCCTCTCTCGGACGCTCGACCGCAATCTCCGACACCGGTATTGATTACCACACTCGCGGGCGAGGGCGGTAAGGTCGCCCGGCGATGACGCTGGATCCTGCCCGCACCGTCTCCGAGCTCCGCGAGCTCCAGGAGCTGACCGGCGACGACAGCGGGGCGCAGCGCGTCGCCTGGACGGACACGTGGGAACAGGCGCGAGAGTGGCTGCGCGGGAAGGTTGCGGCGACCAGCGCGGAGGAGACGATCGACGCGGCCGGGAACCAGTGGTTCACGCTGCGCGGCGAGTCTGAGCGCGTGCTGCTGATCGGCGGGCACATCGACTCCGTCCCGAACGGCGGCTGGCTGGACGGCGCGCTCAACGTGATGGCGGGAGTCGAGGTGGTGCGCCGGCTCGCCGAGGCTGGCACGCCGCCGGTGACTGTTCGACTCGTGAACTGGGCCGACGAGGAGGGGGCGCGCTTCGGCCGCTCGCTCTTCGGGTCGTCCGCCGCGGCCGGTTCGATGGCCGACCAGGACGAGCTCCGGCAGCTGCGCGACGGCGACGGGATCGCCCTGCCGGACGCGTTGAAGGAGCACGGCGTCGAGCTCGACAAGGCGCTCAAGGCGCGCAGCGAGCTGGAGGGCGCGGCGGCCTACCTCGAGCTGCATATCGAGCAGGGCCCTGTGCTCGAGTCGATGGAGCTTCCGCTCGGCGTCGTCCTCGGCACCTTCGGCGTCGAGCGCTCGCGCATCACGTGGCGCGGGCAAGCCGCGCACGCGGGGTCCACTCCGATGGACAAGCGCCGCGACGCGCTCGCGGGAGCGGCCAAGCTTGCGCTCGAGATCCGCGAGATCGCACGGCGCGCGGGCGGCGGCGCGGTCTGCACGAGCGGCGGTGTCGTCACGAAGCCCGGGATCGTCACCTCGGTGGTCGAGACGGCCGAGCAGCTGCTCGACCAGCGCCACCTCGACGCGGGCACGCTCGCGACGATGCTGCGCGAGGCGAAGGAGGCGGCCGAGCGCTTCGCCGCCGAGGAGAACATCGAGGTCGAGTGGGAGCGGATCTGGAGCATCGAGCCGATCCTGTTCGACGAGACGCTGATCGGGTTCGCCGACGAGGCCGTCCGCAAGGTCTCGGGCTCGTCGCACCAGCTCCCGTCCGGTCCCCTGCACGACGCCGCAGAGGTCTCGCGCGCCGGGATCCCGACGGTGATGTTGTTCGTCCAGAGCCTCCGGGGCTTGTCGCACACGAAGCTCGAGGACACGAAGGACGAGCACCTCGAGCTCTCCGTGCAGGCGCTCGACCGGCTCACCGACCGAACGATCGCCTGGATCGCCGACTAGTCCTCGCTGGTTTCGCGCTCGGCTTCGCGGTTCCCTGGAACATCGCGAACACCGGTGCGGTCGCCGGCCAGCTCGCCGACGCGTACGGCGTGCGTCTCGCCGTCGTCGGCCTATTCACGACAGCGCTCTTCGTGACGCACTTTTTGGGACAGGTGCCGGCCGGACGGCTGATCGACCGCTACGGCGCGCGCCGCGTGGGGTTGGGCGCGCTCGCGATCGTCGCAGTCGCGAACGCTCTGGCGCTGGCGGCTCCGCGCCTGGAGATCGTCCTCGGCGCGCGGCTGCTGATGGGCTTCGGAACGGCGGCGGGCTTCCTCGCGGGGAGCGACTCGATCCGGAGAGCCGGTGGCTCTGCAACCCTGCAGGGCCTCTACGGCGGGATCACGCTCGCCGGTCCGGGTCTCGCCCTCGCCGTCGTGCCGGTCCTGGCCGGTCCATTCGGGTGGCGGGCGCCGTTCCTGAGCGGGCTCGTGCTTGCTCTGGCATGTGTCCCGCTGGTCGCCGTCGCGCGTGCGGACGTGCCCGTGGACGAGGCGCACGAGCGCGCGAGTGCGGCGGAGCTGTTCAGGGACCGGCGGCTGTACCGGTTCGCTGCGGTCCACGCGGCGTCGTTCGGTCTCAGCGTCGTGATCGGCAACTGGGTGGTGACGCTGCTCGAGCACGACGGCTGGTCGCGCTCGACGAGCGGCGTCGTCGGCTCGCTCGTCCTTTTCTGCGGCCTGCTCACGCGGCCGCTCGGCGGCTGGCTGCTGCGCCGTGATCCGAACCGGGCGCGGCTGTGGGTGGCTGTCAGCCTTGCGGCCGGCGCCGCGGCAACCGTCGTACTCGCTGCGAACCTCCCGCTCGCCATGCTCGTCGGAGCGGCCGCGCTGGTCGGGCTCGCTGCCGGGATCCCGTTCGCGCCGGCTTTCGCGGGCGCGCAGCGGCTGCGCCCGGACGCACCCGGCACGGCGATCGGCGTCGTGAACTCGTTCGCGGCCCTGACGATCGTCGCCGGCACTCCGCTCCTCGGCCTCGCGTTCGACCCGCTCGGGCACGGGCGTGCGGGCTTCGTCGCGGTCGCCGTCGTCTGGGCGCTGGCCCTCTTCGCGGTGCCTCGCCGGGTCTAGATGTAGCCGCGCAAAACGTCCGCC
>JBDTZN010000177.1:0-3222 GCA_040005095.1 Thermoleophilia bacterium | reverse complement strand
GAGTCGGTCTGGTACCTCGTGCTGCACCCGTTCGGGCTGGCGCACCTGCGGAGTCACATCTCGTTCGGTGCCGGCGCCCCGGGATGGGCCACTTCCGTCGCCGTCGTCCTGCAAGCCGTCCTGGTCCTCGCCGTGGTCGCCGCGGCCGCGCGAGCGCGCTCGGTGGCTGCCGCGGTCGCGCTCGCCGGAGTCACCCCGGCGGTGTTCCTGCTCACGAACCGCATCTTCAGCCCCCAGTTCATGGTCACGGTCACCGTCGCGCTCGCGGTCGCCGGCGCTCTCGTCCTCACGACGGCCCGGAAGCAACTCGCGCTCGGGCTCGCGCTGATGGGCGCGACGCTCGCAAACGCATTCGTGTACCCGTTCGCGCTGCCCCATTACGCCGTGACGTGGCAGATCTGCTCCGTAGCGTTGTTCGCACTCGCGCTCGGCGCCGCCGTGTGGATCGTCTTCCAGGCCGCGCTCCTATCCAGCCGTGGATCGCCCCGGGCCGCTGACCGGTAAGCGGATGTCGCCTCCGTCCCGCTACGTAGACGCGCTGCGAAGGCACACGACCCCGTGGACGTTGCTGGTGCTCGCGGCTGTGGCGGCCGGTTTGGCGCTTCGAGCCGCGGTTCTGGCCTCGCCCTTGGGGGCGCTCGAGTCGGACGAGGCGATCGTAGGGTTGATGGCCCGTCGTGCGCTGGACGGCGACGTTTCCGTCTTCTACTGGGGCGCGCTCTACGGGGGCACGCAGGAGGCGCTCCTGAGCGCTGCTGTGTTCGCCGTCACCGGTTCGAGTGTGCTCGTCCTGAAGCTCGTCTCGCTCTCGATCTACGCACTCGCGGGGGTGCTGACCTGGCGGGTCGGACGTCGAACGGTGGGAGAGCCGGCGGCGCGGATCGGGGCGGCGCTCTTCTGGATCTGGCCTCCGTTTCTCGTCTGGTGGTCGACGAAGGCGCGTGGATATTTCGGGTCGGGTCTCGTCCTCGGCCTGTTTGCCCTTTTGCTCGTCCTGCGACTGCACGCTCGCCCGACGCGGCGGGACGCGGCGCTACTCGGTTTCGTGCTCGGTCTCGGCATCTGGGCGACGCTGCAGACGTTTCTGCTCGCGCTGCCCGCGCTTGCCTGGCTCGTTTGGCGGCGGGTGGACGTCGTACGCCTCGTCCCGTTCGCGATTCCGCCGGCGATCGTCGGTGCCGCCCCCTGGCTCGTCTGGAATGCGCGCAACGGCTGGAACGCAGTGCTGCCGCAGTCGATCGCAGGTGCGGACACGTCCTACCTCGGGCGTCTCGCCGACTTGTTCGGCACGGTTCTGCCGACCTGGTTGGGACTGCGAACCTCGTACTCGCTGGATTGGGTCACCGGCCGACCGGTCGGCGTCGCCTTGCTTGTGCTCGCAGTCGCGGGGTTCGTCGTGATCACGATTCGGCGGCCCCCGCGATCTGAGCTCCTGGCCGTCACCGCGCTCGCCTTCCCGTTCCTCTACGCGGCGTCGTCGTTCACGTTCTTCCTCCTCGAGCCGCGGTACCTCGTCTTCATCGCGCCGGTACCGGCGCTGCTCGTCGGCAGTTGGATCGCACGGTCGGGCTTGGTGATCTCTGCAGCCGCCTTGCTCGCGGCCGCGGGGCTGTCGGTGACCGGGCTCGTCCTGATCGAGCGTCAGGGCGGCTACCGCGCCCTCGCCGAGGATGCGCGTGTCCCGACGAACATCGCCCCGCTGCTCGCCCTGCTCGAACGCGAGCACGCAAACCGCGTGCTCGCGAACTACTGGATCGCCTATCGGATCAGCTTCGAAAGCCGCGAACGCGTGGTCGCGACGTCGACCGGGTTCGTGCGCGACCAGCGCAGCGACCGGCTCGTCCGCCGGACGGCGCATCCTGCGCGTGTGTACGTCGTGGGTGCGGCTGCCGAGGCGCGCGCGCGGCCGGACCTCGAACGGCGGGGGTTCCGGAGGCTGACTGCGGGAGGCTTCGTCGTCTACGTCTTCGGCCGGCCCGCGTAGTTGAGCGGAAGCTCGAGCAGCCGGGCGAGGCCCGGGTCGATCCGCTGCCCCGGTGCGCCGCGTTCGAGGACGACCGTGCGCTCGGTCGAACACGGGACGCCGTAACCTCCGGCGAGCGCGCGCTCGACGATCCGTCCGACGGCAGCGAATGTCAGCGGGTAGATCCATGTCTGCGTGTCGAGCGCCAGGAACCTCGTCCCCGGCACGGGCCGGCGGTCGAGCTGGTAGATCGCACGCCTGTGCGAGAGGTGCGGGACGAGCGCGCTCGTCGCGGAAACCGAGCTGTTCGGCGGGATCGTGCGCAGACACGATCGAATCGAGGCGGCGACCTCCGGCGAGCCGTACCGCCTCAGCTCGTCGAGCGGCTTCAGGCGCACGAAGCTGAAGAAGAGGCCCGCCGCGAGCACCGCAGTCGCGATCCCGCCCGCTACGACGCGTTCCGGCGCGCCGGCGAGGCGGGAAAGGCGGGCGCACGCGTCCACCGCGGCGAACGCGAGCATCGGCGCGAGCACGAGCGAGTAGTGGAATCCCTGCGGCGCCCAGTGCGACGGCTTGTCGGAGAGAAAGCGGGCCGCGAGCGGCGGCAGCATCGCGACGAGGAGCGGGGAGCCGAGCGGCAGCGCGAGCCAGGGCGCGAACAGGTTGAAGAGCGCGCGAAGCTTCTCGTGCGGCGTGAAGAAGAGACGGATCGTGTCGATCGGGTGCAGCACGACGTGCACCGCGGCCTCTCCAGGCCCGTCGCCGAGGCGTGTGTAGTACCACTGCTGGTAGGCCCGGTCGGCCAGCGCCGGGATCACGAGCTTGACCGCGACGATGAACCAGACGAAGTTCGCGGCGATCAACGCGCCCCCGAGCCGGAACCGGCGCTGGAGCAGCAAATAGAGGCCGAGCCCGACGAAGGCGAGCGTGACGTCCTCGCGCGTCAGGCAACCCAGCAGCGCCATCGCCCAGAGGAGGCCCCACCGGCGAGTGACCGTAGCGTAGAGCGCGAACGACACGATCGGCGCCGCGAACGCGAGCTCGTGGAAGTCGAAGATGTCGCCTCCGAGGACACCCCAGAAGGCGAGATACGCGACCTCGAAGGCATACGCTGCCGCCGTGCCGAGCTGCTCCCGGGCCCAGAAGAACACCGGCAACCCCGCGAGCGCGATCAGCACGGCTTGGGCGATCAGCAGCACGCGCACGTCGTCCCAGATCCAGTACAGCGGGGCGAGCGTCATCAGGATCGGATGGAAGTG
>JBDTZN010000176.1:0-3227 GCA_040005095.1 Thermoleophilia bacterium | reverse complement strand
GGCGGGGGTGGCGGCGGAGCGCCCCCGCCGAGGCAGATCTGGTTCGTGACCGCGGGAACGCCGAACGAGTTCAGGTGGCCCCACTCCCAGAGGTCGTAGGCGAGCGTCCCGTCAGCGTAGGTATACGTCGAGCGGGTCCCGCCCCACAGCTCCGCGACGATGCAATGGCCGGCGTCGGCTGAAGTCAGGATGTAGACGTTTGCGTTCGGATCGTCCGGCATCACGCCCGGCAGCGTCTGGTCCGGAGGTGAGTTCTTCGGGACGTTCCCGGCCAGGCCCTTGACCACTACGCCGTCGCGCAGGAACCGGTACAGGATCTTGGTCACGGGGCCCGAGTTGGACGACCAGCCGCCGTTCGAGGCTTGGATGCGGTCGCCCTGGAGCGAGATGTCCGGCGCCTGCGTCCAGTAGGGCTCGCTGGCGACCGCAGGCGCAGCCACGACGAGCGCAGCCGCCGCGAGCGCAGCAAGGAGTGTGAGACGCCGCATTACAGGTATGCCATCGGCCTGAAATCGGGAAAGCTTGAGGGAGCGCGACGACGTGTCCTCGGGGCCGCGCCCGCGAAAGGTAGCACGCATTTCGCGCGGTCCTACGATTGCGGAATGCGAGCCTCGAGCGCGGCTGCCAGCGCCTCGCGCACGGGCTCCAGCTTGATTCGGTCGAGCACGTCCTGGAAGAAGCCTCGGACGATCAGGCGCTCCGCGTCCGCGCGCGTCAGCCCGCGCGTCATCGCATAGAACAGCTGCTCCCGGTCGACCTGGCCCAGCGTCGCGCCGTGGGTGCACCTCACGTCGTTCGCCAGGATCTCCAGGCCCGGGATCGAGTCGGCATGGGCCGTCTCGCTCAGCATCAGGTTGCGGTTCTCCTGGTACGCGTTCGTCTTCTGCGCGTCCTTCTCGACCCGGATCATCCCGCGCCACACCGAGCTCGCCTTGTCGTTCAGCGCGCCCTTGAAGGCGAAGTCGCTCGTCGTGTTCGGCGCGATGTGCTCCTGGAACGTGTCGAAGTCGAGATGCTGCGTGCCGTCGACGAAATACGCGCCCGTCACGCGTGAGGTCGCGCCCTGGCCCGCGAGGTCGTTCTGGATCCGCACCTTGCCGCTCTTCGAGCCGAAGCCGCCGGCGACCCAGTCGAGCTCGGCATCGCGCTCGACGCGGGCATGGTGGTTGGCGAAGTGCCACGTCTCGCGGGACAGGTTCTGGAGGGACACGTACTCGAGCTTCGCGCCCTGCTCGACGAACAGCTCGACGACCGCGTTCGAGTAGCCGGCCACCTGCGGCGTGGCCGACGCGTACTCCTCGATCAGCGTGAAGCGCGACTCGGCCTCCGCGACGACGAGCAGCCGCCAGAACAGCGACCCGTGATCCACCGAGTTCGCAATGCGCACGTACAGCGGCCGGTCGAGGACGACGCCTCGCGGGACGACGACCAGCAGGCCGTGCTCCCACAGCGCAGCGTTGTGCGCCGAAAACTTGTCGGTCGGCGGGACGAGCTCACCGAGCCGCGGATGATCCTCGAGCCGCGCGAAGGTGATCCCCTCGGGCGCGTTCTCGATCTCGATCGACGACTCCGTGACGGTCGCGAGCGCGTCGACGTCGATGTTGAGCATCCGCTCCGGCACCGAGCCGTCGCCGCTCTCGCCGAAGGAGTCGGGGTCGAAGCCGCGCAGGTCGGTGAAGCGCCACGCCTCCTCGCTCCGCGCAGGCAACGGCAGCTCCGCGTACCGAGCCCGCAACTCCTCACGAGAAAGGCCCCGGAGGGCCTCTGATGCCGCACCTTCCATGACTGACATTCAGGTCAAACTGTAGCCGTTCGATGACCGTCGTCGTGCCGTACGACCCCGCCTGGCCGCGCCGCTTCGAGGAGGAGCGGGCTCTGCTGGAGCGCGCACTCGCGCCGTGGCTCGCCGGCGGCGTCCACCACATCGGCTCGACGGCCATCCCCAGGATCGCGGCGAAGCCGCAGATCGACATGATGGCCGGCGTCCGCGACCTCGAGGAGGCGCGGGCTGCGTTCGAGCCGCTGTTCGAGCTCGGCTACGAGGAGACGCCGCACCGGCCGCGGACGCACCATTTCTCCAAGCCCGCCGGCGGGCCCTGGACGCGCCATCTGCACCTGACCGAGCCCGGCACCGACCTCTGGGTCGAGCGGCTCGCCTTCCGCGATGCGCTCCGCGCCGAGCCCGAGCTGGTGGCCGAGTACCAGGCGCTGAAGCTGCAGATGATCGAGGAGGAGCGGCGCGGCGGCCCCGAGTACTCGGCCGTCACGAAGCGGCCCTTCGTCGCGCGCGTGCTGGCGCAGGCGGGGATCGAGATCCCGCCCCTCAGCCCGAGATGACATAGTCGTTCGTCCTGTCCCCTGGTCCGATGTCGTATGTACAAGACGTGGCTCTTCCTGCACATCCTGGGCGTGTTCATGATCGTCGGCGGCGCCGGCGCGGCGACGGCGTTGGGGGTCAAGATGTCGAAGAGCCGCCGGACACAAACGATCGCCGACATGTCCGGCCTCTCGATCGTGGCCGAGCGTTACGTGATCACGCCGGGGGCCGTCCTCGCGCTGGTCGCCGGAACCTTCCTCGTACACAAGACCGGGCGCGACTTTGGGGAGTTTTGGATCGTCGCGGCCTATGTCCTGTGGGTCATCGCGATCACGATCGGGTGGGCCGTCCTCGGGCGGCACAGCTCACGCCTGAACCGCCACGCAAACGAACTCCTGGCCAACGGTGTCGAGGAAGACGACGCGCTTGCGAAGGAGGCCGCCGCGCCCGTCGGGCCGGTCTTCGGCGCGGTGCAGAACGTGATCCTGATCGCGTTCATCTACCTGATGGTCGTGCGGCCGGGCGGGAAGTTTTAAGATCGACTTATGCCTCTCCGCAAGAACGCGAAGATCGAGCTGATCAAGAGCGTCCCGCTCTTCTCCTCCTGCTCGAAGAAGGAGCTCGAGGCGATCGCGGCTCAGGCCGACGAGCTCGTCGTGCCGGCGGGCAAGACGCTTACGAAGGAGGGCGACCGCGGCCGGGAGTTCATGGTCATCGTCGACGGGGCTGCCGAAGTGCGCAAGAAGGGCCGCAGGCTCAACCTCCTCGGCTCGGGAGACTTCCTCGGCGAGATCGCGCTGATCTCGGGCGGGCCGCGCACGGCGACGGTCACCACGACCGCCGAGACCGACCTCCTCGTCTTGACCGATCGCGCTTTCGGGAACCTGACGAAGAAGATGCCGTCGATCAA
>JBDTZN010000175.1:0-3285 GCA_040005095.1 Thermoleophilia bacterium | reverse complement strand
CAGGTCCTTGCCGACCTTGTCCGCGGTGACGTCGAACGCCGCCGTGAACTCGATGTCGGAGATGTGGTACCCGCCGAGATCGACGTGCATCAGGCCGGGGACGAACTGCTCCGGATCGGCGTCCTTGTAGTACTCGACGCCCTGGAGCAGGGAGTTGGCGCAGTTGCCGACGCCGACGATCGCGACGCGAACCTTGTCGCCGTTTCGCCGGGCCTTGCCGTTGGAGCTGCCGTTCTGTGAGGCCATTGGTTCCTTTCGCTGAGGCGTCGCTTGCGATGCCGTTTGAAGCCGTGCCGGCTTTGCCGGCGCGGCGATCCTTCGGATGAGCTGGGATCGCGGCGGCTCGAGCTGGACGGCGAGGTGGTCGGCGAGCGTGCCGACGATGACGCGATTGGTGCTTGACGCGCGCGTGAGCGCAGCCGCCTGGAGCTTCTGCTTCAGCTCGGGAGCCATGCGGAGCAGGACGACGCCACTGTCGCCGGGGGCCGACCCTTTGCGGCCGCTCGGCGTGAAGGGGACGTCGAAGCGGCCGGCAAGGATGCCGAGGACGACGTCGTTCATGCCGACGTCACGCTTCGTCGCTTCCGCAGACACCCGCCGCTTCAGCTGCGGGGGCATCCGCACGATCACACTCTTGAGCTCCTTGGTACTGATAGCACTCGGAGTCTAGCCGAGAGTGCTATCACCTGTCGAGTGAAGTTGGTTGCGCACTGATAGCACTCGTTGGACGACTGTGAACCACGCGGTGACGGTCAGGACGTAGATCGCCGCGTCGAGACAGTGCCACCAGGGTGCGAGTACGAGACCGGCGGTGATCACGACAACCCGCTCGGCGCGCGAGCCGATCCCCACGTCCCCTTTGAGCCCGAGCGCCTCCGCTCGCGCACGCGTGTAGCTGACGAGGAACGAGCCGACCACCGCCGCGAACGTGAAGCCGAGCGCCACCTCGTTCCCGCGCCGGTGGAAGACGAGCGCGATCGCGCCGAGCACAAAGGCCTCGCTGACGCGGTCGGTGGTCGAGTCGAGGAACGCCCCGAACGGGCTCTGCTTCCCGCCCGCGCGCGCGAGGGCGCCGTCGAGGATGTCGAGGACCGAGCCGACCACGAAAACGAGGGCCGCGAACCAGAAGAACGCCTCGCTGCGGTACTCGAAGTACGTCAGCACCGCCGCGGCCGCGCAGAGCGAGACGCCGGCGGTCGTCAACGCATTCGGCGTCACGCGCGTGCGCGCGAGCCCGGACATCGAGCGGGAGGCGAGCCGGCGCGCGCCGGTCGTGTAGCCCTCCTTGAGCCGGGCGAGCGCGGTGTCGGCCATCCCGGGCTAGGCCGCGCGGGCCCGCGCCAGCACGCGGCGCAGCGGCGGGCGGTACACCACCGCGCCGGCGAGCATCGCGACGCCGATTCCCGCCACGACGTCGAGCCAGAAATGGTTCGCCGTCGCCATGACCGAGAACCAGACCCAGGCCGGCCACAGCGCCCAGAGGAGCTTCACGTACCAGCGCTTCGTCACGAACGCGAGCACGACGCCCGCAATGAGCGCGTCGGCGGCGTGCAGGCTCGGCATCGCCGCGTACGGATTCGAGGCGAGCTCGACCAGTCCGGAGCCGTGATTCAGAGCACCGAAGCTGGAGAGCGTGTCCACGAAGCCGAAGTCCGAGAACATCCGTGGGGGCGCGGTCGGCGCGAGCACGTAGCCGACGAGCCCGAAGACGTTCGCCAGCAGGATCACGTTCCTGAAGCGCGCGAAATGCTCGTGCCGGCGCAGGTAGACCCACGCGAGCGCGCCGCCGAGGACTGCGAACTCGGACAGCCAGTACGTCCAGGAGGTCGCGGTGGCGAGCAGCCGCGACGAGTCGGCGACGCGCTGGAAGGTCAGCTCCCAGAGCGTGCTGGAGACGTGCTGCTCGAACCCGATCACGCGCAGCCCGTCGTCGAACGCCTTGGCCGGGCTGCGATCCGCGAACCCGCGCGCAACCTGGTAGGCGAGCAGGAAGCCGAACCAGATCGCAAGCTGGCGCGCGAGGTCCGCCCAGCCGTGAGGCAGGTAGCGGCGCCCAGCAGCGGCGATGGCGGTCACGGTGTCACCATGGTTGAGAACGTGTTTCGGGGTGGAGCTCTTCCGGTGCTCGGCGGATTCTAGACCCCCGGCCCGCCGGAGCCTACCCCCCGATCTGCGACATCGAGCGCGAGGCGCGCACGAAGCCGCGCTCGTTGATGCGGTGCTTGAGCTCCTTGTGGGCGACGGCGTTCCGCAAAGCGGCCACGATCTGCTCGTCGGAAGAGCCGTCGCGAAGCGGCGTCTTCAGGTCCCATTCGCGCCGCGAGAACAGGCACGTGCGCAGCTGCCCGTCGGCCGTGAGCCGGATCCGGTCGCACGACGAGCAGAACGGCTCGGAGACCGGGTTGACGAAGCCGAGCTCACCGATTCCGTCCGCGAATCCGTAGCGCTTCGCTGTCGACGACGCCTTCGCGGGCAACTCGACGAGCGGGCCGTAGCGTTCCTCGATCAGCGCGCGGATCTCTCCGCCGGCAAGCACCTGGTCCTCGCGCCACATCTCGTCGGCGTCGAGCGGCATGAACTCGATGAAGCGAACGACGTACGGCTTGCGGCGGGCCAGGTCGGCGAGCGCGGGCACCTCTTCCTCGGTGAAGCCCTTGATCGCGACGCAGTTGATCTTGATCGGCCTGAGCTCGGGATAGCGCTCCGCCTCCTCGAGGCCGCGCAGGACGGAGTCGAGCGCGTCGCGTCGCGTCAGCTCGGCAAAACGCACGTGGGAGAGCGAGTCGAGCGAGACGTTGATGCGCTTGAGGCCGGCCGCGACGAGCGGGCCTGCGAGCCGGTCGAGGAGGACCCCGTTCGTGGTCAGCGAGAGGTCGTGTACGCCGGGAATCCCCGCCAGCATCTCCACCAGGGCGGGCAGGTCGCGGCGGACGAGCGGCTCGCCTCCGGTCAGGCGCACTTCGTCGACGCCGAGCGACGCGAGGAGGCGGACGAGGCGTGCGATCTCCTCGAAGGTCAGGATTTCGGCGCGGCCAAGCCATTCGAGCCCTTCCGCGGGCATGCAGTACGTGCAGCGGAAGTTGCACTTGTCCGTGACGGAGACCCGCACGCTGCGGATCTCACGACCCCATCCGTCGCGGAGCGGCTCCATGCGCAGGTTTTACATGTTTTGGCAGGAGGGATACTCCGCGCCAGTACCCCCGACAATGGAGGTAGGGCATGACAAGCAAGGATTGGATCGTCTTCGAGTCCGGCATGGGTGGAGAAGAATCGGGCGGCGGAGGC
>JBDTZN010000174.1:0-3290 GCA_040005095.1 Thermoleophilia bacterium | reverse complement strand
CCCGGACTCGGCAAGACGAGCCTCGCCTACATCGTCCGCGAGGAGCTCGGCGTCGGAATCCGCTCGGTCGCCGGCCCGGCACTGGAGCGCAAGGGCGACATGGCGGCGATCCTCACCGCGATGGAGGAGCGCGACGTCCTCTTCGTCGACGAGATCCACCGGCTGAACCGCACGATCGAGGAGATCCTGTACCCGGCGCTCGAGGACTTCCGACTGGACATCGTCGTCGGGCAGGGCCCGGCCGCGCGAACCCTCACTCTCGATCTGCCGCAGTTCACGCTGATCGGCGCCACGACGCGCACAGGGCTGCTGACGACGCCGCTCCGCGACCGCTTCGGAATGACCTTCCGGCTCGAGTACTACGACCCGCCGCAGCTCGCGCAGATCGTCAGGCGCTCGGCCGGGATCATGGGCGTCGAGATCGCCGACGAAGCCGCCGAGGAGATCAGCGGCCGGTCGCGCGGAACGCCGCGCATCGCAAACCGCATCCTCCGGCGCGTCCGCGATGTCGCTGAGGTACGGCACACAGGTGCGATCACGAACGAGGTCGCGCGTGAGGCGCTCCAGCTCATGGAGATCGACGGGGCCGGGCTCGAGCGCACCGACCGCGAGCTGCTACGCGCCGTTGTCGAGCGCTTCTCCGGCGGGCCCGTCGGGCTGTCGACGCTCGCGGTCGCCCTCGGCGAGGAGCCCGACACGATCGAAGACGTCTACGAGCCGTACTTGCTCCAGCTCGGCTTCCTCCAGCGCACGCCGCGGGGCCGCATCGTGACGAAGCTCGGGCGCGCCCACATCGGCGCGACGCCCGAGCCCGAGGCCAAGCTGTTCTAGTCCCGGAGAACTTCGACGTCCCAGCTGAGCTCGAGCACGAGCGCTTCCGGCTCCGCATGCTGACCGTCCACGACGTCGTCAAGGACTACGCGGCGATCCTCGACCGGGTCGAGCCAGATGGCACGCCTGCTCCCTCGGAAAACCTGACGCTCGAGCAGAACCTGATCGACCTGGGCTGGCACCAGAAGGAGTTCCAGCTGCGGCGTTCCTTCGCGTACACGGTGGTGAGTCCCGACGAGAGCGTCTGCCTCGGCTGCGTCTACCTCTACGAGGTCGATCAGGCGGACGTCCGCGTGCACATGTGGGTGCGCAGAAGCGCGTGGGAGGAAGGGCTTGACCCCGTCTTGGAGCAGGCGGTGCGGGCGTGGATCGCCGAAGCCTGGCCGTTCCAGACGGTGGCGTATCCGGACCGCGAATAGTCCTTAACCGAGCCTTTGCCGTCTCGCAGCCGGCGTGGGTCACGGTGCGGGCATGAAACGACTACTCCTCATCAGCACACCGTTCGTCCTCGCTGCGTGCCTGGCTGCACCGGTGCTCGCTTGCGGCGACGAGCCCATGGCCGAGAACCTCGTCATCGCCTCGCGGGTGAAGGACGCGCTCCGCTCGACCTACGCGGACGCCCATCCCGGCGCCCGCGGCCCGCTTCGCGGCAGGTCCTTCTACGGACGCTGGAACGGCGACACTTACGCGGTCGCTCGATTCGAGTCGGGCGGCCGGGAACGGACCGTGACGTTCTTCCACCAGCCGGGTCACGCGTGGCGGGCCGTGCAGGAGACGGCCGGCACCGTCTGCACCGACCACGTCCCCCTCGAGCTGATCCGTGCGTGGTGGCTCGTCCACACCACCGGGCGGTGCTTCGCAGCGTCCTAGATCTCCTGCGGGCTCCGCAGGGGAAGCCCGTAGCGGGCGGCGACGGGATTCCACGCCTGCGCAAAAGCCGTCTTGAGCTTCGTCGAGCGCGCGTCTGCGGCGACGACGGCGGCAGGCGGGGCTGACCCGCGCGGGCAGGCCTTCAGGGCGGCGAGCCAGTCGCGGTAACGCCAGTCGGCGTCGATCGACGCTGCAAGCGCGCGCTGGAAGAGCCCGGCGATCCGGATCGCCTCGGGGTCATCGGGGACCCCTAGTGCGGCGACCTGCTGCAGCAGGCTCTGCCGGTTTCGCTCCGCAGCCGTGATCTGCCTCGCCGCCGCTCGAGGCGCAAGCCCGCATGCGAGCGCTGCGCGGATGGTCGAGGTGATCGACGCCCGGCCGTCGCTCGACTGGCGCAGGAGGTTGTCGACCTTCACCGCGAACACGCCCAGGTCTCGCGAGCGGGCCGTGTCGCCGCGGTTCACGACCGTGAGCACGACCGCGACGAACGCCGCCGTTGCGAGAAGAGCGGCGAACGCCGTCAGGATCGGGTCGCGCGACGAGTCTTCCAGCTCGGCCGGTGCTGATTTCGAACGCTTCGCGGACAGCTCGGGAGACTGCGCCAGGATCGCCCGGTGCAGCTCCTGCAGCTCGGGTCCGGGCTCGACCCCGAGCGCGTCCACCAGCTCGGCGCGGGTGCGTCGAAAGACCTCCAGCGCCTCCGACTGGCGCCCCGAGCGGTAGAGCGCGAGCATGAGCTGAGCGCGGAGTCGCTCCCGCAGCGGGTGCTCGGCGACGAGCCGCTCGAGATCCGCGACGACCTGTGCGTCGCGTCCCGCACCGAGCGCTGCTTCGATGCGGCCCTCCTCCGCGCCGAGGCGCAGCTCCTCGAGCCGCGCGGCGGCGTCGCGCGCGAAGCGCTCCTCCCGAAAGTCGGCGAGCGCCGGCCCGCGCCAGACCGCAAGCGCCTCCTCGAAGCGCCCCTCGCCGGCGAGCTTCTCGAACCGTGTCGCGTCGAGCTCGTCGGCAGCAGCAGCGACCGAGTAACCGCGCGCGTGTGTCTGGATCCGGTCCGGTCCGAGCGCCTTCCGGAGTTGCGAGACATAGACCTGGAGCGTCTTCGTCGCGGTCTCGGGCGGCGCCTCCTCCCACAGCCCGTCGACGAGCCGGTCGAGCGGGACGACGCGGTTCGCGTCCAGCAGCAGCAGTGCCAGCACCGCGCGCGCCTTCGGGCCGGGGAGCGGAATCGAACGACCCTCCTCGAGGACCTCGAGCGGCCCGAGCACGCGAAACTCCACCCGCCGAGCGTACAACGCGGAAACGGGACGGAACCCGCCGCATCGGATCCGTCCCGGTAACGCTGGTGTCGGTGAAAGGCGCCCGCCGCATCGGCGCCTTTCGTTTGGTCTTCGCGAGCCCCACCGCATTGGGGCTCTGCAATGACTTTCGACGTTTCCCACTCTGGCGAAGCGGTGCCCCTTGATTCCTCCCCCAAGGGGTGGTTCACCGCTTCACTTCACTCCCCTTTTGGGGGCATGCGCCGTTTTTCAGCGCAATCAAGCTGTGTGCGGAGGATCGGCAGGCCGCAGCCCGATCCTCCGAACGATCGG
>JBDTZN010000015.1:0-34293 GCA_040005095.1 Thermoleophilia bacterium | reverse complement strand
GAGGCCGCCACACACATGCGCGACGAGGAGGGCTTCAACTTCCTCGCCGACGTCGCGACCGCGGACTACCTCGGCTGGGCCGAGCCGGGCGTGTCGGGCTACATCGGCACCGACGGCGGGCGCGATCTCAACTTCCCGATGACCCGCGGCTTCCAGCGCGTCCCCGAGCCCAAGCCCAAGCGCTTCTCGGTCTCGTACCACCTGCTTGCGCTCGGGCCCGATCCGCACCGCCTGCGCCTCCAGCTCTGGGTCGACGAGGACGAGCCCGTTCCCAGCGTCGTCACGGTCTGGCCGACCGCGGACTGGTTCGAGCGCGAGGCCTGGGACCTGATGGGGATCAACGTCGAGGGACACCCGAACCTCAAGCGGCTGATCATGGACGACGACTGGGTCGGCCATCCGCTGCGCAAGGACTATCCGCTCGGTGGAGAGCCGGTGCGCTTCTCCGGAGCCGAATAGTGGCCACCGTCGTCCGCCCCCGCACCGAGATCTACGAGGGCTCGCGCATCCCGCACCCGACCCCGACGGTGCTCACCGTCTCGCAGGGACTCGCCGAGAGCGGCGACGTCCTCCAGGTCAACTTCGGTCCGAACCACCCGTCGACCCACGGCGTCCTGCGCCTGATCGTCGACCTGCACGGCGAGCAGGTGGTCGGGCTCGCGGCGGTGATCGGCTACCTCCACACCGGCTTCGAGAAGAACATGGAGGCGAAGACGTGGTGGAAGGCGATCACCTACTCGCCGCGGATCGACTACGTGGCGTTCCAGGCGAACGAGCTCGGCTTCGTCAGCGCGATCGAGAAGCTGCTGCAGCTCGAGATCCCCGAGAAGGCGGTCTGGATGCGGATGCTGCTCGCCGAGCTCAACCGGATCCACTCCCACCTGATCTGGCTGGGCACCTCGGCGCTCGAGCTCGGCGCGATCTCGATGTTCTGGTACGCGTTCCGCGAGCGCGAGCGGCTGCTCGACCTGTTCGAGCTGGTGGCCGGCTACCGGATGCACACCCGCTACTTCCAGACGGGCGGCCTCGCCGAGGACATCCCGCCGGGCTTCTTCCCCGAGGCACGCAAGTTCGTCGCGTCGATGCCGGGCGCGGTGGACGACTACGAGGCGCTCCTCAGCCGGAACGAGATCTGGCTCGAGCGCACTCAGGGGCTCGGGCTGCTCTCGGCGTCGGACGCGATCGCGCTGGGCCAGTCAGGCCCGACGCTGCGCGCTTCGGGCGTCGACTGGGATCTACGCCGCGACGAGCCATACCTGGCCTACGACCAGGTCGACTTCCGGGTCCCCGTCGAGACGACCGGCGACGTCTACGGGCGCTTCCGCGTCCACATGGACGAGCTGCGCGAGTCCACGCGCATCGCTGCGCAGTGCCTCGACCGGCTCGAAGGGATGACCGGGATGCCGTGGATCGCGGACGACCGCAAGGTCGTGCTGCCGCCGCGCGAGGAGCTGCATACGTCGATGGAGTCGCTGATCCACCACTTCAAGATCGTCACCGAGGGCTACCGAGTCCCCGAGGGCGAGGTTTACGTCGCGGTCGAGTCGCCGCGCGGCGAGTTCGGCACGTACCTGGTCTCGGACGGTGGGGCGAGGCCGTGGCGCGTGAAGTTCCGGGCGCCGTCCTACGTCGCGCTGCAGGCGACCGCGACCTGCATGGCCGACGCGTACATCGCCGACCTGATCGCGATCGTCGGCTCGCTCGACAGCGTGATGGGAGAAGTCGACCGGTGACGCTCGCGGACGAGATCCAGAAGGTCGCGGCGCAGTATCCGGAGACGCGGTCGGCGGTGCTGCCCGCGCTCCGGATGGCGCAAGAGCGCCACGGTTGGCTCTCGACCGAGGCGCTCCGCGAGGTCGCGGACGCGCTCGACGTGACGCCCGCGTACTGCAAGTCGGTCGCGTCCTTCTACGACATGTTCCACCTGCAGCCCATCGGCCGGCATGTCGTCGAGGTCTGCACGAACGTCTCATGCGCGCTCGTGGGCGCGCAGCAGGTGCTCGAGGCGTTCGAGGAGGAACTGGACACGCGAGCGGGCGAGAATTCGCCGGACGGCACCGCGACGCTGAAGACGATCGAGTGCCTGGGCGGCTGTGGCTGGGCGACGATCGTCGCGGTCGACGGCCACTACCGGCGTTACGTGAAGCCCGAGGACGTGCCCGGAATCGTCGAGGAGCTGCGAAATGGCTGAGGCAAGGGAGATCGTCCTCGGCGGCGCCGCCGACCACGACCTCACCAAGCTCGCCGAGTACGAGGCGGTCGGCGGCTACACGCAGCTCGCGCGCGCGAGGGCGATGGAGCCCGCGGCGGTCATCGACGCCGTGCTCGCCTCGAACCTGCGCGGCCGCGGCGGCGCGTTCTTCCAGACCGGGCGCAAGTGGAGCTTCATCCCGAAGCCCGACCAGAACCCGAACCCGCACTACCTCGTCGTCAACGCCGACGAGTCGGAGCCGGGCAGCTTCAAGGACAACGAGATCTTGCAGCGCGTCCCGCACCGCTTTATCGAAGGCTGCCTGATCACCGCGCACGCGGTCGAGTCGCAGCACGTCTTCATCTACGTCCGCGGCGAGTACCTCGAGGCGTACGAGATCGTCGTCGCGGCCCTCGAGGAGCTGCGCGAGCGGCCCGAGCTGCGCGGCGACGTGACGATCGTCGTCCACCGCGGCGCCGGCGCGTACATCTGCGGCGAGGAGACGGCGCTGATCGAGTCGCTCGAGGGCAAGCGCGGCCAGCCGCGCTCGAAGCCGCCGTTCCCTGCGATCTCCGGCCTCTATGCCTCGCCGACGGTCGTGAACAACGTCGAGACGATGGCGACGATCCCGCCCATCTTCCAGCTCGGCCCGGAGGAGTACGCGAAGCTCGGCGTCGAGAACTCCGCCGGCACGCGCGTCGTCTCGCTCTCCGGCCACGTGGAGCGCGGCGGGAACTACGAGATCGAGCAGGGAGTCACGATCCGCGAGCTGATCTACGACCTGGCCGGCGGTGTTCCGGGCGGCCGCAAGCTGAAGGCGGTCATCCCGGGCGGCTCGTCCACGGTCGTCCTCACCGGCGACGAGATCGACGTCTCGTACGACTTCGACTCCCTTCTGCAGCTCAAGACCGCGATGGGCTCGGCCGGCGTGATCGTCATGGACGAGCGCGTCTGCATGGTCCAGCTCGGTATCCGCGTCTCGGAGTTCTACGAGCACGAGTCGTGCGGGAAGTGCACGCCCTGCCGCGAGGGGACGCGCTGGATGACGCAGATTCTGCGCAAGCTCGAAGCCGGCGAGGCAAGCGCGCGCGAGCTCGACCTGCTGCTCAGCGTCTGCGACCGCATCAACGGGAAGTGCCTGTGCCCGCTCGGCGAGACGGCGGCGACCGCAGTCGCGAGCTACGTGGCGAAGTTCCGCGACGAGTACGTCGCGCACCTGGACGGAGGCTGTCCCTTCGGCGACGACTCGCCCCTCGACCACGTCATGGCTCCGGTCGCCCAGCACCACCACAGTCCGGCCGCCGTCGAGGTGCCCGTCGGGTGATGGCCTACGGCCTCTGGGCAGTCCGGACGACCATCGTCGCCGTCCGAGCTTCGGTTCCGCACCAGCTGCAAGGAGTGGCGGGTTGAGCGCTCAGCCAGAGCTCGTCACCGTGACGATCGACGACCGCAGCGTCCAGGTCCCGAAGGGCACGGGCCTCGTCGAGACTGCGGCCGCGGCGGGGATCGAGATTCCCGTCTTCTGCTACGAGCCGCGCCTCGGGGCGGCGGTCGGCGCCTGCCGCATGTGCCTGTGCGAGGTGGAAGGCATGCCGCCGAAGCCGCAGGCCGCGTGCACGTTGACAGCGCAGGACGGCATGGTCGTGAAGACCGCGCAGACCTCGCCGATGGCGGCCGAGGCGCAGGAGGCGACGCTCGAGTTCATCCTCGTCAACCATCCGCTCGACTGCCCGGTCTGCGACAAGGGCGGCGAGTGCCCGCTGCAGGATCTGACCTTCCGCTACGGCCCGGGCTCCTCGCGGATGCAGTTCCCGAAGCGCACGTTCGAGAAGCCGATCCCGATCTCGCCGGCGATCTCGCTCGACCGCGAGCGCTGCATCCTCTGTTACCGCTGCACGCGCTTTTCGGAGGGCGTGTCCGAGGACGGCCAGCTCGTCGCCGAGAACCGCGGCTCCCAGACCCTGATCACGACCTTCGAGGACGAGCCCTACACCGGCGCGTTCACGGGGAATGTGACCGAGCTCTGCCCCGTCGGCGCGCTGCTGCCGACACAGAGCCGCTTCCTGATTCGCCCGTGGGAGCTCCAGGCCGTCCCGTCCGTGTGCGGGATGTGCCCGGTCGGCTGCAACGTCAGCGTCGAGACCCGAGAGGGCAAGGTGCGGCGGATTCACTCGCGGAACCATCCTGAGGTCGACGAGGGCTGGCTCTGCGACAAGGGCCGCTTCGTGTACTCGCACATCTACGCCAGGGACCGCATCGTCGATCCGATGCAACGCGCGCACCGGCGCGGCTTCGGAGCCGTGTCGTGGGACGAGGCGCTGGACGAGGCCGAGCGCTTGATCCGCGCGGCCGGAACGCGCATCGTGACGGCGCTCTCGGGCTCCGAGACGATCGAGCAGGCGTTCGCCCTCGCGCAGCTCCTGCGCCGCGGAGTCGGCGCGCATTCGGCCGTGCTGCCGGAGGAGTTCGACGAGTCGCTGGCCGCCTACCGGCTGCCGCTGTCGGCGATCGCCGATGCGCAGGCCGTCGTCGTGCTCGGGGACGAGCCTGTCGTCGAGCGCGCGCCGATCGTCGATCTCTGGATCCGCCAGGCCCGGCGGAACGGCGCCCGCATCCTGGACGCTGCGGACAAGCTCGACGGACTCGACCGCATCGTCCTGATCGACTCGGGCGACGGCGGAGAGCGGATCGGCCGGCTCGCGGCCAAGCTCGGACTCGCCGGCAAGGACGGCTCGGGCGCCTTCTACCTCCCGGAGACGGCGAACGGCCGCGGGGTCGTCGACGCGTGGGCAGCGGCTTCCGACGACGAGCCCGTCGATCCCGAGCCGATCGGCCTGCTGATCGTCTCGGGCGACGAGGCCGCCGCGAATCCGGACGTACGCGCGCTCGCCGAGCACGCCGAAGCCGTACTCGCGATAACGATGTTCCAGGGCGTGGTCGTCGGCTGGGCCGATCTCGTGCTCCCCGGAACGAGCTACCTTGAGCGCGACGGCACCTACGTGAACCTCGAGGGCCGGCTCCAGCGCCTGCGCCGGTCGGTCATCCCACCCGCCCCGGACGAGCTCGCCTGGATCTCGAAGCTCGCCGAGCGGTTCGGCGTCGGGATCTCGCCCCACCCGGCGGTCGTCTTCGAAGAGCTCTCCGCCAAGTGCTACGGCGGCATCTCCTACGCGGACATCGGGGAGCAGGCGCGTCTTCCCGCGCGGTCCGGGGTGACTGCTCCGAGCACAACGGCCCGGAAGGCAAAGGCCGACAACTCGGGCGGGCTGCGGCTCGTGCGCTACCGCCCGCTGTTCTCGGGCCCCGCGGTCGAGCGCGTGCCCGAGATTCAGTTCCAGCGACCCGCGGCCGAGGTCGAGCTGTCGGCGAAGGACGCGCGCAAGCTCGGGATCGCGAACGGCGACGAGGTGGTCGTGGGGTCGAATGGCTCGTCCCGCGAGCTCCGCGCCCGGCTCAGCCGCACGCTTCGGCCCGGGACCGTGCGCATCGCCGAGGAGCACGCCGAAGGCCTCCAACCGCAGGTGGAGGTGAGCAAGTCGAATGCATGAGCCGTGGTGGATCACCCTCCCGAAGGCGTTCGTGATCATCAACCTGCTGCTCGTCACGTTCGCCTATCTGACGCTCGTCGAGCGCAAGGCGATGGCGCGGATGCAGCTGCGCTACGGCCCGAACCGCGCAGGCCCTTATGGCCTCCTGCAGCCCGCCGCCGACCTGCTCAAGCTGATCCGCAAGGAGAGCTTCTTCCCCGCGGCTGCGATCAATGCGCCGTACATCCTCGCGCCGGTGCTCTCGGCGTTCACCGCACTCGCAGCGTTCGCCGTGATCCCCTTCGGCCCCGGCTGGACGATCAGCGGCTACCGCGTCGACGGCTGGGTCGCGAACGTCCCGATCGCGCTGATCCTCGTCTTCGCGCTCGGCTCGGTGGGGATCTACGGCTTCATCGTCGGCGGCTGGGCGTCCGAGTCGAAGTACTCCCTGCTCGGCTCGATGCGGACGTGCGCGCAGCTCGTCTCGTATGAAGTGTCGCTCGCCCTCTCGGCGCTCGGCGTCGTGCTCATGGGCCAGTCGCTCTCACTCGTGGACATCGTGAACAAGCAGCAAGCGACGCTCTGGTTCTTCATCCCGCAGTTCGTCGGGATGGTCTGCTTCTTCTTCGGAGGGATCGCAGAGACTTCGCGCGCGCCGTTCGACCTTCCCGAGGCCGAGCAGGAGCTCGTCGCCGGCTACCACACCGAGTACAGCGGCATGCGCTGGGGCCTCTTTCAGATGGCCGAGTACATCAACCTGATCACGATCTCGGCCCTGATCGTGACGCTGTTCTTCGACGGCTGGCACTTCCCGTGGGTGCACGCGCTCGACCGGCTCGGGCCGCTCTGGTTCGTGCTCAAGCTCTTCATCCTGCTCTTCGTCTTCATCTGGCTGAGGACGACGCTGCCGCGCCTGCGCTACGACCAGCTGATGAGCTTCGGCTGGAAGATCCTCCTGCCGGTGGCAACGCTCAATGCGCTCGTGACCGCCTTCTTCGTGGTGTTGCTGTGAAAAGTGCTGCGCACTTTTCACAGTCTTGGGTTAGTCCCTTCGCTTCGCTCGGGAGACCTGGATGAGTCCTCAACCTTTCGACACGCTCCGCGGATTTGGAGTGACTTTCAAGCAGATCTTCAACAAGCCGATTACGCAGCAGTACCCGGAGTACAAGCGCCCGCTCTACCCGCGCTTCCGCGGCCGGCACCGCCTGCACCGCCACCAGAACGGGCTGGAGAAGTGCGTCGGCTGCTCGCTCTGCGCGGCCGCGTGCCCCGCGGACTGCATTCGCGTCGTCGCCGCCGAGAACACGCCCGACAACCGTGTCTCGCCCGGCGAGCGCTACGCGCGCATCTACGAGATCAACCTGAGCCGCTGCATCTTCTGCGGCTACTGCGAGATCGCGTGCCCCTTCGACGCCATCACGCTCGGCAACGAGTTCGAGCTCTCGGAGTACTCGCGCGAGGACCAGATCTACACCAAGGACATGCTGCTCGCGCCGCCGATCAAGCAGGTGCCCGTCGCCGATCGCGCGCTCTACGACACGCCCATCCCGTACTACAAGGAGCACAGCTAATGGCAGCCCCCTCCCGTCTGCCTCGCACTCGCCAGGGCGCTGCAACGCTCCGCCTCGCCGCGTCCTCAGTCGCGCCCGTAGCCTCCGGCTACGAGCACTCCCTGCGTCCTTGCGACGCGGGCGTTTCGCGGCTGGCGAGCACGATTCAGCCACGAGGTGACTGCTGATGGGGAACTTCATCGTCTGGGTGGTCTGGTTCTCCGCGGCCTTCGCATGCATCGGCAGCGCCGTCGCGGTCGTCACCTTCTCGAACCCGTTCTACTCGGCGCTCGCGCTGATCGGGAACCTCGCCTCGCTCGCGGTGCTGTACCTGCTCATCTCGGCCGAGTTTGTCGCGGCCGCACAGGTGCTCGTCTACGCCGGAGCGGTGATGGTCATGTTCCTGTTCGTCATCGCCTACCTCGGCGGGGAGGAGGAAACCCCGTGGGCGGGCGGGCCGACCTGGCAGACCATCGGAGCCGTCGGAGCTGCCGCCGCGCTGCTCGTCGAGGTGATCGTCGCCGTCGGCCTGAAGGCGGGCGGTCGTCTCTCGGACGAGGCGTCGGTGGGCGGGTCGTTCGGCAGTCCGGCCCAGATCGGACGGCTGTTCCTCACCGACCACCTGCTCGCGTTCGAGATCACGTCGATCGTGCTGCTCGTCGCCGCGGTCGGCGGGGTCGTGCTCGGCCACCACGAAAAGGGACCGCACGACTGGGGCAGCGCCGCCCCGAAGGAAACGCCGTGACCGCGATTCTTGGGCCAAGGCACCGCTTGCGGTGCCGACATCAGGACGTGCGGGCCGCGGCTGCGCTTGCGCTGCCGCTTCGAGGGGCCGCGGGCTCTGCCCGTGGCCCCGCCCGCTTCCGCTCGCGTCCGTCTGAAACGACCGGTCGACCCGCATGACGCTGGCAATCCTCGGCCCCGAATTGGCCTGGTACCTGGCGCTCGCAGGGTGCCTGTTCGCGATCGGCTCGCTCGGCGTCCTCTTGCGGCGGAGCCCACTGATCATCCTGCTCTCGCTCGAGATCATGCTGAACGGCGCGAACCTCGCCCTGATCGCCTTCGCGCGGGCGCACGGCCAGGGCCGCGGCCAGATCTTCGCGATCGCCGTGATGGCCGTCGCCGCGTCCGAAGTCGCCGTCGGACTCGGCCTGATCGTGGCGATGAACCGCCGCAAGCTCCCGCTCGACGTCGACCGGCTGCGCTTCCTTCGCGGATGATCTCCGGCGCCTGGATCTGCCTGGTCGCGCCGCTCGCCGGTGCAATCCTGATCACGCTCGCCGGCAACCGCTTGTCGCGCACGGGCGCGGGGATCGTCGCGACCGGGTCCGTCGCTGTCGCCTTCGGCGGTGCGCTCGTCAGCTTCTTCACGATGCTCGGCAAGCCGGGGCACGACCGCTCCGAGCTCTCGACCGCCTGGACGTGGCTCGGCGCAGGGAACTTCCACGCGGGGCTGAGCATCCTCGTCGATCCGCTCTCGGTCTTCATGATGCTCGTCGTCAGCGGCGTCGGCGCGCTGATCGTCGGCTACTCGCTCGGCTACATGCACAGCGAGAGCGAGGAGCGCCGCTTCTTCGCGTACATGGCGCTGTTCGTCTTCTCCATGCTGCTGCTCGTCGAGAGCGGGAACCTGCTGCTGCTGCTCGCCGGCTGGGGCATGGTCGGCCTCTGCTCGTACCTGCTGATCGGCTTCAACCAGGAACGCCCGGCAGCGATCGCGGCCGCGAAGAAGGCGTTCGTGATGAACGCGATCGGCGACGGGACGATCGCGCTCGCCCTTTTCCTGCTCATCCAGCACACGCGCACGCTCGATTACGCGGCGACCTTCGCGCGCATCGGCGCGCTCGACAACCGCTGGGTCGTCAACCTGATCGCGCTCGGGTTGCTCGGCGGCGCGGTCGCGAAGTCGGCTCAACTCCCCCTGCAGACCTGGCTCCCCGACGCGATGGAAGGCCCGACGCCGGTCAGCGCGCTGATCCACGCGGCGACGATGGTCACCGCCGGCGTCTATCTGATCGTCCGTTGCCATCCACTCTTCGAGGCCGCGCCCAAGGTTCAGGATCTCGCCGCGGGCCTGGGAGCCGTGACCCTCCTCCTAGCCGGGCTGATCGCGCTCGTCCAGACCGACATCAAGCGCGTGATCGCCTACTCGACGATGTCGCAGATCGGCTACATGTTCCTGGGCGCGGGGATCGGCGCGTATTCGAACGCGATGTTCCACTTGATGACGCACGCGTTCTTCAAGGCGCTGCTCTTCCTCGCCGCCGGGATCGCCATCCACGCGCTCGCAAACGAGCAGGACATGCGCAACATGGGCGGGCTCGGGAGGCTGATGCCGTTCACGCGCTGGATGTTCCTGATCGGCTCGCTCGCGCTCGTCGGCCTGATCCCATTCTCGGGCTTCTTCTCGAAGGACTCGATCCTTGCCGCGGCGCTCGATCGCGGATGGTACGGAGCGGTGCTCTTCGCGGCCGGGATCGTGGGGGCGTTCCTCACAGGGCTCTACACCTTCCGGATGTACTGGCTCGTCTTCGGCGGCCAGCTGTCGCCCTTCGCGCGCGAGCACGCGCACCCGGGCCATGGCGAGGGACCCCGCACGATGCTCTGGCCGGCGGCGGTGCTCGGCCTCGGTGCGGCGGTCGCCGGCTGGATCCAGTTCGCGCCGTTCTGGCACCCCGTCTCGGACTTTCTCAGCGTTGTCGCGGAGCCGCTCGTCGAGCCGACGGGGTGGCAGGAGTTCACCGCAAGCGCGCTGGCCATGGGCCTCGGCCTCGCGGGAATCGGCGTCGCGTGGATCTTCTACGGCGCCCGGCGCGCTGCGGTGCCCCGGGTCGCGGGCCTGCAGCGCCTGCTCGAGCACAAGTTCTACTTCGACGAGGCGTACGACCTCGCGTTCTACCGTCCGGCCGCCGCGTTCGCGCGGTTCCTCCTCGGCGAGGTGGAGGCACCGCTCGTCCACGGCACCACGGCTGAGATCGGCGAGACGGCTACGTTCGCCGCGCGCCGCCTACACCGCGCCCAGACCGGCCTCCTCCGCACCTACGTCCTCGCAATGGCAGGTTCCCTGGCCATCCTCGCCGTCGTCTTCGTGGTCGTGCGATGAGCTGGGTCACTTTCCTGCTGATCTTCCTGCCGCTTGCCGGTGCGCTCTTCGTCTGGCTGCTGCCGCTGCCGAGGAACGCCACGGGCGGGTTCGCGCTACTCGTCGGACTCGGCGAGATCGCGCTCTGGATCTTCGCGCTCGTCAAGTTCGACTTCGGGGCCGGCGGCCTGCAATTCGACCAACACCGAACGTGGTTCAGCGACCTGAACGTCTCCTACCACGTCGGCTTCTACGGCTTCTCGCTCTGGCTCGCGGGCCTCACCGTCGTCGTGCTCACCGCGGCGATCGCGTACGCGCTCTGGGCGGGCCGTGAGCGTCCGCGCGGCTACTTCGGACTGATGCTCTTCCTCACCGGCTCGATCGTCGGCGTCTTCACGGCCCAGGATCTCCTGCTCTTCTACGTGTTCTGGGAGGCCATGCTGATCCCGCTCTACGTACTCGTCGGCGTCTGGGGCGGGACGAACCGCGTCCGCGCGACGGTCACGTTCGTGATCTACACGATGGCGGGCTCGCTGTTGATGCTCGCGTCGATCGTCGTGCTCGGCCTGTCGCAGGGGACGTTCGACCTCGTGCAGGCTGGGACGAACTCGAGCCCGTGGATCTTCCTCGGCTTCGTCGCGGCGTTCGCGGTCAAGGCGCCGCTGTTCCCGCTACACGGGTGGCTCCCGGACGCCTACCGCGAATCGTCGCCCGAGGTCGCGGCGGTGCTCTCGGGCGTTGTGTCGAAGGCAGCGGCCTACGGCTTCCTGCGAATCGCGATCGCCAAGTTCCCGGAGCCGGTGCACGACTTCCGGGTGCCGCTGCTCGTGCTGGCAGCGACGGGGCTCGTCTACGGGTCACTGTGCGCTTTCCGCGCCCCGGACGTGCGGGGCGTGATCGCCTACTCGTCGCTCGCGCAGATGGGGCTGATCACGATCGGCCTCTTCGCAGGGAACAGCTTCGGCTACGACGGCGCCGTCCTGCAGATGGTCAACCACGGCCTGATTTCCGCGACGCTCTTCCTGCTCGCCGGGATGATCGAGGCACGGACGGCGACCGGCGACTTCGCCCTGCTCGGCGGGATGGCGCGCGGACGACCGGCGCTCGCGACGCTCCTCATGACCACCGGCGTGATCGCACTGGCCGTGCCGCTCTCGACGAACTTCGCGGGCGAGTTCCTGATCCTGACCGGCGCGTTCCTCCAGGCCTGGGGCTGGGCGGTCGTCGGCGCGGTCTCGATCGTGCTCGCCGCGATGTACATGCTGCGGCTGATCTCCGGCGTGCTGCACCGCGAGGTCGGAGGCGCGGTCGGGCCTGAGGATCGAGATTTGCGGCCGGCGGAGCTCGCGGTCGTCGTCCCGCTCGTCGCGTGCCTGCTCGCGCTGTCGGCCTGGCCTGCCGCGATCTCAGATCGAGCGTTCGCGAGGCACAGCGCCAAGCCAACGAGCCGGATCGTGGTCACCCTCTCCAACGGACGCAGTGATGGCGGTCTCGGCCCCTATGACGCGGGAGCACAGCCGTGATCCACCGCCCGCACGTCGACTGGTTCCTGCTTGCGCCATCGAACTCGCTCCTGGCCGCGTCCGCAATCTGCCTGCTCGGCGCCGTGCTCTTCCCAGCGGGGGCGCGCCGCACAGCCACCGCGGTCGTCTGCGCGGCCGGTTTCGTCACCGCCTTCGTCTTCGCCGTCCTGCTGTTCATCAAGAGCCCGCACCCGCATCAGGACATCGGCCTCGCGGTGATCCGGGACCGGTGGGGCGCCCTCTCCGCGATGATCATCGCCGGCGCCGGATTCCTCACCGTGCTGCTCTCGGCGCGCGAGCGCATGAAGAACGACCACATCGGCGAGTACTTCGCACTGCTCGCCGCCGCCGGAGGAGGCATGGCGTTCCTCGGCATGTCCTTCAACCTGATCACGCTCTTCCTGGGGCTCGAATGGTTCTCGATCTGCCTCTACGTGCTCTGCGCGATCGGCGAGCGGGAGCGCTCCCTCGAATCCGGGCTCAAGTACCTGATCATCGGCAGCTTCGGGTCGGCCGTCCTGCTCTTCGGGCTCGCGCTCGTCTACGGCGCAACCGGCGAGATCAACTTCGAGGCGATAGCACGGGCGACCACGGCGCAGGGTCTCCGTGGGGACGCGCTCCTCGTCGCCGGCCTCGCGATGATCCTCACCGGGCTCGCCTTCAAGGCCTCAGCCGCGCCGTTCCACCAGTGGACGCCAGACGTCTACGAGGGCGCGCCGACACCGGTCACCGCGTTCATGTCGGCCGCCACGAAGACGGTCGCACTGGTCCTGACGCTCCGCGTGCTCACGACGGCGTTCCCCCAGGAGGCGCGCCTGTGGACGTACACCATCGCGGCGATCGCCTGTGCCTCGCTCGCGATCGGGAACATCGCAGCCCTCGTCCAGAACAACGTGAAGCGGATCCTCGCGTACTCGTCGATCTCGCACGCGGGGTTCATGCTGATCGCGGTCGCTGCGAACAACGCGCTCGGCGCTCGGGCACTCATGTATTACCTCGTCCCGTACTCCGCGATGTCGATCGGCTCGTTCGCGGTGCTGGCCGCGCGCGAGCGCGAGCTCGGGAGGGCGGTCACGATCGACAACCTCGGCGGACTGTTCGGCTGGGAGCGGCCGTTCCTCGGCGCCTCGCTCGCCCTGTTCATGTTCGGCTTCGTCGGGTTCCCACCGACCGGCGGATTCGTGGGCAAGTTCTACGTCTTCGCCGCCGCCCGGGACCGGGGGTGGACGTGGCTGATCATCGTGGGCGTCGCCGCGACCGCGATCAGCCTCTACTACTACCTCGGCATCATCCGAGCGCTGTTCATGCGGCCTTCGGGCGCGACCCGGCTGGCGCCGGCAGGGGGCTCGCCGCCGCGAGAGTGGCTCATCCAGGGATCCGTGCTGCTCTGCGTCGGCGTCACGGTCGGCTCGTTCGTCTTCGTCCAGCCGCTGATCGACGTCGCGCGGCACGCTGCGGCGGCGCTGCCGCTCTAGAAGGGTTCGCGCACGGGGAGGAGCCGGTAGCCCTCGAGCCGGGCCGCCAGCGCGACCACGGCCTGGAATCCGTACAGGGCAAGCGCGCCCACGAGCCCGGAGCTGCCGAGTGCCGGTACGGTGTGATCGAGGTGCGCCGGAGAGCGCACGGCCGCCGCGAGCACGATCAGCCCGAGCGCAAGGCCTCCGAGCGCGGTGAACGCGCGCCCACGGGCCTCCTCGTCGGACCTGGGAACCGCCTCGACCAGTCCGCCGAAGCCGCGCAGAGCGGCACACGCGGCCGCCGGGACCGCGGCAACGATGAGCCAGTACGCGAGCTCATGTCTCCCGCGAGCGTCTGCGAGCGCCGCGGCGACTGCGAGCACGGCGGGGAGGACACGAGCCGTCATCGCCGCCTCGATTCGCCGCTCGGTCCGGTCCTCCTGCGTTACGCTCGGTCCACCATTTAACCGAGGACGAGAGGAGAGTCATGCCGGACGTCGCCCTGACCTGGCTTGGCCACGCCGCCTTCCGCATCGACAGCCCCGGGGGGAAGCGGATTTACGTCGACCCGTTCTTGACCGGCAACCCGAAGTGCCCGGAAGCGGAGCAACAGCCGGAGCGCATCGACATCCTCGCGGTGACGCACGGCCACTCCGACCACATCGGCGACACGGTCGAGTTGACGAAGAAGTTCACGCCCGACGTCGTCGCGCAGGTCGAGGTCAAGGGCTGGCTCGGCGGACAGGGGGCGCAGATCGGCGACCTGCCGGGGATCAACAAGGGCGGCTCGCAGGAGATCGACGGGATCCGGTTCACCCAGACCGACGCCCGCCATTCTTCGAGCGCCGACGACGGGACGTACCTCGGCGAGTCGTGCGGGTACGTGATCGAGTTCGAGAACGGCTTCAAGATCTACTTCGCCGGGGACACGTGCGTGTTCGGCGACATGCAGCTGATCGGTCGCATCTACGAGCCGCACGTCGCGGTCTTGCCGATCGGCGACTGGTTCACGATGGGCCCGCGCGAGGCCGCGGTCGCGCTCGAGCTGCTCGGCGTCGAGCGCTGCGTCCCGTGCCACTACGGAACGTTCGGGCTCCTCACCGGCACGCCGGCTCAGCTGCGCGAGCTCGCCTCCGGCGTGGAGATCCTCGAGTCGCAGCCGGGGGAGACGATCGAGCTGTGATCCGGCAGCGCTGGTTCGGCGCGACCGGGCAGCGCGTTCCGGAGCTGGCGGTGGAGGGCGATCCGGACGTCCCGCTCGACCACGCCCTGGTGCTCGACGACGTGTCGGACGAGCAGCGCCTCCACGCCGAGTACGAAAAAGGCACGCCGATCGTCGTGCGGGCGCGCACCGCCGAGGAGGTTCGCCGTGCGTTGGCGCGGCCCGAGATCGCCTCGGTGCTCGTGCCCGAGTCGGCGCGCGAGCTCCTCGAGCTCGACTTGACCGAGCTCACGTATGGGCTCTGAGCCCGTCGTCGCGACGTACTCGATCGCGGCGTGCGACCTCGAGGCAGGCGAGTGGGGCGTCGCGACGCAGTCGAAGTTCCTGGCCGTCGGCAGCGTCGTGCCCTGGGCAGAGCCGCACGTCGGCGCGATCGCAACGCAGGCCTACGCCAACCCGCGCTATGGGCCCGAAGGGCTGGATTTGCTCCGGGCCGGCCACTCCGCCGAGGAAGTCGTCGCGGCGCTCACGGAGGCCGACACCGACAGCGACCACCGCCAGCTCGGCGTGGTCGACGGGCAGGGTCGTGGCGCGACCTTCACCGGCGGGGGGTGCGACGACTGGGCTGGAGGGCGCGTCGGCGACGGCTACGCGGCGCAAGGGAACATCCTGGTCTCCGGCGACACCGTCGATGCGATCGCGTCGACGTTCGAGGCGAACGCCGGCCCGCCTTTCGCCGAGCGCCTGATCGAGTGCCTCGCTGCAGGCCAGGTAGCGGGAGGTGATAGCCGGGGCCAGCAGTCCGCCGCGCTCCTCGTGGTGGCGAAGGACGGCGGCTATGCAGGGCTCTCGAACGTTCTCGTCGACCTGCGCGTCGACGACCACGAGCAGCCGATTTCCGAGCTGCGGCGCCTGTACGGCCTGCACCAGGCGATCTTTGGCAAGACGCCGCGTGAGGAATGGCTCGACGTGGACGCGTCGCTCGGGACGGAGCTGGGCGAGCGGCTCGCCCGCCTGGGCTACGAAGGCGAGCTCGGCGAGGCGTTACGTCACTGGGGCGGCAGGGAGAACCTCGAGGAGCGGATCGACGGGGCCGAGCGAATCGACCCGGTGGTGCTCGAGGAGCTGCGCCGCCAGTCTTAGGCGCGCGCCGCGGCGTCGACCACAGGCCCGAAGATCTCGTCGACCAGCGGCTCGAACGCATCGGGCAGGAAACCGTCCTCGTCTGTGTACTCGCGGAGCTGCTCGAGATAGGACCGCAGCTCGGCCGCGCGGGCGTCCTCGGTGTCGCCGACGCTCTCGACGAGAGCCTCGAGCGTGGAGTAGTCCCAGCGCGACCGGTTCAGCTGAGCAAGGTCGGCAGGCGCAGCGTCCGGGTCGAGCTGGCGCTTGGCCGAGTCGAGCTTTGCGGCCGCCTCTGCGAGCCTCCGTTCGCGCTCGGCAAGCGCGGCCGACGTCCGGAGCAGCTCAGCCCGGACGCCCTCGTGCCGCCGGTCGGCCTCCGCGGACGTCGCCCGCCGGGCGTCGACCTCCACCAGGTCGTCTGCGACGCGGCGCTCGGCACGGCGCAGGTCGAATTCACGCGCATCGAGCTCGGCAGCCACGCGTCCGAGCTCCTGAAGCTGGGCGTGGATCTCGGCCTCGCGCCGGGCGACGGTGTCCGAGTGCTCCGAGAGCGTGTCGTCGGCCCGCCTCCGATCCGACTCGAGGTCCGCGCGCTGCGCCGCGAGATCGTCCCGCTCACCCGCCAGCGCCTCTTGAAGTCCCGCCAGCTCCCGGGAGAGGGCGGTCAGGTCGATCTCCTGCTGCTCGAGCCGTGCGGCTTCCTCGCGTTGACGCTCCGCAGCTCGGGTCACCTCGTGCTCCCGTGCCTCCAGGTGGGCCTGACGGGTCTTCAGTCCTTGCTCGGCCGCGCGAGCATCGTCGGCTCGGCGGGCTACCGTCGCCGACGCGTCGGCCGCCGCTGCTTCCTCGCGCTCGACCTGATGCCTCCGCGTCTCCAGCTCGAGCCGCTGAGCCGCAAGCTCGCGCTTCTCTGCCGCGAACGAAGCGCCGATTGCCTTGAGCTCGGCCGCCGCCTGCGCGCGCTCGGCGTCGAGCCGCTCGCTCTCGGCCCATTTCTCCGCCAGCGCAGCCTCGCGCTCGGCCAGCGCGGCCGCGTGGTCGTCGAGCCGAGCCCGCTCCGTGCCGAGGCGTTCCTCGGTCGCCGCAAGCTCGGCCCGGACGCCTTCCGCAGCCGCGAGCTCTTCCGCGAGCGCGGCTCGTGCAGCCTCGACCTCACGCACGCTTTGCGCGGCGAGTTCCGCCTCCTGCAACGCCTTGTCGCGCCGTCGCTCCGCCTCCTCGAGACTGTCGAGCGTCTGTTCGATCGCGTCGCGTAGCGCCTCGGACTTCGCGGCTCGGATGTCGAGCTCCTCCACCCGCGCGTCGCTCTCGCGCTCGCGCGCGACCAGGGCGGCCTCGCGTTCGTCGAGCTTCTGCCGGCGGGCGATCTCCGCGGCATCCTCGTCCGCAGCACGCGCCGCGCGCAAGGCTCCGAGCTGCTCGACCAGCGCCGACAACTCGGCTTTCTGGTCGGCGAGGCGCGCGCTTTCCTGACGGCGGCGCGCCTCCTCGTGCTCGAGCTCGGCCCGGAGTGCGGCGATCTCCTCGCCGCGTCGTTCGAGCTCGGCGGCGCGCTCGTCGAGGAGCTGCGCTCGGCGTGCGAGCTCGTCGTCGCTCATCGGTCGCCCGGGAGACGAACGCCGGTCGCGCGCTCGCGGAGGGCGGGGACGGGATCGGCTCGCGGGCGAGCGACGAGCATGACCGCACCGTAGCCCTCGCCGGCGACGGAATCGACGAGCAGTTGCAGCCCGAGCGCGAGGGCAAAGGCCTTGTGCGCGTGCTCGCCCCCGAAGGGGACGAGATCCTCCTCGTTCGCGCGTCCGGCGATCACGTCGCCCCAGGTGATCTGTCCCATCGAAACGTCCACCACGATTGGTTCGCCGCGGGAGGTCGGAATCCCCACGGCGAGCGGATTCGTGCCCGCCAGCATCGGGCCGCCGGCGGGGTGCCCGAGGCGCGCCGGCGACGTGGCGGTGAGCGCGGAGACGAGCCCACCCTCGGCCAGCCTGCGCACGTAGTGGCCGAGCATCCCCGTCGGGAAGCAGTGTTCTGCGGCGGCGACGCGCGCGTGTGCCGGCGGGTCAGCGAGCTGGGAATCGACGACGGCCGAGAGCGTGAGGTAGCCGAGCGCGCCGCGGCCGTGCCAGCGCTCGTAGCCGGGCTCGGCGAGGACTCGCTCGGGGCGGGCGCTCGGGTCGACGTCGGGCAACGTCTCAAGCCACTCGATGCGGGAATAGCCGTGCCCGAGCTTCCCCCGGGTCTCGGCGTCGTCGAAGTGGCGGAAGAGTCGTTCGGCATCCTCGGGGACGAACCCGAGCGCGAGCAGCCGCTCCTGCGCCTCAGTAGGCGTCATCGTTCCCTCCGGTCGCCACTTCTAGGTCCACGCGCGGGTGCGCGCGCGCCCCGCCCAAATGAAGGGTGGGGATCAACCACCACCCTCTGCAAGCGACGATAGCGCTGACAACCGCGCGTGTCTGAGCCGATTCCGTGCCGAAAGTGTGACGGCGTGGCCGGATCCGGGCCGGTCAGGACAGGACTGTGAGCGGCTTGACAATCCCCACGCCGCGCTCGCGCTTCAGCACAACGAGCTCCTCGGCGATCCGCACGAGCTCACGCGCGCTGTCCGACTGGGGCTTCGCCGAGACGAGCGGCTCGCCGCGATCCCCCCAAATGCGCACCTCCGGATCGAGCGGGATCCGGCCGAGGAGCGGCAGGCCGAGCTGGAGCGCGAGCTCCTCACCCCCGCCCGTTCCGAACACGTCTCCGCTCATGTTCTCGATCACGCCGACCAGCCGCATGTTCGTCTTCTGCGCCATCGTCGCTGCGCGAGAGGCGACCTCCTGCGCCGCCCGCTGCGGCGTCGTGACGACGACCACCTCGGCGCGCGGCAACAGCTGCCCGAGCGAGATCGACACGTCGCCGGTCCCCGGCGGCATGTCCACGACGAGCATGTCCAGCTCGCCCCAGTGGACGTCCGAGAGGAACTGCTCGAGCGCCCGATGCAGCATCGGCCCGCGCCACATCACCGGCTGGTTGTCGTCGAGGAAGAAGCCGATCGACATGAGCTTCAGGTCATGCGCGACCGGCGGGACGATCATCTTGTCGACGAGCACGGGCTTCTGGTGGATCCCGAGCAGGTGCGGGATCGAGTGGCCGTACACGTCCGCGTCGAGGATCCCTGTGCGCTGTCCGAGCCGTGAGAACGCGACGGCGAGATTCGCCGCGAGCGTCGACTTGCCGACGCCGCCCTTGCCCGAGCACACTGCGAGCACGCGCGTCGAGGCGTCGAGCGAGATGCCCTTGGTCCGCTCGGTGACGCCACCACGCAGCTTGGTCGTCAGCGCCTGCTTCTCCTCGGAGCTCATCACGTCGAACTTCAATGCCACCCGCTCGACGCCAGGAACACCGCCGACGTGCTGGCCGACCTGATCCTCGAAGCTCGACCGGAGCGGGCAACCGGCGATCGTCAAAGCAATCGTCACCACCACGTCGCCGCCGGAAATCTCGATCGCGCGCACCATGTCGAGATCGGTGACGGGCCGCCGGAGCTCAGGGTCGATCACCTGCTCTAGCGCACGCAGAATCTCGTCGCGGGAAGGCTCGCTCATACCTACGAGGCTAGCTTTTCCAGCGCTTTCGCCGCGGGCGCGAGAGGGCGCGGATCCTCGAGCACGGGCGCGAACAGGTCGCCGTGCTGCTCCACGCGCGCGAGCGCCTCTCGCATCCCGAACGTGCGCGGCCGCACGGCTTCCGTCAGCTCCCCCCAGCGCAGCGGCGTCGACACAGGCGCACCCGGCTTCGGTCGCACGGAATAGGCCGAAGCGATCGTCTTCCCGTGGCCGTTCTGGCGGTGGTCGACGAGAATGCCGCTGCGCTTCTTCTTCAGCCACTCGGTCGTCACCAGACCGGGATGCCTGCTCTCGAGCAGCCGAGACGCGCGCTCCGCGAAGTCGTAGGTCTGCTTGAACGTCGAGCGACGCGTGATCGGCGCCACCACGTGGATTCCGTCGGCCCCGCTCGTCTTCACATAGCCGGGCAGGCCGAGCTCGTCGAGCAGCTCGCGAATCAGATGCGCCACGCGAATCGCGTCCACGAAGCCGCCGTCCGGCGGATCGAGGTCGAAAAGCACGAAGTCGGGCCGGTCAGGCTTGTCGACGCGCGAGTACCACGCATTCATGTCGACGCAGTTGTTCTGCACCATGAAAAGCACCGCTTCTACCGAGTTCACGAGTGCGAAGTCGACGAGCCGCGACCCGCCGCCCCCGCGCGGCCACGTCCGAAACTGACGTGTCGGGATCCAGTCCGGCAGATGCTTCGGCGCTTGCTTCTGGAAGAAGACTTCGCCGTCGATGCCGTGCGGGTAGCGCTTCATCGTGAACGGGCGATCGCGGAGGTGCGAGAGAAGGGACGGCGCGACCGCCTCGTAGTAGTCCCAGAGATCGCCCTTCGTGATCCCGTCGTCGGGGAAGAGCACGCGGTCCCCGCTCGAGAGCCGGACCTCGCGGTTCCCCTTCTTTACGACCCGAGGCGCTGCTTCATCCATAGGGCGTTCCTGACGGCGAACACTTCCCAATCATTGTTGAAATAGGCCAACACCTCGACGTCGCGCCGCCATTCTTCGAAGCGGCAGGCCCATCCTTATGCGGTTAGAGCTGCCGCCAGTTTCGTGCACGTCTCGGCAGTTCCCGCTGCGACGACCCGTGAACGCCCAAGGAGGTCGAGCGGCGCCGCCACGAACGGCGGATCCTCGAACAGGTCGATTGCGAGCCCGCACTCGCGCACGAGCAGCTGCCCCGCCGCGATGTCGACCGAGCGCGCCGGCTTCAGGGAGCACACCGCGTCGACGCGGCCCGCGGCGAGATGGCAGAGCGAGAGCGCCAGCGACCCCATGATCCGCAGCCGGTAGGCGAGCCCGACCATCGCCGCCGCCTGCTCGGCGACCAGCGAGGTGAGCGTTGCCTCAAAGGAGAGGATCTCGATCTCGTCACGCGGCCGGTCCGCCCCGAGCCGCACGCCGTCCAGGAACGCACCCTCGCCTCGGCGCGCCGTCCACTCCTCGCACGTGCCGAAGTCGTAGACGTAGCCGAAGTGGACATCGCCCATCGCCGGCCCATCCGCGACCGCGATCGAGAGCGAGAAGAACGGGATCCCGCGCTTCGAGTTGAGCGAGCCGTCGATCGGATCGACCACGACATACGTCGCGCCTTCGCCGACGATCCCGACCTCCTCGGAGACGATGGTCAGGTCGTCGATCCCCTCTAGCCGCGCCAGGATCACGCGCTCGGCAGCTTCATCGATCGCGGTCGTGTCGTCGCCGCCCTCGCCCTGGCCGAGCACTGCCTGGCGCTCACGCGGCGGCATCTCCGCGAGGATCGCCTCCACGTCCGCGGCCGCCGAACGGCAGACCGCGAGCCAGTCAGTCAAGCGGGAAGAGCAGCAGGCCGGAGGTCAGCTTCGGGAAAAAGTACGTCGTCTTCTGGGGCAGAACCTCACCGCGGCGCGCGTATTCGAAGACGTCTTCGATTCGCGTCGGCCGCAGGAGGAACGCCCCCTCTGCGTTGCCGCTGTCCACCGCCGCGACCGCCTCGGCCCGCTGAGGCGTGTAGGTCACGCCCTGCGCACCCGCCCGATCGACGATCTCGACGTCGAGGCCGTCTCCGCCCACCAGCTCGTACGCGCCACCCCGGTAGAGCACGACGCCCGGAAGCTCGTCTCCCGGCTCGTCGATCGGCTCGCCACGCACGCCGTTCACGCGCTCCGCCACGCGATGCGTGGGGAAGATCGTCAGCCCTTCCTCGCGCGTCGAGACGAGGACGACCATCATCCACGCGCTCGCCTCGGCACCGTCCTCCTCGTGAAAGGCAAGCGCGGTCTCGTAGCGGTGGTGGCCGTCCGCGATCAGCAGCTGCAGATCGGCGAAGACGGCGCGGTCGGCCTGCACGCGCCAGAGCCTGTCGCCTCCGACCTCGAGGTCCGGAGCGCGCTCGGGAACCTCGACCTTGGGGCCATCGTGGAGCAGGAAGATCGGCTCGAGTTGAGTCCGCGTCGCCCGCAGCACGCGCAGCCGGCCCTCCTTCGGCCCCTCGTGCGTGCGCTCGTGAGGGAGGACGACGCGCTGCTCGTAGGGCTCGAGATGCAGCGCGGCAACCAGGCCGTTCCGTATGCGCTCGATACCGTCCAGACCGACGTAGGTCTGGGAAAGCGCCCAGAAGCTCGGCTCGTCATCGCGCCGGAGGACTCCCTCCTCCCGCCAGGAGGCGAGGTCGCGCGCCGCCTGCTGCTCCGAATCGGGCAGCGTGAGATGGACGATGTTGTGCGGATCGCGCGCGAGGTACTGCGCCCGCTCTTCGTCGGAGATCACGTCGTAAGGCGGCGCGACTAGCGCTTCAAGCGGTCCGGCTTTCGTCTCGTCGTAGCGCTCGGCGCGGAAAGGACGGACGTCCGCCATCTGCGGCCGAGACTAGCAGCCGTCGCAGGACCTAGAATCGACTCGTGTCCGTGATTGCCGAGCTTGCAGAGGGGCGTACCGTCGAAGGGGTGTACGCCGTCTCGCGCAAGCGTCGGCTACAGACCCGCGGCGGCTCCCCCTACCTCGCGCTCGAGCTCGTCGACACGAGCGGCCGGATCGACGCGCGGGTTTGGCAGGACGTCGACCTGCTCGACGGGCGCTTCGCCGAGGGGGACGCCGTGCGCGTGCTCGCGCGCGTGGAGAAGTTCCACGACCGGCTCCAGCTCGAGGTGCGCTCGCTCGAGGCCGCACCCGACGCCGATCCGTCGAGCCTCTCACCCGCGATGCGGCGAGACGCGGACGAGCTCGACGGCTTTCTCGAGTTTCTCGCCGGGGAGATCTCACACACCGGGCTGCGCGCGGTGGTGGCGCGCTTCGTCGACGATTCAGCCGTGCGCGCTCGCCTGCGCGAGCTGCCCGCGACGCCCGAGGGCCACCACGGCTACGCGGGCGGGTTGCTCGAGCACACCGTCGGCGTTGCGACTCTCGCGCGGGAGACGGCGCAGCTGCACCCGCGTCTGCGCATCGACCTGCTCGCCGCGGCGGCGCTGCTGCACGACGTCGGTCGCATCTCCGAGCTCGGCCGCGGCCCGGCGTTCCGCCCGACCGACGAGGGACGGCTGCTCGGCCACGTCCACCTTGGGCTCCGCCTGATCGAGGAGCGTGCAGACAATCTCGAACCTGGGGCGCTCGCGGAGCTGCTGCACGCGGTGGCTTGCCACCACGACCTGCGCGCGGCCCGCACCGCGGAGGCCGCCGTCCTCTTCCACGCGAACCAGCTCGACGCCGTCGCGGCGACCCGGCCGGTCGACTAGGCGCCTAGGGCAGTTCGAAGCTCGGCTACGGCCTCGGGGATGAGGCGGTAATACGCCCACGTTCCGCGCCGGGAGGCCTCGACGAGCCCAGCCTCGCGGAGGAGCTTCAAATGATGCGAGATCGTGGGCTGCGAGAGGTCGAAGGCGCCGGTGAGGTCGCAGACGCAGCACTCGTCTGTCGCGGCGAGCCGGTTGACGATCGCCACGCGCGTCGGATCGGCAAGCGCCTTGAAGCGCCCCGCGAGATCCTTGCGCGAGCTCTCGGAAAGGAGCGCCACGTCGGGGCCGCAGCAAAGGGTGGGGAGAACAGTAAGGGTCTTCATTGACGTTTATCGATCTTATCACGTAAGCTCTACATCGATGTCCATCGATGAAAGGAGGAACGATGCCCAGCTGTTGCGACGAAGGCTGCGGGTGCGGCTGCGGCTGCTGCTAACTCGCGGGCTCGCGGAGGTCCCGGGCCTCCGCGGCCCTCCTAGACGTTGAAGCGGATGTTCAGGACGTCCCCGTCCTGCACTTCATAGGTCTTGCCCTCAAGCCGCTGCAGGCCCCGCCGAGCCGCCTCCGTATGCGAGCCCGCCTCGACGAGGTCGTTCCAGCGGATCACCTCGCAGCGAATGAAGCCGCGGGCGATGTCCGAGTGGATCGTCTCGGCAGCCTCGAGCGCGGTGCGGCCGCGCCGGAGCGTCCACGCGCGCGTCTCCTTGTCGCCGGCGGTGAAGAAGCTGATCAGGTCGAGAGCGTCGGAAAGCCGTCGCACGATCGAGCCGAGCGCCGATTCGCCACCATCGCGGAAACTCGCAGCCTCCTCGTCGCCGAGCTCGGCGAGCTCCGCCTCCAGCTTGAGGTCGATCCCGCCGGAACCGTTCTCGATCGAGATCAGCGGCTTAGTTGTGAGCGGCTCGAGCTCGGGTGGCAGCTCCGGCTCGTCGCGCAACGAGGCGCCCGTATCGAGCCGCGCGAGCAAGGCTTCGAGCTGCGCCGCCTCGACGCGCACGTTCGGATCGCCCGACTTCGCCAGCTTCGCCACTCGCTCGAGCCGGCGCTCCACGTGGTCGCGGTCGGCGATCTGCAGCTCGAGCTGGATGTTCTCGAGATCGCGCGGCGGGTCGGCATCGGGCGAGAACGCGTCGAGGACGACGAGGAGCGCGTCGACCTTGCGGAGATTCCCGAGCAGCGCGGGGCCCGTGCCCGGCACGTCCACGACGCGAATCGCCGCGGGAGTCACCTTCTTCGCATCGACCACCGCCGCAAGCTGTGGCAGCCGCTCGTCGGGAATCGCGGCCACGCCCACGTTCGACTTGTCCGTCTGTGACGCGTAGGCGGTGATCTCGGCGCCGGCGCGAGTCAGCGCGTTGAACAATGTGGTCTTTCCCGCATTGGGAAGACCGACGATGCCGACCTCGAGCGCCAATCAGGGGCCGTCGGGTGCGATCTGCTTCTGGAGCGAGACCAGCGCGCGGTGCTGCAGCGACTTGATCGCGCCCTCTGTCTTCTCGAGGATCGTCGCGACGTCGCCGTTCGGGAAGTTGAACACGAACTTGAGCGTGAGGACCTGCTGCTGTTCCGGCGAGAGCGTGTCGATCAGGGACATCATGCTCTGGCGGCCGATCGACTGCAGCGCCTCGTCCTCGGCCGAGCGCTCCTGCGCATCGGGCGGCTCCGGCACCTCCTCCTCGGGCTGCCAGCGGCGGTTCGCCCTGAAGTGATCCATTGAGAGGTTGTGCGCGATGCGGAAGAGCCACGCCGAGAACGGAGCAGCCTGCCAGCGGAAGCGCCCGATCGACTCGAGCATCTTGAGGAAGGTCTGGGTGGTCAGGTCCTCGGCGTCGTGCCGGTTCCCGACCGTCATGTGGAGGTAGCTGTAGATCCGGTCGAAGTGGATCAGGTACAGCTCTTCGAGCGCGTCGCGCTCGCCCGCCTGCGCGCGCTCGACCAGCTTGCGCACCTGCGCGGTCGAGTCTTTCGGGCGCTCGGCCTTAGCCGTTTCCTCAGCCACGCCGGAGATTTGCCCGCGGAAGGGCTGCGCTAAGCGTCGCCGAAGCCAACCCGGCCGCCGGGTCGGTAGCGCTTGTAATAGACGACCCGCTTCGGGACGACCCGGAAGGTGCCGTCCTGCGCCTCGACCCGGACGGCGTCGTCGCTGCCCGAGTCGAGCGCTGCCTCGAGCGCATCGGCAGAGGCCGGCTCGACCAGTGCGCCGATGATCTGGCCGCCGTCGAACGCGAGCTCGATACGGATCCGTTCTGAATCAGGCACGCGACACCACCTCCGCGAGGACGCCGTGAAGAGAGTCCGGGTGGATGAAGGCGACTTCGAGGCCGAAGAGCCCGCGCCTCGGCTCTGCGTCGATCAGCTCGGCGCCCTCATGCTCGAGCTCCACGATCGTCTGGCGGACGTCGGCGACCTCGTAGGCGACGTGGTGCATCCCGGGCCCGCGATTCGCAAGGAACTTTCCGACCGGCGTGTCGTCGCCGAGCGACGCGAGCAGCTCGACGCGGCTGGCGCCGACAAGCACCACCGCGGCCTCGACGCCCTGCTCGGAGACGGTCTCGCGGTGCTCGAGCCGAGCGCCGAAGAAGCGCCGGTAGGTGTCGAGCGCCGCGTCGAGATCCTCGACGGCAACGCCCAGATGGTGAATTCCGCGCGACTCCACAGCCTCCGACTCTATCGAGCCGGGGGTGGGTCAGACCGTGTAGCGGCGGGGCGGAATCGGCGTAGCCGTGGCCTGCATCGGCAAGGCCCGTACCGCGCCGACCAGATCGCTGGCCCCCTCTTCTCGCTCCGTCGAGCGGAAGATGTCGAGCAGCTCCTCGCGGCCGAGCGTCTCCTTCTCGAGTAGCGCAGCGGCGACGCGATCGAGCGGTGCACGGTGTTTCGCGAGCAGCCGCAGCGCCTCCTTGTAGGCCCCGTCCGTCAAACGCGCTTGCTCGTGATCACGAACGCGCTTCGTCTCTTCCGAGAGCGCGTAGTTGTCCGCGCGCATCGTCCGCGACATGACTTCCTCGGACATGCCGTACTCGAAGACCATCGCCCGCGCGATCTCGGTCACCTTCTCGAGATCGTTCGCCGCGCCGTTCGTGACGCGGCCGAAGACGACTTGCTCGGCGGCGCGACCGGCCAGCGCGATCTTCATCCAGTCGATCAGCTCATCGCGCGTGTGCAGGTACCGCTCCTCCTCGGGGAGATGGAGCGTGTAGCCGAGGGCCTGGCCGCGCGAGACGATCGTCGCCTTCTGCACGGGAAAGCCCTCGCCCATCAGGTGGGACATGAGCGCGTGACCGCCTTCGTGGTAAGCGAGGATCCGCTTCTCTTTCTCGGTCACGACCCGGCGCGTCTGCAGGCCGGCGACGACCCGCTCCATGGCGGCTTCGAAATGCTCCTGGCGGATCTCAAGGGCCTGCTCGCGGCCGGCGAAGATTGCGGCCTCGTTGGCGATGTTGGCGAGGTCGGCGCCCGTAAGGCCGGCGGTCTGCCGCGCGATCAGCGAGAGGTCGATGCCACCGGCGAGCGGCTTGCCGCGGGTGTGGACGAGGAGGATCTCCTCACGACCGGCGAGATCGGGCGGCGAGACGACGAGTTGGCGGTCGAAGCGGCCGGGGCGCAGGAGCGCGGGGTCGAGATCCTGGAGGCGGTTGGACGCGCCCATGACGATGACCTGCTCGCGTGAGTTGAAGCCGTCGAGCTCCACGAGCAGCTGGTTCAGCGTTTGGTCCTGCTCGCGATTGAAGCCGTGCCCTGTCCGGGCCATCCCGACGGCGTCGAGCTCGTCGATGAAAATGATCGAGGGCGCGTTCTTGCGCGCCTCCTCGAAGAGCTTGCGGATGCGCGACGCGCCGAGGCCGGCGAACATCTCGACGAACGCAGAGGCGCTTTGGGAGTAGAAGCTCGCGCCCGACTCGTGCGCGACCGCCTTCGCCAGCAGCGTCTTACCGGTGCCGGGCGGCCCGTGGAGCAGGATCCCCTTCGGCACCCGCGCGCCGAGCACGGCGAAGCGCTTGGGGTAGCGGAGAAACTCGACGACCTCCTGCAGCTCCTCCTTCGCCTCGGTCACCCCGGCCACGTCGGCAAACGTCACCGACGAGCTGGAGTTCGGCTCGACGACGGCGGGCTTGACCCGCGGCATCATCGCGAGCGTCCGCCACAGCAGGTAGCAGACGAAGATCATCAGGACCAGGAAGACGACGGGCAGCCAGATCTGAACCAGGTTGGGGATCTCCGAAAAGCCGGCGGCGACCATCACGTGCTGCATCGGCACGCAGCGCGGAAAGCCTTAGAAGGTCTTGACGACCTCGCCGGACGAGGTGAAATCGACGCCGCACTCGCGCCAAGCGGCCAGGCACGCGGCGGTGCGCTCATCGTCGAGACCCCGTGCCGCGTCCTCGACGAAGCGCACCCGGCGTCCCCGCAGCAGGAAGCCCCGGATTGCGGCGTCGTCGCAGACGTCTGTCGCGACCCCGAAGAGCACGATCTCCTCCGGATCGAGCGCGTCCACCACTGCGTGCGTGTTCGGGTTCGTGAAGACGTCGAAGTTCTTCTTCAGCAGCAATATCTCCCGGCGGCCCTCGATCAGCCCGGGAATCAGGCCCGGCGGATAGGGCAGGAGCGCGAGCGGGAGTGGATCCTCCTGCTGCGTCTCGGGAATCCTCTCGGCGCCGCGCGTGCCGCGCAGGCAGTGAGCCGGGAACGTGTTGGTCAAGTCCGGGTCGTCGACGATCTCTGGATCGGTCAGCTCGTGGTCGTCCGCCGACGCGACGTGCGGGATCCCGGCCGCCCGCGCCGCGTCGACCAGCCGCTTCATCGCCGGCGCGGTCTCCTCGGCGCCGGGGACGTAGAGCTTCCCGTCCGGCAGCATGAAGTCGACCTGCGTATCGACGTCCCAAAGGATCCGACGGGTCACGGCTCGCACCGCATGATCGTCCGCTTGCCCGACTCGCGCACGGGCTTGAAGCCCGCCTGCTCGAACAGCTCGACGGTGCCCATGTAGTCGCGCGGATCGCTCGTATGCGCGTACGCCTCCACCGCGCGTGCGCCCTTGCGCTTCGCGTGCGCCACCGCGGCGTCGAGCAGCGCGCCCTGGACGCCCTGCCGCTTCGCGCGCGGGTCGATGTAGAAGCAGACGAGCGCGTAGACACCTCCGTCCGTGTCCCGAGGCTTGTACTGGCGGGAAGTCAGGAGCTGCCCGAACTCCTCGCGCGGCGCGATCGAGACCCAGCCCACCGGCACGCCGTCCTCGTAGGCGAGCAGGCCCGGCTCCCGATCGGCGCGCACGATTCCGCGCATGTTCCGCTTGTTCTTCGCGGGGTCGCCCGTCCGCTTACGCCACCACATGCACCAGCAGCCAGCGGTCATCGGAGTCCCGCCGCGTGGTCCTTTCCGTTCGAACAGATCGGCGAGGTCTGCCCACCGTTCGTTCGTCACCGGATGGATCTCCAGAGCTATTCGACGAGCTCCAGGCGCGGGTTGGGACGGATCCGCCGCCCGGCCTTCGCCGACGGACGGCCGTCGCTCAGAACGACGTCGCCGGTGAAGTCGTTCGAGCCGCGGATCAGCGACGAGCCGACGCCGTAAGCGTCCACCGGGACGTCGGTCGACTCGAACGCGTCGATGCGCTCCGCCGTAAAACCGCCGGACACGACGATTCGAACCTCCTCGAAGCCGTCGCGGTCGAGTGCCTCGCGCACCTTCCACACCAGCCGCTCGTTGACGCCGCGCGGGTCGAAGTCGCCCATCTCGTTCCAGAGTGAGCGATCGACCAGCTGGCCCGAGGTGTCGAGCCGCACGCCCCAGAGGCGCGGCCCCAGAGCCCGCGCAACCTCGAGTGCCGTGCGCACCGAATCGTTCTCGAAGTCGACGAGCACGACGACGTTCAGCTCCGCCGGCGCCCACGCGGCGAACTTCGTCGCGGCGAGCACCGTGTTGCCGCCGTACGCGGAGATGAGCGCGTGCGGCACCGTCCCGACGCCCTGGCCTCCCCACCACGACGCCTGCTCGTCCGTGGTCACGCCGATCGGCGCGCCGACGATCCGGCCGGCGACGTACGCCGCGTAGCCGTCCCCGGTCTGGACGCGATGGTGGTCGTGGCGCGCGGGCATGAAGATGATCGGCTTGCCGCGCGCTGCTTCGAGCACGCGGACGACGTTCGTGGTGATCAGCGTGCGTCGCGAGAGCGTGCCGAGGTACAGCGTCTCCAGGTGGGCGAAGTTCGTGTAGTCGCCTTCGATCGTCATCACCGTCTCCCACGGCTCGACTGTGTCGCCGTCGTAGAGCGCGTGGACGGTCAGGCCGTCGAAGCCCTCCTGGGAGCAGAGCTTGAGGATCGCGATCGCCTCGTCCATCCCGCCGAGGTAGGCGCGGTTGCGCTGGAAGACCTGCATGAGCACGCGCGGCCGGCGCTCGTCGGCCAGCAGGGTCTCGCGGGCGTGGTTGAAGTACGCGTCGGTGTAGTAGCCCTTCCGCATCTTCTCGACGGGAAGGTCGAAGATTTCCGGCGGCAGGCGCCGCCTGGTCTCAGTTTCGGTGCTAGGCACCGCTTGCGGTGCCGTCCTCAGGAGTCCCGGCTTTGCCGGGGCTCCGTCTGAAACGACCGGTCGACCCGTTCACGGATGTCCGGCCCCGCGTTCCAAGTCAAGGCACGCCTCGAGGGCGGCGTTCGCCACTTCGAGCTGCTCGGGTGAAGGCTCCGCGGTCGCGAAGCGGTGCTGCAGCTCGTGGCCGGGGCGGGCGAGCGCCTTCGAGAGCCCGTGGTCGGGGTTGCGCACCATCCAGGAGAAGATCTCCGCCGCCGCGCCGAGGGCTCCGACGGACGAGGCCAGCCGCGCGGGGCCACGGAGGTGCGCGGGCGCCTTTGACGCGATCGCGTTCCCGACTGCGGTGGTGGCGAGGATCGGGCCGACGAGGTGAGAGCCGCACCGCTCGTGCTCCTTCTCGCGCGGCTCGCCGTGCTCATAGGTCCCGATCGAGACGTGCTCTGCCCCGTGGTAGGCGGCCAGGTCGCCTCCGCGCAGCGCGAGCGCGGCGGGAGCGACCGAGAGCAGCCCGCTCACGAGCTCGCGAGCCGTCGGCCCGAGGCGTTTCGAGTCGCGCACGACCCGAACGACGACCGCGCTTGCGATCATCGAGGCGGCGACGGAGGGCCGCTCGAACGGAAGCCGGGCCTCCGGTACGGCGCGCCGCACGCGGGGGAGCAGCGCGATCGCCTCGAAGATCTTGGCGGCGCCGCGCAAAACCGGCAGCCGGACGCTCGCCGCGCGCAGGTTCTTGCGCTCGGCAACGACCTTCAGGCGCCCGTCCGGCAGGCGCACCGCGCACGCCCACGCAGTCGGCCCATGCACGAGCACGCCGTTCGGCAATGCCATCCCGCCGAGCCGGATCTTCTCCTCGTGAGCCATCTCCAGGAGGTTATCGACTCAGAGTCGAATTCCGCCAATCACCCGTGCGACGTGGCGGAGGAACTCGACTCCGAGTTCCAGATCCTCGACCGGGACGCGCTCGTTCGCGGAGTGGATGAGGAGCGCCGCGGTTTCCGGATCCATCGCCTTCGATGGGAAGAAGCCGTACGCGACCGTCCCGAACGCCTCGCGCATCCAGTGACTGTCCGTAAACCCGGCGACGATCACCGGGACCGCGCGGGCCTCGGGCTCGATCGACTGGACGAACTCATCCACGGCAGCGAAGAGCGGCGTGTCCAGGGGCGAGCGGGTGCCGCCGCGTCCGTCAATCCATTCGAGCTCGTACTCGCCGTCCCCCAGGGCCTCGCGCACGATCGTCTCCGCCTCGTCCTGCGACTGATCGGGAATCAGCCGGCAGTCGACCGTGACCTCGCAGACGGCCGGGATCACGTTTCGCGTCTGCGAGGCGGAGATCTGCGTCGGCGAGAAGGTCAGGGCGAGCAGCGGTTCGACGAACGCGCCGAGCAGCGGGTGGATCGCGCTCGCAAGCGGAACGATCTCCTCGGCCGCGGGCGCCTCGCCGCCCGTGAGCGTGCGCACGAGCGCTTCGATCTCGGGCTCCAGCCTCGGCTTGGGCTTGTACGCGCCGAGCCGCTCGATCAGCGGCGCAGCCTTCACGAGCGCGTTGTCGGCGATGCCAGGCATCGACGCGTGGCCGCTGCGACCACGCACCACGAGCTTGAACGGCGACGACATCTTCTCGGCGGTCGCGCAGAGGTAGAACGGACGGCCGCCAAGCTCGAGCCGGTCGCCCGCGCCCTCGTTGACGGAATACTCGGCCCGCACCGCCTCCGGATGCTCCTTGACGAGCCACTGGAGCCCGAAGCCCTGGCCGACCTCCTCGTCGGCTGCGGCGACGAAGATCAGGTCGCCTTCTGGCTCGAACCCCTCGCGCGCGAGCGAGGCCATCGCGACCGCGCTGGCGGCCACCTCCCCTTTCATGTCGAGCGCGCCGCGGCCCCAGATCTCACCGTCGCGAAGCTCGCCCGACCACGGATCGGCGTCCCACTCTGCGGTGTCCGCGGCCACGGTGTCGGTATGCGACAGGAAAGCCAGCCGCGGCCCCTTGCCGTTGCCCGGGATCCGGGCGACGAGATTCGTCCGCTCGGGCACCTTCGCGTACAGCTCGCACGCGACCCCGTTCGATTGGAGGTACTCGCGCAGCAGCTCCGCGGCGCGCGTCTCGTTGCCGGGCGGATTGACTGTGTCGAGCCGGATCAGCCGCTGGAGGAGATCGGCGACCTCGTCGCGGAGGGAGACCGTCGCCACTAGCGCCGCTCCCCGAGGACGAGCAGGTACTCGCGCGGCACTGCGACCCCGCCGCCGGCCGGGAAGCTCTCGCAGTACTCGACGTACGCCTGGTGGAAGGCCTCGCGGGTCTCGTCGTTCATCTGGGCCACCATGGCCTTGAATGGCGGCGCAGACCGGGACCAGAACTTCCAGACCTCCTCGCCGGACGCGCCCTCAATGAACCAGGTCCCGCGCTCGATCGTCAGGTCGTAGGCGGCACCGAGCAGTTCGTCCAGGTACTCCTCGCGCCCCCACCGAAACGGCTCGCGGCCCTCGGGTGGGTCCACCTCAAAGCGCTCGAAGAGCTCGCCGAGCCCGGGGTTCGGCCGCCACGTCGTAAGCCCGAGCCGACCCCGTCCGACGCGGGCAAGCTCGCCCGCCGTCGCGCGGTGATCCGGCGCGAAGATGACGCCGAACACCGACGACACAGCGTCGAACGACGCGTCCTCGTACGGAAGGGCTTGCGCGTCGCCGACTTCGAAGTCGATGGAGCCGCCGGCATCCTTGGCCCGGGCGGCGTCGATCATCGCCGGCGCAATGTCGATTCCGCTGACATCGGCCCCGGCCCGCGCAGCGCGGAGCGCGACCTCCCCGGTCCCGGTCGCGACGTCCAGCCACCGCACGCCCGGCCCGGGCTCGAGCCGCGCGACGATCTCGTCGTGGATCGGCGCAAACCGCTGCGCAATCTCCTCGTACTCCCCTGAGCCCCAGAGCTCTGCGGCGTCGGCGCTCAGTCCGACTCCTGCGCCAGCGCGGTCAACTCGTTCCGAACCTGCCAAAGCTCCGGGTAGAAGCTCTTGTGGATGAGCCGGCCGAGCACCTCCACCGGCGTCCCCTGGGTGCCGACGACCTGGTCGCCGATGATCCGCGCGACGACCTTGTAGTGACGGATCCGCCAGAGCGTCACGCGCTCGTCCCACTCGATCAGCGCCTCGGCGAGCTGGTAGACCTCCTCATGCTCACGCCCGCGCGTGTAGACCTCGAGCAGCGAGAGTCCCGCCGTCTCCCGCGCCTTCCAGAAGGCCTGGCCGAGCAGCGGGGACACGCGGCGGATCTGCCGGAACCCCGGCGAGTCGAAGCCGCTGCCGTGCCCGAGCACGCGGCGGATCTCCTGGTACTCCCAGGGCGACATCTGCTCGAGCATGTCGAGCGCCGTGGTCGCGTACTGCATGCACAGGTGCGAGCGTCCCAGCAGGCGGAGCGCCCCGTTGATCTCGCCGTCCTGGACGAGCTCCGTCGCGCCCTCGATCTCGCTCCACGCGAGCTGCAGCCAGAGCTCCGACGATTGGTGGACGGTCTGGAAGAGCAGCTCGTCGCGATGGACGCGCTCCTCCGGCTTCTTCTGCAGCGAGAGCAGCTCCTCGGTGTTGAGGTAGCGCTCGTAATCGCTGGGCGCGGAGCCCGGCAGGATCGGCTCGGAGAAGTCCCCGTCGGTTTCGGTGGCCATTACGCGGGCGGCTGGAAGAGGTAGATGCGGTAGCCGTCCGGGTCGACGACCTCCAGCGCGGTGCCCCATTCATCGCGCATCGACTGCTGGACCTCGATCCCCGCCTCGCGCAGTCGCTCGGCCGCGGCGTCCGCGTCGGCCACCTCGAGGCTGACATGGATCGTCCCTGACGAGAGCTTGCCGATCCCCTCGTGGGTTGCGTGAAGCGCGAACCGCGTGCCGCCGAGCGTCGCCTCGACCCAGTGCTCGTCGCCCTCCAACGGGATACCGAGAATGTCCCGATAGAAGCCGATCGAGCGCTCGATGTCACTCACGTACACGTAGACGACGCTGACCCGCGAGACGAGCGCTGTGGTGTTGGTCGCCACGGCAGGAGAATACTTCCTGCAGATGAGCGACCTCTTCTCCGACGCGGCTCGCCAGCGTGGCTCGACCGTGGCCCCGCTTGCGCTGCGCCTGCGGCCGGCGACGCTCGACGAGTTCATCGGCCAGCAGCACGTGCTCGGGTCCGGCTCGGCGCTGCGGCTCGCGATCGAAGAGGATCGGATGGGCTCCGCGATCTTCTACGGCCCGCCCGGCACCGGCAAGACGACGCTGGCGCGAATCGTCGCCGGCGCGACGGGCGCCGAGTTCGAGGAGCTCTCCGCGGTGTCGGCGACGGTCAAGGACGTACGCGAGGTACTCACGCGCGCGCGAGAGCGGCTCGGGATGCAGGGACAGCGCACGATCCTGTTCCTCGACGAGATCCACCGCTTCAACAAGGCGCAGCAGGACGCGCTCCTGCCGGCGGTCGAGGAGGGACTCGTGACGCTGATCGGCGCCACGACCGAGAACCCGTATTTCGAGGTCAATGCGGCACTCCTCTCGCGCTCGCAGGTCTACGAGCTCGAGCCGCTGTCGGAAGATGACCTGCAGCAGCTCGTACGCCGCGGAGCAGCCGAGCTCGGCGTCGAGGTCTCTGAGGAGCTGGTCGCGTCGATCGCGACGCACGCGGGCGGAGACGCCCGCAGCGCGCACAACATCCTCGAGCTCGCGACGCAGACGGCGCAGGGGGCGAAGGAGCCGCTCGGCGCAGCGCACGTCGAGGACGCGGCCCGCAAGCGACCGCTCGTCTACGACAAGGGCGGCGATCAGCACTACGACTTCACCTCGGCGTTCATCAAGTCGATGCGCGCGTCCGATCCCG
>JBDTZN010000173.1:0-3346 GCA_040005095.1 Thermoleophilia bacterium | reverse complement strand
AGCAGCGGCGAGAGCGTCTGGAAGTTCCGCTCGTTCGCGATGCCCATGGTCATCCCGTAGATCCCGGCCATGGCCGAGATCTGCACGGCGTTGCCGACGACGAAGAACGTGTCGTCCTGCAGCCCGCTGAACCGGCCGAGGTAGGCGAAGAAGAGCACCTGAAAGAGCGGGCTCCCGAGCATCGTCGTCACGTACATGACCGGGCTGATCCAGTTGAAGAGCGCCCGGTAGCTGATGCCGCCGCCGACGAAGAAGACGCGCCAGAAGCTCCTCACGTCAGCGAGAGCGTTGCGTGCTTGCGCGCGAGCCGCTCGAAGTTCGCGAGGAACAGGGCGCCGAGCACGAGGTAGACCGCCGCGAGCCCGACGCACATCGCGATCGGGCCGAGCGCATCCCCGCCGAGCGCCGACTCGCGGATCGCGCGCATCCCCCAGTACGGCGAGAGCACCCAGCCGATCGGCTCCACCCAGCCGGGGAGGAGTGCGACCGGGACGAGCAGCCCCGTCACGAGCCAGACCGGGTACTCGAGCAGGTTCTGGAACGCGCTCGCCTGCCGGTAGAGGACGAAGGTCGAGGCCATTACGAGCCCGAGCAGCCCAAGCCCGAGCAGCGTGGCTGGTAAGGCGAGCGCGAACAGCCACGGATGGAGGAAGTGAAGCGGTACGCCGAAGAAGACCCGGCCCCAGAACAGGGTTGCGGCGATCGAGTAGAGCCCGATCGAGGCTGCCGAGAGCGTCATCGGGATCAGCACGAGCAAGAACGGGGCCGGAGCGGCGACCGTCAGCTCCAGCGTTCCCTGCCAACGCTGCCACTGGATGGCGCCGCCCGCTCCGAAAAGCGTCGACGACCAGACGCCCATCAGGCCGGCGCCGAGCGCGACGTACAGCAGCGTCCCAGGCCGGGCTCCCGCCTCGAACATGAAGAACGCGATCGACGCGAAGATCACCGGCTGGATCGTCGAGGTCAGGACGAAGAAGCCGGAGGCGGTCAGGCCCTTGACGTGGAAGACCCAGCCCAGCGCGAGCAGCCGGATCGTCCTCATGCCCGCTCGAGCGTCGCGTGCCGGCGGCTCATCGTCTCGAAGAAGCGCAGCAATCCGTACCCGAGCGCCATGTATACGGCCCCGATCGCCAGCTCGACGCCGAGCAGCCCGGCCACCCCGCTGAATGCCGCACCGTCGGCGAGCCTGCGAGCGGCCCCGATCCCGTGCGTCAGAGGCAGTCCGTTCGAGATCGGCTGCATCCAGCCCGGCAAGTCGGCAACCGCGACGTTGACGCCGCAAAAGATGAGCAATACCCCGAAGATCACGTTCGACAGGACGGCCACCTCTCGCACGCGCAGGCCGAACGCGGCGTTGACGAGCCCAAGACCTGTGCACGACAGCGCGCTCACCGCGGTCGCGAGTGCGATCGGCGCGACCGCCCCGAGCGGCACTCGCACGCCGATGATCACGCTGCCGACGACGAGGGCGAACGCGGCCACGACGAATCCATTGACGACGACGGGTAGCGCACGCCCGACGAAGAGCGGAATGCGCGGCGCCGGCGACCCCAGGATCAACGGGAGCGTCTGCTGCCACCGTTCGCCGCCGATCGTGTTCCCCATCGCGAATAGGCAGGGGATCGCCGCGTACTGGATCGCGTTCCCGATCACGTAGAACTCGTCCGACTCGAGGCCCGCCGCTCGGCCCACGTAGGTGAAAAGCAGGATCTGAAAGAGCGGCGCCACCAGGAAGCTCGGAACGAGGATCCAGGGCGAGAGCCAGTTGAACAGCGCGCGGTAGCTCGTCAGCCCGCCCACGAAGAACACACGCAGGCCGTAGGTCATGTGAGCGAGAGGCTCGCCCGCGAGCGTGCGGAGCGCAGCACTGTGTCGACGAGCAGCATTCCGGCGACGGCGTAGCCGAGCCCGATCGCAGCGCACACCAGTAGGTCGGGCAACGCCGATCCGCCGAGCGCCGCCTCGCGGATGGCGCGAATTCCCCAGGTCGGAGCGAGCGCCCACGAGATCGGGCGAACCCATTCGGGAAACAGCGACAACGGCACGAGGAAGCCGCAGACGAGCCACACCGGGTACTCCAGAGCGTTCCCGAGCGCCCACGCCGTTCGGTAGCGCACCACCGTCACCGAGAGCAGGAACCCGACCATCCCGATCGAGACGATCGTGACGGGAACGGCGAGGGCGAAGAGCACCGGATGGCGAATGTGCAGGGAGATGCCGAAGGCCAGCCGCCCCCACAGCAGGGTCGCGGTCATGCTGTAGATGCCGATCGTCGACATCGCCAGCGTGATCGGCATCAGGATCAGCGAGAAGTGCGTCGGGGAGGCGGCGAGCAGCTCCAGCGTCCCCTGCCAGCGCTCGCGCTGGATCGCCGAGCTTGCCGCGACGCTCGTCGACGACCAGACGCCCATGACGCTGGCCCCGAGCGACGTGTAGAGGAGGGCGGACGGGTTGGCGCCCGTTCGGAACATGAGGAACGCGATCGTGGCGAAGAAGAGCGGCCACAACACTCCGAGGAAGCCGTCGAAGGCGGAGCGCGAAAGGATCTTGAAGTTCAGCGCCCAGCCGTAGCCGAGCATTCTGAGTGCGTGCCTCATTCCTTGGTCACGAGCGAGACGTACGCGTCCTCGAGCGTCGGCTCGCGTGCCGAGACGCGCCCGACCTGGACGTCGCCGAGCGCGACGAGCAACTGCTGGGTCGTCGTGCCGGTCGTCTCCGACTGGACGACGAGCACCTGTGCCTGCTCGCGGTCCTCGACGACCACTGACATCACGCCGGGCAGGCCGCGGAGCCGCTCGGCGGCATCGCCGGGCGCATCGAAGGTCTCGATCTCGACGACCGTTCCCTCGGTGACGAGCGCCTTCAGGTCGCGCGGAGTTCCCTCGGCGACGATCTCCCCCTCGGAGATCACGGCGATCCGGTCGCAGAGTGCGTCGGCCTCGAACATGTAGTGGGTCGTGAGCAGGACGGTCTTCCCGGCCTGGGCGAGCGAGGCGATCGTCCCCCGGAGCTCGCGGGCGCCTACCGGGTCGACGCCGATCGTCGGCTCGTCGAGGAAGAGCACCGGCGGGTCGTGGATCAGCCCGCGGGCGATGTGGAGCCGCTGGCGCATGCCCTTGGAATAGCCCTCCACCTTCTCCTTCTCGCGTCCCTTGAGGCCGACCAGCTCGAGCAGCTCGTCGATCCGCGCCCGCTGCTCGCGCGGCGGCACGCCGTACAGCTCGGCGAAGTAGCGCAGATTGTCGATCGCGGGCAGCCGCTCGTACAGGCCGCGGTCGCCGCCGAAGACGTAGCCGATCCGCTTGCGCACCTCGCGCGCGTCCTTGACCACGTCGTAGCCGAGCAC
>JBDTZN010000003.1:0-87798 GCA_040005095.1 Thermoleophilia bacterium | reverse complement strand
TCCCGAGGTCGGGCATGAAGCTCTGCAGCGCCGCGAGGATCGCGTAGTCGCCGCACCCCGGGCACCAGCGGACTTCCTGGTCGGTCTTCAGGTCCTTCGCAGTCATCTGGCCGTTGCCGTCGCCGCTCATCAGAAGACCCGGTAGCCCCTGTAGCGACCGAGCCACCAGCCGTGACCCGCGCGGTTGGTGCAGGTCAGGCCCGTGTCCCGGCTCTTGCAGCGGTAGGCGAAGAGGGCCCAGGTCTGCCCGAAGCGGAGGACGCGCGGGGTGTACTCATAGTTCCCCCGGTCGCGCGGGTTGTACGAATGCGTCGGCCGGCTGCGCGGGCCCATGCCGATCGAGAAGCCGTCGTTCGGCGTCCAGCAGATCAAATGCGCAGGCCCCTCGCCCTCGGTGAGCCCGCAGTACGCGGCCCGACCGGGAGTGCGGAAAGCCGCTGCGGCAGACGCTACCGCCGGCAGCGCGAGCGCCAGGAGCACGATCGCCGGAAGCAGGCCCATCCTCACTTGCGGTAGCTCCTGATCGTGACGACGGCCAAGACGAGGGCCGCACCGAAGAACAACGCGGCCTGCGCCCACAGCTGGGCCACCGCCGCAAAGATTCCTGCGGTCGTCGCGAGCACGGTCGTGATCGGCCAGCGCGACTTCCCGAGGTGCTTGCCGGGCGGGCCGATCGCCATGCGCGTCCGGTTCACAGCTCTTTCCCGTCCCTGCTCGAGTACCAGCGGGTGCGGCCGAACACGATGAGCAGCAAGCCCCCCGGAACGAAGGCGAGTCCGCGAGCGTCATGAATTGCGACGGCGGTGGCCAGGCCGGCCGCTATCTCGAGGAGCCCCGCGTAGACCACGAACTTGCGAAGCCGCGGACTCACAGCTCCTCCAGCACGGAGAGCATCGCCGTCTCGAGCTCGTCCGCGCGGAACGGTTTGCCACGCACTCGGTTGTAGCCCACTGCATCGACGAGAAACTCGGCGCGCAGCAGCTTCAGCAACTGGCCGAGGTTGAGCTCGGGCACGAGCACCTGCTTGTACGAGCGCAGCACGTCGCCTGTGTTGCGCGGGAACGGGTTCAGGTAGTGCAGGTGCGCGTGCGCGACCTTCTGCTTGCGCTTGCGCACACGCCGCACCGCCGCGGCCACCGAGCCGTACGTGCCGCCCCAGCTCACGACGAGCAGATCCGCGTCCTGGTCGCCCTCGACCTCGAGCTCGGGGATGTCGGAGGCGATCGCGGCGACCTTCTGCGCGCGCAGCCGCACCATCAGGTCGTGGTTGTCGGGGTCGTACGAGACGTTTCCGGTCACGTCCTGCTTCTCGAGCCCGCCGATGCGGTGCTCGAGGCCGGGCGTCCCGGGGATCGCCCACGGGCGCGCGAGCGTCTTCGGGTCACGCGCGTAGGGCATGAACCCGTCCTCGTGGTTCGGGCCGGTCGCGAAGCCGGGGTCGATCGTCGGCAGCGCGGAGACGTCGGGGAGGAGCCACGGCTCGGAGCCGTTCGCGAGGTACGCATCGGAGAGCAGAAAGACCGGGGTGCGGAACTTGATCGCGATCCGCGCGGCCTCGAGCGCAGCGTCGAAGCACTGGCAGGGGGTTGACGCGGCGAGCACGGGAATCGGCGACTCTGAGTTCCGGCCGAACATCGCCATGAGCAGATCCGCCTGCTCGGGCTTTGTCGGCAGGCCGGTGGACGGGCCGCCACGCTGGATGTCCAGGATCAGCAGCGGCAGCTCGAGCGCGACCGCGAGGCCGATCGTCTCCTGCTTCAACACGACTCCCGGACCCGCCGATGTGGACACGCCCAGGGCGCCCCCGAAAGCCGCACCGAGTGCCGCGCCGACCGCCGCGATCTCGTCCTCGGCCTGGAAGGTGCGGACGCCAAAGTTCTTGTGCTTCGCGAGCTCCTCGAGGATCGACGAGGCCGGCGTGATCGGGTATGCGCCGAGAAACAGCGGCAGCCCGCTCTGGACGCTCGCGGCGATCAGGCCGTACGAGATCGCCTGGTTCCCGGTGATGTTGCGGTAGGTGCCCGGCTTGAGCGGCGCCGGCTTGACCTCGTACGTGACCGCGAAGCCCTCGGTCGTCTCGCCGAAGGCGTAGCCGGCCTGGAAGGCGATGACGTTCGCCTCGGCGATCGCGGGCAGCTTCGCGAACTTGCGCCGGACGAACTCGATCGTCCCCTCGGTCGGCCGGTTGTAGAGCCAAGTCATCAGCCCGAGCGCGAACATGTTCTTCGCGCGCTCGGCCTCGCGCTTCGTGACGTCGATCTCCTTCAGCGCCTCGAGCGTCATCGTCGTCAACGGCACCTCGTGCACCTGGAACTCGTCGAGCGAGCCGTCGGTGAGCGGGTTCGCGGCGTAGCCGGCCTTCGTGAGGTTGCGCTCGGCGAAGGCGTCGGTGTTCACGATCAGCGTCCCGCCCTTCGGCAGGTCGCCGATGTTCGTGCGGAGCGCCGCCGGGTTCATCGCGACGAGCACGTTCGGCGCGTCGCCCGGCGTGAGGATGTCGTGGTCGGCGAAGTGCAGCTGGAAGCCCGAGACGCCCGGCAGCGAGCCAGCCGGCGCGCGAATCTCGGCCGGGAAGTCCGGATAGGTCGAGATGTCGTTGCCGAGCATCGCCGTCTCGCTCGTGAACCGGTCGCCGGTCAGCTGCATGCCGTCGCCGGAGTCGCCCGCGAAGCGGACGATGACGCTGTCGACCTGCTCGACCGGCTTGGACATCTCTGATCGAAGGTATAGCGCACCCGTTACCGGGCGCAGCTCATTTCTTGGGCTCGGGCTCGATGCTCTCGAACTGCAGCATCAACCTGCGCAGTAGCGCATTCAGCTCGTCCTTCTCCTCGCCGGTCAGGGCGGCCGCGACGAACGCCTCCTTCTCCGCCTGCGCGCCGACGGCCAGCCGGTACGCCTTCTTGCCCGGCTCGCTGAGCTCGACCCGGAGACCGCGACGGTCGTCGGGGTTCGGCTGGCGCCGGACGAGCCCGGCTTCCTCCAGCTTGTCGAGGCGGGCGGTCATCGCCCCACTCGTCAGCTCGAGCCGCCGCGCCAGCTTTCCGGGAGCCACCCGGAACGGAGGCCCGGACTGGTAGAGCATGTTCAGCACGCCCCACTCCTCGTAGGTCAGCCCGTGATCGGCGAGCGTGCTCTCCATCATCCGCCGGAAGCGCCGGTTCAGGCCGTGGATCCGGTCGACGATCCCCTCCACGTCGAGGTGCAGGTCGGGCAGCCGCTCCCGCAGCGTCTCGAGGAAGCGGTCGACGTGGTCGAGCTCGGTTTCCGTCTTCGCCATGCCGAACGCATTGTGCCCGAAAATTGCTTGACGTCAAGCTATTTGATGTGTAACATTCTGATTGTTCGACGTTGAGATACTTCGTGTCGAGGAGGTGCCGAACATGTTCCAGGTCTACGACCAAGAGCTTCGACAGGTGATGAGCGCCGATAAGGCCACGTTGCTGCGGGCCGCCGCAGCGCAGGCTCCTCGCCGCCGGCGCGTCCGCGTGCGGCTGGGCGAGTCGCTGGTGAGCCTCGGGCTTCGGCTGACGGCAGAGTGCGCGCCCTCCCAGGCGCGCACCGCCTAACCCGCCTCTGCCAGGAGCGCCTGCAGGTCGAGCGGCGCGTTGAACATCGCCACGCCCTCGCCCTCCGACGCGCTCGGCCAGTCCTCCTTGGGCCGGTCGACGTAGAGCTCGACGCCGTTGTCGTCGGGATCGCGAAGGTAGAGCGCCTCGCTGACGCCGTGGTCGGTCGCGCCCTCGAGCGGAATCCCCGCGTCGACGAGCCGGCGCAGGGCGTCACCAAGCGCGGCGCGCGTGGGGTAGCGAATCGCCACGTGGTAGAGGCCGGTCGTCCCGCGCGGCGGCGGAGAGGCGCCCTTCGACTCCCACGTGTTCAGGCCGATGTGGTGGTGGTAGCCGCCGGCGCTGATGAACGCCGCCTGGTCGCCCATCCGCTGCATCACGTCAAAGCCGAGCACGTCGCGGTAGAAGCCGAGCGCGCGGTCGATGTCGGCCACCTTCAGATGGACGTGTCCGATGTCGACGCCGGGATCGATCGGCTCGGCCATGGCTCCAGCGTAATCGACGCGAGCGAGCCTGCGACCCACCAGAGGCACAGGGCGATCCAGGGCACGCCGAGCACGTCCGTCTGCACTCCGAGCGCAAGGACCGCCGCCAGCGAGGCGGCGACGGCGGCCACGGCCAGCTCCCGCTCGCGCGCCCGGCGCAGTAGGCCCTGCAGGAGCGCGAGGTTCCACGCGATGAACGCCAGCGCGCCCAGCAACCCGGTTTCGACCCCGAGCTCGGTGTAGGTCGACTCCCCCGCCTTCAGCTTCACGTGCGTGCGCGAGGCTGTCTCGCCCGCGTTGCCCAGCCCGAAGCCCTGCGGATGATCGGCAACCGTTCGCACGCCCGCGCGCAGGCTGTCGAGGTGGCTGCGCGTCGAGGACTCGCCGAGTCCGGTTCCGGCGGTGCCGCCGTTCTCCCGCGCGTGCTTCCGTTGCTCGACGAGCTCCTGCTTGGTCCAATGGGCGCGGGGAGCAACGTCCGGGAAGACCCTGGCGAAGCCGATGCCGGCGACCGCGAGGAGGGCGGCCGCGGCGATCGTCCACGGGCGCCGCAGGACGAACGCGACGACGCAGAACCCGAGCACGGCGGCAGCGATCGATGCGCGCGAGAACGTGACGAACAGCCCGACAGCGACGAGCCCGGCCAGGACAAGTGCGAGCCGCCTGCGGACGCCGACGCAGGCTGCGACGAGCAAGCCCACGACGAAGAGATAAGACGCACCGAGCGGGCTGAGAAAGGTCGAGACGAGCCGCCGCGACAGCTCCTGCTCGTTTCCGGAGTTGAAGACAAAGTTCTCCGGCAGGCCTCGTGGCCCGTGATAGTCGAACCCGAGCTGATCGTGGAAGTAGCCGACGGCTCCATGCCGAGCCCACCAGTCGAGCGAGACGGCGTACTCCTCGATCAGCCCAAAGGCCGCAACCGCCGCGGCGACGCCGAGCACCGTCCACGCGAGGCGGCGCAGCTGCGAGCGACCGAGCGCGAGCGAGCGCCCGACGAAGTACGCGGCTACCGGCGACAGGTCGTGCCGGAGCGCGTAGAGGATCCCTTTGGCACCGGCGCTTCCTCCGAGCAGATGCTGAGGAAGCACCGCATAGAGCACGACGAGCCCAGCGAATCCGAGCGCCAGCGCGTCGACCCGCCCGGGCGTGAACGGGAGTCGCCGCGTATGCCACGCCGCCGTTCCCACGCTGGCGATCGCGACCGCGAGGAGAACGTCCTTCCACGCCTGCATCGCGGTTAGCGCGCCGCCGCGGATCCCGAGGCCGTACAGCATCGCCATGACGGCGTTGTGGAGCGCCAGGCCGACGATGAAGAGGTAGAGCGCAAGCACCGGGCGCCTCCACACGGCGGCGCCTGCGAATGCGAGCACCGCCCCGTAGAGCACGAGTGCGAGCGCGGTGCCCACGGGTGGAGGGTAGCGGGGGCATCGGTTCAACTCGCCTCCGCCCCCGCGCCGAACTAGGCTACGGGCCCCAAGGGAATCCCGCATTGATCGAAGCGAAGATTGCCGCGGCGACCGCCACCAGGGTCATTTGCAAACGACGAGACACAGATACACCCCCTCCCGCAGATCTGCGCCCTCGCCCCGGCGGGGCAGTTGCATTTGCCTGCCGGATCATTACTGTTGTCAAGGACGGAGCCGCATGCGGCGGCGACTTACGTGAGGAGAAAACACATGAGTGCGAATCAGTCCGAGACAATTGGGCAGCGCCTGCGGCGACTACGGCTCGAACGGGGTCTCTCGCAGCGCGAGCTTTCTGCACCCGGCGTCTCGTACGCCTACATCTCGCGCATCGAGGCCGGCACGCGCCAGCCCTCGGTCAAGGCCCTGCGGAAGCTGGCGCCCAAGTTGGGCGTCTCGACGGAGTACCTGGAGACGGGGTCGCAGATGGCCGCGCCCGAGCAGCGCGAGCTCAAGCTTGCGGACGCCGAACTACAGCTCCGCCTCGGCGACGGCGACCCGGTCGCCGAAGAGTCGCTGCGGGCGATCCTGAGCGAAGCCGTTGAGACCGGCGACTTCCAGTCGGCGAATCGGGCGCGCATCGCCCTTGGACTCTTCGCAGCGCAGAACGGCCGGAGCGACGAGGCTGTCAAGCGCCTCGAGGAGGCGCTTGACTCCGATTCGCCGCCGCATCCCGCTTCGCGTCCCGATGTCTACGCCGCCCTCGGACACGCATACGCGACGCTCGGCCGCCCCGAGCGCGCGGTGGAGCTCTTCGACCGCTGCCTCGATGAGATTGGCAACGACGACGAGAACACCGTCTCGCAGATTCGTTTCCGGACATACCTCTCGCATGCACTGGCCGACGCGGGCGATCTCTCGCGAGCGCAGAGCGTCGTCCAGGAAGCGCTGGCTCAGGCCGACGACTTCGCCGACCCGTACACGCACGTCCGGCTTTACTGGTCGCTGGCCCGACTGTGCGTGATGCAGGGCCGGCCGACGGTCGCACTCGAGAACATCCGCCGCGCGATCGCGCTGCTCGAGGCCACGGAGGACACGCTCCAGCTCGGTCGCGCGCACCTGCTCTCCGCCGCGATCATGAACACGCAAGGGCAGACGAAGGAGGCCGCAGAGCACCTCGAGGTCGCCGAGCAGCTGATCGCACGCCGCGCCGGCCCGAACGACCGGGCGTCCCTTCGCGCCGAGCAGGCGAAGCATGCGGCGCTGCTCGGCAACGGCGACGAGGCGGTCAAGCGAGCACAGGAGGCGCTTGACGCGCTCGGAGACGACGATCCGGGCGAGCGCGGCGGAATCCTCGCCGCCATGGCCGAGGGTCATGCCCTGCAGGGGGACTCGACGCGTGCGGAGCGCGAGTTTGCCGAGGCGATCGGACTGCTGGAGGGCAACGGGCGCTGGCGCGTCGCCGAGCTCGCGGCGCGAAGCTTCGCCAAGCTGCTCGCCAAGTCGAACCGCAAGGACGACGCGGCCGAGATGGAGGCGCGGGCCGAGCGATTCGCGGCGCGAGCGGGAGCACTGACCGAGGCAGCCACCACGAAGTGACGGTCGAGCTCGACGCTCGACCACGCGGGCCGTACTCGCTCGCGCTCTCAGCACGGCTGGCCGGGGATGCCACGCGGAGCTTTCGCGACGGCGTGTTCACGGCCGCGCTGCGGACGGGCGGAGGCGCGCAGCTCGCCTCCGCCTACCAGCGGCCCGACGGGTCGCTGCGGTTGCGCGGCCACAGTGAAGAGGCGATCGCAGAGCTGCGCCGCGTCCTCGCGTTCGACGACGACCATTCGGAGTTCGTCCGGCGGTTCTCCGACGATCCGTTCCTCGGAAAGGCCGTCAGCGAGCTGCGCGGGTTGCGGCCGATCCGCGTGGCGACCGTCGCCCAGGCGCTGCTGCGGGCGCTGTGCGGGCAGCTGATCGAATCGAGCCGGGCGCGCGCGCTCGAGCGGGCCATCGTCCGCCGCACCACGCCGGCGGTTCCGGGGACGTATTTCCATCTCGCGCCCACATGCGAGGAGTTGGCCGGTCTCGCACCCGCGCAGCTACGCGCGCTCGGGCTGCACGCGCGCAGAGGCGCGACGCTCGTGCGGATCTGCGGCGCGCTCGACCTCCAGCGGCTCTGCGGCGTTCCGACCGCGGTCGCGGCGGCGCGGCTGGAGCGCGAGCGGGGACTCGGTCCCTGGTCGGTCGGCGTGATCTGCCTCGAAGGGCTCGGTCGCCGGGAACGCGGCCTCGTGGCCGACCTCGGGCTCGTGAAGCTCTGCTCCACCCTGCGCGGCCGCCGGGTCGACCCGGCAGAGACCGCGGAGCTGCTCGAGCCGTACGGGGACTGGGCCGGCCTCGCGAGCGTCTACATGCTCGCCGGCTATGCGCGCGGGCTCCTGCCGCTGCCCGCGGGCGCGCGGACGCGGCGCTCGCCCACTGCGCGCTTCGCTGCCTAGGAGGGGCTGGTGGAAGTCGCTCGACGACACAGCGCGCGTTTCGCCAGACCCTCCTAAACTCAGCGCGTGGCCATTCAAGAGCGGAAAATCGCGATCCTCGGCGCGGGCCGGATCGGCGAGGCGCTTCTGTCCGGGCTGCTCAGTTCGGGCTGGCGCAAGCCGGAGGAGATCGCGGCCACGAGCCGGAGGCCCGAGCGGGTCGAAGAGCTGCGCGAGAAGTTCGGCGTCGCGGCGACGACGTCCAACCCGGAGGCCGTCTCGGGCGCTGCAATCGTCGTGATCTCGGTCAAGCCGCAGGACCTGGACGCGCTCCTCGGCGAGGTCGGCGGCCTCATCTCTGCCGATCAGACCGTGCTTACCATCGCAGCCGCGATTCCGACCGCCACCATCGAGCGACGGCTCGACTCGAGTGTCCCGGTGGTGCGCGCGATGCCGAACACGCCGTCCACCGTCCACGAGGGCATCGCCGGCCTGGCCCCGGGCGCGCACGCCGAGGAGGAGCACCTGGCGCTCGCCGAGGAAGTCCTCTCGCACCTGGGTGCGGTCGTACGCGTGCCCGAGTCGATGATGGACGCGGTCACGGCGGTCTCCGGCTCAGGCCCCGCGTACTTCGCGCTCCTCGCCGAGGCCATGATCGAGGCGGGGATCCTGCTCGGCCTGGCTCGAGAGACGTCCACGCAGCTGGTCGTGCAGACGATGCTCGGGACGGCGAAACAGCTTCGCGACGACAAGATGCATCCCGTGGAGCTGCGCGAGATGGTGACGTCTCCGGGCGGTACCACGATCGCCGCGATTCACGAGCTCGAGCAGGCCGGTGTGCGCGCCGCGTTCCTGAACGCGATCCAGGCCGCAATGCGACGGGCGAAGGAGCTCGCCGCCGGCGAGGAATGAATCGCGACGTCGAGCTGGTTGTCGTCGACGACCCGGAGGCGGCGGCGCGGCGAACGGCGGAGCTTCTGTCTGCGGCGGCACGCGCCGGCGGCCACGTCGCGCTCTCGGGCGGCTCGGGGCCGCGGCGGGCGTTTGAGCTCGCTGCACAGTCGGAGCCGGATTGGAGTGGCGTCGAGGTGTGGTGGAGCGACGAGCGCTGCGTCCCACCCGACGACGAGCGCTCGAACTACAAGCTCGCGAAGGAACTGCTGCTCGACGGGCTCGCCGTTGCGCCGGCGGCCGTCCACCGCATCGAGGGGGAGCTGGATCCGCCGGAGGCGGCGGACCGGTATGACCGCGCGCTCCGCGGCATCCAGCTCGGCCTGAACCTGCTCGGCATCGGCCCGGACGGACACACGGCGTCGCTGTTCCCGCATGCTCCGACGCTCGACGAGCGGGAGCACCTCGCGGTGGCCGCCGAGCCGGGGCTGGAGCCGTTCGTCCCCCGCGTGACGCTGACCATCCCGGCGAACTCGGCCGCCGCGCATGTCGTCTTCCTCGTCACGGGCGCCGCGAAGGCCGACGCTGCCCGGCGCGCGTTCGGCGGAACGCCCGACCCCGGCACACCGGCGAGCCTCGTCAGGTCGCGGTCCGGCCGGACGACCGCGATTCTCGACGCGGAGGCTGCAACAGGGCTTTCCATCTGACAAGATCGGCAGCGGCGTATATATCGAGCTAGGGGGTCATGGGCAGGCATGGCGAGCGAACAGGTAGCGAAGGTGGCTGATTGGCGCCGCGTGGATCCCGGCGGAATCGGCGAGGTCATGACCCTCGACCGGCCCGATCAGCTGAAGGCTCTGGGACACCCGTTGCGAGTCCGCGTGCTCGAGATGCTGGGCGGCGACGAGGCCTGGCAGATGACGAATCGCGAGCTCGCTCAGGGGCTCGGCGTCGACCCCGGCCACCTCCATTTCCACGTGCGCATGTTGCTGAAGGCTGGGCTGATCGAGCTCGCGCCGGACGGCGGCAAGGGTCGCGAGAAGCCGTACCGCGCGGTCGCACGCACGTTCCGCGTCGCGCCGGACCTGCTGGCTGCCGGGCACGGCAACGACCTGCAGGCCGCGATGCTCGACGAGGTTCAGCGGTCGTTCAGCTCCTACAGCTCGAACGGCACTTTTCGCGCGGTGCAGTTCACGATCCAGCTCGACCAGGCGAAGGCGATCGAGCTCGCCGAGAGGATGATCGCCGACGCGCGCGCGGCCGAGGACGATTCGGCCGAGAAGATCGTGATCAGCGTCTTCGCGCACCCGCCCGCAAAGCGCTAGGAGGTCTTGGCGGAACGTCGCTCGTTGTCAGCGCGGCCCGACGACACAGCCGGCGTTTCGCCGAGGCCTCCTTCAGTCCGGGAGGAGCGGCGAGGGATCGAGCTCGGCGGCGATGTCGCGGCGCGCCGCGAGCGCCTGCAGGACGAGGACGGTGTCTGCGAGCGGGATGTCCTCGAGGTACGCGTCCCGCGTCTCGAACGATCCGAGCACGCTCTCGACGGCCTCGACGTAGCCCAGCCGGTCGTGCGCGGCGATGAAGGCGAGCGCGTCGCCGACGTCGTGCGGGAAGCCGTCGTCGAGGCGCAGCCCGTCGGCGAGCACACGTGCGTCCTCCCAGCGTTCCAGCACGAGGCTCGCAAGGCAGGCGGCGTACCGGCCGATCGGAGACTCCGCCGCGCGGGCGCCCTGGTGGAGCGTCCAGCGAGCCTCCTCACGCGCCGCAGCCCAGTCGCCCGCCAGGAGGCGCGACTTGAGCATCCCGATGGGCCGTCCCCAGCTGCCCGGCGGAGCGTCGTCCCAGCTCTCGCGGTAGCGCTCGGCCGCGCGCGCGAGCCATTCGGCGGCCTCGTCCGTGCGGCCTTGCGCGAGCAGCGCCAGGCCGGCTCCCCCGGCCGCATTGCCAAGCCTCGTGAGCTGCCGCTGTCTGGCATCGGCGTCCTCGGCGTCGGGGAGACGGCTCTCGCCGTCGCGGTATCTCGCCGTCTCGCGCTCTACGTGCTCGGCCCAGTCGGTCATGGTCGGGAAGCCTAGATCCGCCGCCGTCGTTGACGCGTACAGGCTCCGATGGACACGACCTTTTGCGATCTCTCCCTGGCACTCGCTCCGGGCGTCGTGATGACGCCCCGGTCGGCATCCGAGAATCTCGTCCGCGAGGCGCTCGAGCGGATCGGCGGACGGGGCGCCCGGGTCGCGGACGTCGGCACGGGGTCGGGCGCGCTCGCAGTTGCGATTGCGGTGGCCGCTCCCGAGGCTGAGGTCTGGGCGACAGACGTGAACGCAACCGCAGTTCGGCTCGCTGCGGAGAACGCTGAGCGGCACGGCGTGGCCGACCGCGTCCATGCGCTCGAGGCGAGCTTGCTCGACGGCGTGCCGACGGGCCTCGACCTCGTGCTCGCAAACCTGCCGTACCTGCCGGAGCGGCTCCGCGGACAGACCGCGTACGACGACGAGCCGTGGTGCGCGATCTACGCGGCGGGCGACGGGCTCGGTCATTACCGGGCGCTGCTCGACGCTGCGGAAGACCATCTCGCCGAGGACGGAGCGATCGCGATCCAACTGCATCGCCGCGTGCATGCCGCCGACCGCCGCCGCCTCGAACAGCTGCGCGCGACAGTCGAGAGCTACGCCAGCCTCGCCGCCTAGCGCCCGGACCGACTTAGTGGCTCTTTGTCACTAACTCGATTCCAAGCCATTCTCGCTGGCTCGGATGCCGAGCAAAGCGCTGTTCCGGACTTTGTGGCTCTGAGCCACTAAGTCGGTTTTGAGGCGCTCTTGGCACAGATTCGTGACGAGTAAGCTCATTCGATGGCTCGGGAATTGCGAGAGGTCTACTACGTCGACGGTGTCCGCACGGCGTTCGGCAAGGCCGGGCCCAAGGGGATGTTCTGGTCGACGCGCGCGGATGATATGGCCGTCAAGGTCGTTCGGGAGTTGCTGCGGCGGAACCCGGCCATCCCGCCCGAGCGGATCGGCGACGTGATCATGGCCGCGACGGCGCAGGTCGGCGACCAGGGGCTCACGCTCGGACGCGACGTCGGGCTCCTCGCCGGCATTCCGCACAGCGTCCCGGGCTTTGCCGTCGACCGCATGTGCGCCGGCGCGCTCACGGCCGTCACCGTGGGCGCGGGCGAGCTCGCGCTAGGGGCGGCCGACATCGTGCTCGCCGGCGGCGTCGAGCACATGGGCCACCACCCGATGGGAGAGGACGTCGACTTCAACCCGCGCTTCGTCTCCGAGCGCCTCGTCGACAACTCGGCCGTCACGATGGGCGCTACTGCGGAGAACCTCCACGACCGCCTCCCTGAAATCACGAAGGAGCGCGCCGACTTCTTCGCGGTTCAGTCGCAGCAGCGTGCAGCCGAGGCCTGGCAGAACGGCGTCATGCGCGAGACCGTCGTCCCGATGTCCGTCTTCACCGAGGAAGGTTGGCGCGTGGCCGGCCGCGACGAGTTCCTGCGTCCGGACACGACGCTCGAGGGCCTCGCCGAGCTGCGCACGCCCTTCCGGCCCGGAGGCCGGGTCACGGCCGGCAACTCGGCCGGACTGACCGACGGGGCCACCGCGTGCTTCCTCGCCTCCGACGCGGCCGTGGAAGAACTCGTCCTCGAGCCAAAGATGCGCCTCGTCGCCTTCGCGTTCGCGGGCGTCGAGCCCGAGCTGATGGGCATCGGACCGATCCCCGCGACCGAAAGAGTGCTCGACCAAGCCGGGCTCACGCTCGACGACGTCGGCCTGCTGGAGCTGAACGAGCCGTTCGCCGTTCAGGTGCTGACCTGGTGCGATGCTTTCGGCGTCGCTCCAGAGGATGAGCGGCTGAACCCGTACGGCGGCGCGATCGCCTTCGGCCATCCACTGGCTGCGACGGGCGTGCGCCTGATGGCGCAGCTCGCATACGGCTTCAAAGAGCGGCCGGACGTCCAGTACGGCTTGACCGCACTCTGCGTGGGGATGGGAATGGGCGCCGCGGTGCTCTGGGAACGTGCCTGACACCGAGTTCAAGCTGGCGCGCGCCGGCGACGTCGCGGTGGTCACCATCGACAACGGCGCCGACCACACGAAGCCGACATTCTTCTCACGGGGCGCGCTCGAGTCGCTCGACCGCGTCCTCGGCGAACTGGAGCGCACGGAGTTTGCGGCGCTCGTGCTCACAGGCAAGCCGTTCGTCTTCGCGGCGGGAGCCGACGTGACCGAGTTCCCCGACGTCTCGCCCGAGCTCGCGCGCGAGGGCTCGCACGCGGGACACGAGCTGTTCGCGCGCCTCGCGGCGCTCCCGTACCCCACCGTCGCGGCGATCAACGGCGCGTGCCTCGGCGGCGGAGTCGAGATCGCGCTGCACTGCGATGCGCGCACGATCTCCGCCGGCGTCCGCCACTTCGCGTGCCCCGAGGTGTTCCTCGGGATCTTCCCGGCCTGGGGCGGAACCCAAATCATTCCGCGGCTCGTCGGGCCGGAGACGGCGGTCAAGTTCATCGTCGCGAACCCCCTCAAGCAGAACCGGATGCTCGATGCCCGCAAGGCGCTCGAGCTCGGCTTCGCCGATGCGCTGTACGCGCCGGTCGAGTTCCTCGACGAGTCGATCGCGTTCGCCCGCGATCTCGCCGAGCGCGACGGCATCGAGCGGCCGGTGCCGGACTTCTCGGAGCTCGAGACGATCCTCCGGCGCGCACGCAGCGACGTCGACGACTCGGTCCACGGCGCCGCACCCGGTCCGTACCGCGCGCTCGACCTGATCGAGGGCGCAGCCACGTGGTCGCTGGAGGAGGGGTATCGCGCCGAAGAAGACGCGATCGCGGAGCTGCTGCCGAGCCGGCAGGCCCAGGCGTCGATCTACGCGTTCGACCTCGTCGAGCGCAGGATCAAGCGTGGCGTCGGCGTTCCCGAGGCGAAGCCGCGCAGGATCGAGCGAGTGGGCATCGTCGGCGCGGGCCTGATGGCGACCCAGCTGGCCACGCTGTTCCTCAGGCGGCTCGAGGTGCCGATCGTCCTGCGCGACCTCGACCAGCCGACCGTCGACCGCGCCGTGGAGTCCATCCGCGACGAGCTGGCGCTGCAGGTCTCGAAGGGCCGTTACGACGACGGCAAGGCACGGTTCCTCGCCTCGCTCGTCTCCGGCTCGACGTCCTACGACGTTTTCGGCGGTTGCGATCTCGTTCTCGAAGCGGTCTTCGAGGAGCTGGCCGTCAAGCAAGAGGTCTTCGCCGAGCTCGAGCGCGTCGTTCCGGCCGAGTGCGTCCTCGCCACCAACACGTCATCGCTCTCGGTCACCGAGATGGCGTCGGGCCTGGAGCACCCCGAGCGCGTCGTGGGCATGCATTTCTTCAACCCGGTCGCACTCATGCCGCTCGTCGAGCTCGTGCGGGCTGCCAAGACCGACGATGTGACGCTCGCGACCGCCTGGGATGTCTCGAAGAAGCTGCGGAAGCGCGCCGTAGTTGTGCGGGACGCGCCTGGCTTCGTCGTCAACCGCGTGCTTACCCGGATGACGCGCGTGCTGATGGACGCGCTGGAGCGCGGCAACTCGGTCGAGGAGACCGACGAGGCGATCATGCGGCTCGGGATGCCGATGGCGCCTTCCGTCCTACTCCAGATGGTCGGTCCGCGGGTGGCGAACCACGTGCTCGAGACCATGCACGAGGCATTCCCCGACCGCTTCGCGCTCTCGCCGACCCTGGCGGGGTTCGCCGGGGGGCGCGACGAAATCGTCATCCTCGAGGATGCGCGTAAGAGTGTCGAGGAGATCACCGAAGCGGCGCTCGAGGCCGTTGCCGACGAGATCCACCGCGTGCTCGAAGAGGGCGTCGTGGCTGACGCTGCGGATGTCGACGCGTGTCTGATCCTCGGAGCGGGCTGGCCGTTCTTCCTCGGCGGGATCACGAAGTACCTCGATCAGACCGGCGTGTCGGAGCGGATGTTCGGGCAACCGCTCGCCGATGTCCGCGCCGCGGCGCCGGCCTAGCTAGGTCTTTCGCCGTGGCCGACGACTGGCGCATCCACGTCGAGCTCCCTGAGGAGTCGGAAGGGCTGCTCTCGAGGCTCGGGCTCCAGCTCGGGTCGCAGGCGCGCGACCTCGCGCGCGAGCTCGAAGGACGCCGGCTCGCGGTGTCCCAGGACGACGGCGACCTCTTCGTCTACGCCGCGACGCGCCGCGAGGCGGAACGAGCTCGCGAGGTGATCGAGGCCGAGCTCGCCGACGAGGGCCTGCAGGCGCGCACGAGCCGCGTCCAGCACTGGCTCGAGGAGGAGGGTCACTGGTCTGACGAGTTGCCCGGGCCATCCGTCGACGAGAAGCTGCTCGCGGAGGGCTATGCGCCGTGGGAGGTGCGCGTCGAGTGCGAGTCTCGCGAAGCCGCGCGCGAGTTGGCGGAGCAGCTCGAGTCGGAGGGCTACGGCGTCGTGCGGCAGTTCCGCTACGTCATCGCGGGGACGAGCACGCGCGAGGAGGCGAAGGCGCTCGCCGAGCGAGTCCACGGCGAGGTCGAGGCCGGCGGCGAGCTCGTGTGGGAGGCCTTCCCCGGGAACCCGTTCGCCATCTTCGGCGGCATGGGCGGGACGGGCACTCCGATCTAGAACCTTCGCCCGAGCGCCTCTCTAGGCACACGCGTCTAACTCCGGGAACCCCACCTCCCTCCCCATGGCGTGAGCGTATCGCCGAAAATCGCACGCGTGGGTGACGATTCCTCCACAGCGCCTCGGAGAGCCCGCGAAACGCCAAAAATCGGGTATGCTCTGACAAGCGACGCTTGCTAGGGGAAGTTGAGCGAGCGCGCCACCTCGCGAAGTTGCAGCACGTGGATCGTGCTGCGCACATGCAGGAAACGACCAAGCATCCGACGACTGCGCCGGAGGAGACGGACGGCCTCGCCGCCGCCGCCCTTCAGGCCGAAGCATGGGCCGGCGAGCCCTTCCTACGGGCCGACGAGGACCCGGCGGCCGCGCTTGCTCCGGGAACGTCCCGGCGCCGCGCGCTGGACGAAGCGCTCGCCGAGATCGCCGCCGGCCGGCGCTCCCCGTCCCCGGCCTGGAAGACGCGCTTCGGCCTTATGCTCGGCCTCGAGCGCGTCCTGAGCGAGCGCCCGCCGCACCTCGCTTCAGGCACCGAGCTGCGCCGGCACCAGATCGACGCGCTGGCCGGAATGCTGACGGAGCTGATCGCGTACAACGAGCAGCAGGCCGCGGTGAACGGGAACGGGAACGGCAACGGCGCGCACGCCGACGAGCTTCCGGAGGCGGACGAGGATGACGAAGAGACTCCGGCGCTCGAGGAAGCGAACGAGGCCGAGGAGGAAGACGACGAGGAAGAGTTCGTCGGCGAGGACCCGGGCGCGGCCAGACGGTTCCGGTTCCGGCACCCCACCGCGTCGGGCAAGACGATCGCCGCCGCGGGCTTCGTCGAGGCGGCCCGCACGCTCGGCGTCCTGATCCTCACCCACCGCCGCTTACTCGTCTCGCAGTTCGACCGCGACCTGACCCACGAGGGCTACGCGGACCGCTTCCACCCGGCGATCGTGACGGGCATGGAGCCGCTCAAGGAGAACCCCCTCACGATCCAGACCTACGCCTGGTTCGCGCGGCACGTGGGCGACGTCAGCCGCGAGGCCTACCAGCTCGTGATCTGCGACGAGGCGCATACGGCCCTCGGCGAGAAGACGAGCGCGGCGATCCGGAGCTTCCCGGAGCCGATCTACATCGGGATGACCGCGACCGAGGAGCTGATCGCGAAACAGGTCTCGGACGTCTTCCCAGCATCGGTGGACGACCTGCCACTCGCCGACGCCGCCCGTCGCGGACTGATCGCGCCGCTCCGCTGTCTGCGCGTCCCACCGGTCGCAGCGATCAACCAGGTGCCGATCGTCGGCGGCGACTTCGACCAGGAAGCGCTGGCCAAGACGCTCGACCACCAAGCCCTGAACCAGGCCGCGGCGAGCCTCTACCGCGACCGGTTCGAGTCGACTCCCGGGATCGTCTACGCGGCCGGCGTCGATCACGCGTACAACCTCGCGAAGGAGTTCCGGGCCGCCGGCCTCAAGGCCGAGGCCGTCTCCGGCCGCACGCCGCCGGTGCAGCTCGCCGAAACGCTCGCAGCCTACGAGCGCGGCGAGATCAACGTGCTGATCAACGCGATGCTGCTCGCCGAGGGCTGGAACTCGCCGCGCGCGACGGTCTGCATGCACCTCGCGCCGACCGCGTCGAAGCGCGTGTACCAGCAGCGCATCGGGCGGATCATGCGTACGCACCCGCGCAAGGAGGCGGGCATCGTCGTCGACTTCGTCCCGAAAAGCGCAACGCACAACGACCGCGTCGTCTCGCTCCACTCGCTGCTCGAAGCCGACTTCTACCGCGAAGGCGCACGGGTCACGCCCGCGCCGCGCCGCCGCGTCCAACGCCGTGCACGCCGACGCCTCACGCCTGCACCGTGGCTCGTCCCGGTGACGCCGAACGTCGCGCGCCGTCTCGCCGTGATCGCGCGCGAGTGGCAGCGCGTCGATCCGCGCTACCTCGACGAGGAGGAGCAGCGGTACTGGGCCTCGATCGCCGGGCGCCAGGTCCGGTTCGAGGAGCGCGTCGACTTCGTGACCAAGCTGACGGACGGCCGCGCCTCAAAGGGCTGCCTCGAGCAGTTCCTAGCCACCTGCGCTGCCGAGAATCCCAATCGCAGGCTGCGCATGATCGCGCTCGCCGACCGGGTTTCCATGACCGTCGAGCGCGCAGACTTCGACGACCTCGTCACGCTCGTCACCCAGGCGCCGACGTGGGACAAGGATCGGATCCAGGGCGTGCGGATCCTGCTGCGAGCAATCGCCGATGGAAAGGCGAACGCGCCCGACCAGATCATCGCCCGCTGGACCTGGAAGCTCGCACGAGCCACGCGCAAGGTGCAGGACCGCCGCGCCAGCTCGGAGTTCCCCGAGGCCAAACGGCTGCTCGGCGCGCTTGCCAACTCCCGCGGCCATCGGCACGAGGAGAACGCCGCGAAGCTCGTCAACGCGTCGATCGAGCTGCCACGCGAGGTCGGCGTTGCATTGCTGGCCTCGGCGGAGGGCTATACGCCGCGCTCGACACAGCTGATCGAGGCGGCGCGTGAGCGGCTCGGAACGCTGCCCGAAGTCGCGGCCGCGCTGGCCGAGAACCTGCCGGCGCCGAAGGTCCAGCCAGGACGATCACGCCGCCGGCGCCGCCGCAAGCGCAAGAACCAGACACAGCAGCCGGCGACCGCGGGGCAGCAGCAGGCCTCGCAGAACGGATCCGGCCCCGAGGCGGCGGCGGAGAACGGCGCTCCGCCGAAGCCACGCAGGCGCCGGCGGCGGAAGCCCGCCACCGCGACCGCCGAAGCGCCGCCCGCAACGCCTCCGGCCGAAGAACCGGCGTAACAACCGGGGCGACCTCGTAGTCGAAGAAGGAAGCGATGCTCCTTCTCCTCGGAATCGGCTTCCTCGCGGGCGTGGTCACAGCGATCTCCCCGTGCGTCCTCCCCGTCCTGCCGATCCTCCTCGCCGGCAGCGCAACGGATGACGAGCCTCGCCGGCCCTACGCGATCGTCGCCGGCCTCGCCGCGAGCTTCACCGTGTTCACGCTGGTCGCCGCCTGGCTACTCGACCAGCTCGGGCTCCCGGAGACGTTTCTCCGCAACCTGGCGCTGGCCTTGCTCTTCGTGCTCGCCGCGTCACTGCTGATCCCACAGCTCGGCTTGCTGCTGGAGCGACCATTTGCCCGGCTCGGCCGGCGCTCGGGACGGAACCTCGGCGGCGGCTTCCTACTCGGCGCCAGCCTCGGGCTCGTCTTCGTGCCGTGCGCCGGCCCCGTCCTGGCCGTCATCACGGTCAAGGCGGCGAGCATGCACGTCGGCCTCGACACGATCCTCCTGACGATCGCATATGCGGCCGGAGCCGCGGTTCCGATGCTCGCGATCGCCGTCGGCGGGCAGCGCGCCGCCCGTGCGATCCGGCCTCGCGCGCAGCAGGTTCGGGTCGCCGCCGGTGTCCTGATCGCCGCCTCGGCGTTTGCGATCATCTTCCACCTCGATACGAAGGCCCAGCTCGCGCTCGGGGACTACACGAACTACCTGCAGGGGAAGATCGAGCGGAACGGGACCGCCCGCAAGAAGCTGGCTTCTCTGCGCGGCGGCTCCGCCGGCGTCGCGCGCGCCGCTTCGCCGCACGGAGCGCAGTTGGCCGACTACGGCGCAGCGTCCGACTTCCAACGGATCTCGCACTGGCTGAACACACCGGGAGACCGCGCGCTGACGCTGAAGGGACTGCGTGGCAAGGTCGTCCTGATCGACTTTTGGACGTACTCCTGCATCAACTGTCTTCGGACGCTGCCGCACGTGACAGCCTGGTACGACCGTTACCGCTCCAGCGGTCTGGTCGTCGTCGGCGTGCATACTCCGGAGTTCTCCTTCGAGCACGACGTCTCGAACGTTCGCTCTGCTGCGAAGCGTTACGGCGTCCGCTACCCGGTGCCGCTCGACAACGACTACGGGACCTGGAACGCGTACGCGAACCAGTACTGGCCCGCGGAGTACCTGATCGACCGGCGCGGACACGTGCGCCACGCGCATTTCGGCGAAGGCGAGTACGCGCAGACGGAGGGACTGATCCGGCGGCTCCTCGCGGAGCGGCCGGGCACGAGGCTCCCAGTCGCCGTCCCGAAGGCGGACCAGACCCCGCACGAGCTGGTGACGCCGGAGTCGTACCTCGGCTACCAGCGGCTCGACCGGTACGCGGGTCTCCCCGTGCAGGAGGACAAGCCCGCCCGCTATGCGTTCCCGCGGTCGCTCGCGCTGAACGAGCTGGCGTATGACGGTGGCTGGACTGTCGGCCCGCAGCGGATCGTCGCCGGCTCGGGTGCAGGGCTGCGGCTGCACTTCCAGGCTCAGCGGGTCTACCTCGTGCTCGGCGGGAAAGGCCGGGTCGAGAAGCTCGTGGACGGCCGCCCCTCAGGGATGATCGCCGTCAACGGTGACCGGCTCTACACCCTCCTGGCGCTCCCGAAGCCTACGGAGGGTGTGCTCGAGCTGCGGTTCTCGCCCGGCCTCTCGGCTTACGCATTCACCTTCGGCTAAGGCGCCGCCTCTGCGGCGTCGTTCCAGGGCAGGTGGCTCCGCCGCCTGTCCGTCTGCGCTCCCTTACCGGGCCGCGAAGCGGGAGCGTCGAGACGGCTCTAGGAAGGCGGGTCGCGCGGAGGATCCGACTCGCCGCCCGCTTCGCGCTCGCGCAGGAACCGCGTCAGCTCGGCGGCGAGGGAGTCGCCGGAGGGGATCTCCGCCTCCGTGACCTCGTCGATCGCGTCGCTGCGCTGCTCCAGCTCCTCGACGTACGTCTGGGTGTCGACGTCCGAGGCGACCGCCTCGCTGACCTGCTCCGAATAGGTCTCGGCTGCCTCCGCCAGCTCTCCAGTCTCGACCTCCACCTCGAGCAGCTCGCCGAGGCGCACGCAGAGCGCATGCGCGGCCCGCGGGCTCGGCGCGAGCGAGACGTAATGCGGTACCGCGGCCCAGAGGCTGACTGACGGGATGCCTGACTGCTTGCACGCGTCGTGCAGCACGCCGACGATGCCGGTCGGCCCCTCGTAGCGCGACGCCTGCAGGCCCATCGACTCGACGAGCGCCTGGTCGCTCGCGCTCCCGGTCACCGGCGCCGGACGCGTGTGCGGAACGTCGGCGAGGAGCGAGCCGAGCGTGATCGCCAGCTCGACGCCGAGCTCGGTGGAGAGGCTGACGATGAGATCGGTGAACGTCCGCCAGCGGAGATTCGGCTCGATCCCCAGCAGGAGGACCGCATCGCGGTCCGTTCCCGGAATGCGCGCGTGATAGAAGGCGTTGTCAGGCCATTCGATCTTCCGCGTCAGCCCGTCGACGAGCGAGACTTGCGGCCGCGTCGCCTGGAAGTCGAAGAAGGTCTCGGGCTCGATCTCGGCGAACCGCGCCGCCCGCCAGACCTTTGCGAGATATCCGCCGGCAAGCGAAGCGCCCTGGCCGCCGTCGTTCCAGCCCCGAAACGCAGTGATCAACACCGGTTCGTTCAGGCTCGGCCGACGCGAGATTCGGATCTCTTCCGCCACCCCGGAAAGTCTACGTGGCTCTCAGCGGCCGCCGAATCAGGCTCGCGAGCGCAACGGCGCTGCTCCAGACAGCCGCGCTGACCGCCACGTGCGCCAGGACGAGCCCCCACGGGAGATGCGTTCGGTACTGCAGCTCGCCGAGCCCCATCTGGACCAAAGTGAGAAAGACCACGACGGCCGCTCCGCGGAAAGCGAGTGGTGAGCGGTCGCGTCGGGCGACGAGATAGCCGAGCAGGAAGATCAGCCCGAGACCGAACGCGGCAACCGACGCGGCATGGAACACCAGCGCGACGTCGAGCGTGCCGAAGCGCGCGACCTCATCGCCACCTGAGTGCGGGCCGGCCGCGGTCGCGAACGCACCCGAGACGAGCAGGCCGAAGCACGCGACCGGCAGAGCGGGCACAAAGCGACGGACCTCCTCGGGAAGCGTCGGCGGCGCTTCCCCGCGCTCGAGCCGCAGGGCGTCGAGCAGCACGATCACCGCCCAGGCGAGCAGCACCATCGAGAGCATCAGGTGCGGCATCACGATCAGCGGATGGAGGTTCAGATAGACGGTGATCGCGCCCAGCGGCGCCTGGGCAAGCGTGCCGACGAAGACGGCCAGCGTGAGCCAAGCCGTCCGGCGCGACAGGCCCGGCGTCGAGAACGCAGCGACCGCAAGCAACAGCGTGACGAAGATCGTGACGCCGGCGACCATCCGGTTCCCGAACTCGATGTAGGAGTGGACGCCGCTGGCCGGAAACGGATTGCCCGCCTGGCAGCCCGGCCAGTGCTCGCAGCCGAGGCCGGACGCGGTCAGGCGCACCGTCGCTCCGGTCGAGACGATCGCGAACAGCATCAGCGCGCTCAGAGCGGCGAGCCTCCGGAAGCCCGCGGGTGAGAGCTCGACCGCCCGGAGCCGGGCGAGCCGGGATGTCTCGACGGCCATCGGTTCGAGTCTAGAGAAGGGGTTCGAGCAGAGCCGGGTACCCGTCGGCGCCGTCGTACGGCGTCGGCCGCGACCCCAGGAAGAGCGGACGGTCGGCCGCGTTCAGAAGCACCGGCATCAGGTCGGGGCCGCGCAGCTGCCCGAGGATCCCCCCGGCACACGTCGTCTCGCCGAACTCCGTGACCCCGTCGGCGCGCACTCCAGGCCCGGCAACGACAAGCGGCACAGGGTCGCCCGAATGGATCACGTCAGGGGATGCGGGCGTCGCGTGGTCACCGGTCAAGCAGACGATCGCGCGGTCGGTCGGCAGCTCGGCGAGCGCCGCATCGAGGGTCTCGATCGTCTGCTGCTTGATCCGCGGATCCTTCGTGTGCCCAGCCGCGTCGGTCGTCTTCTGGTGGATGAAGACGAACGTGTCGCCCGCGTCGAGCCGTTTGCGAACGTGCTCCAGGCGGCGCTGCAGGTCCGCGACCGGATCGTCCGTCTCGGGCTCCTCGACCGCCTCGAGGCCGAGCGCGTGTCCGAGCCCGCGCAGGAACGCCGATTCGGCGACAAACGCGCCCGTGATCCCGTGTCGTTCGAGGAAGCTCGGGTGCTCGCGAAGCCGGCCCCACCACTTGAGCGTGATCACGTTGAAGCGTTCGCCGTCGAGGAGCTCCAGCACGCGCCGGGTCCACGCCTCGGCCGCGCGCGCCGTGCGCTCGGCTTCCGGGGCGAGCGGCTGCGGGCGCAGGACGGGGTGGCGGTCGCGGAAGAACGCATCGGTGTCGGTGACCCGGTCGTCCGCGCCGCCGGAGACGCGGAGGATCGCCTCGCCGCGCCACACATGTTCGAGCGAGAAGCGAAGCCCTTCAAATTCCAGTCCGTTGCAGCGCTCGACGAGCCGTGAGGCCTCGTCCGCATCGGCCTTCGGATCGGGCCGGCCGGTCAGCCAGAGGCCGTCAGCCCGACGCTCGGCGGGGCGCAGTGCAGCGTAGGCGAGCACCTCGGCAGGGTCGACCTCCTGGCCGCGGCCGAAGGCCTCGAAGACGGCGCGGCCCGGAAATTCCTCCGGCCGGTACCCGAGCATCGACCAGTGCGCGACCTCGCTCGACGGCGCTCGCCCGGGGCCTACGGCATACAGGAGGCCGCACGATCCTGAGGCGCACAGCCGGTCGAGGTTCGGCGTCTCCGCGGCTTCGTTCCCGCTCCGTCCGCCGAGCACCGCATGCGCGCGGTCGCCCAGCCCGTCCAGCAGGATCACGACGATCGGAAGCACTCGATGAGCCTAAGCGGGAATCGCTTCGAGTGAGCGGAGGACGCGCGCCACACCGGGGGGCACGAGGCTCTCCCAGTCGCCGCCGTCCCGGAGCGCGGCCCGCACGACCGCGCCGGAGATCTCCTTCTCCGCGCCCTCGTCGAGGATGACGACCTCATAGCCCGCTTCCCGCATGCGCTCGAGCTTCGTCCCACCCCACTCCGAGAACAGGCGCAAGTACTGCGTGACGCCCGCGGGCACATAGGCAGGCCAGAGCTCCGGCTCGTTGACCGGGAACGGGATCACGTGGACACGCGCCGAATCGAGACCGAGGTCGCCGGCGGCCGCTTTCACCATCAGCAGGCGCTCGGCGTAGGAGTACGGGTTCGACTCGGGCAGATGCCTCAGAGGATCGCTGGGTTCCGGCTTGATCCGCTTCGGGTCGGGATTCGTGATCCCGACGAAGACCTCGTCCGAGCGCTCGGCTGCGCCGTGCAGGTACTCGAGATGGCCGTTATGGAAGGGCTGGAACCGCCCATGCACCATGCCGCGAGTCACTCGACGACGACGCCGGATCCTTCTTCCACCGAGCCGATGCGCCGCAGGAAGAGCCCGCGACCCTCGAACTCTGCCTCCAGCGCCGCAGACTTCTCCGCCGGGAGCGAGACCAGCAGCCCGCCGGCCGTCTGCGGGTCGTAGCCGAGCGCGACGAGCACCTCCGAGACGCCTTCGGAGGAAACGTGTCGAGCCGCAAAGTCGCGGTTCCGCGGATCGCCGCTCGTCCGCACACCCTTGCGCGCCATGTCGAGCGCACCGTCGATCGCCGGGAATCGCCCAGACTCGAGCCGGATCTGCACGCCGCTCCGCTCGGCGACCTCGTGGGCGTGGCCGAAGAGCCCGAAGCCGGTGACGTCGGTTACGGCGTTCGGCGCGAGCCCGCGCAGGACCTCGGCGGCATCCTTGTTCAGCGTGCGCATCCAGCCGATCGCGCGCTCGAGCTGCTGCGAGCCGGCGAGCTGTTTCTTCCAGCCGGTCATGATCAGCCCGGTCCCGAGCGGCTTGGTCACGAACAAGGCGTCGCCCGGCTGCGCGCCGTTCTTCGGCCAGATCCCGTCAGGGTGGACGGTCCCGACCACCGCGAGCCCGTACTTCGGCTCGGCGTCGCGAATCGTGTGCCCGCCCGCGAGCAGCCCGCCGGCCGCGCGTACCTGCGCGTCCGCGGCAGCGAAGATCGCGCCGAGCATCTCAACCGGTAGCTCCTCGGGGAACGCGGCGATCGAAAGGGCCAGGAGCGGCGTGCCGCCCATCGCGAAGACGTCGTTGAGCGCGTTCGTCGCGGCGATCGCGCCGTAGTCGCCGGGGTCGTCGACGACGGGTGGGAAGAAGTCGAGCGTGAAGATCAGCGCGCGCTCCTCGTCGAGGCGGTAGACGGCAGCGTCGTCGGCAGGCGCGAGTCCGACGAGCAGGTTCTCCTCGTCCATCGGCACGAAGCCGGCCAGCAGCTGTTCGAGGCGGGCTGCCGAGTACTTGGCGGCGCAACCGCCGCAGGAGGCCAGGTCGGTGAGCTTGACGTCGCTGGTGTGAGCTTCCACGCGTGTCTCCAGGACTGGGGGACTGAGAATCTAGGGATACGGACGTGTTTCGTCTAGAGACGTTACGCGGTTCGCGAGTATTCCCGCAGACAAAAGGCGACGCTTGACGGCGGAGGACGGCGGAGGGGCTGACCCAGAACAAGGCGACGGCGACCATAGGCCGCCGTCGCTGTCAGGGGAGAGGAGGAGCCTTGGTAGGCACCCCCGCGGTCAGGTTCGTGATTCGGGTCGGAAGCCCTCCTAGAGCTCGCCGGGCGTTCGAATGATCTTCCAGACCATGTACAGCCCGAGGACGGATGCGAGGACGAAACCGACGGCCGCGACCCACGGCAGGTCGTGGACACGCGCGAGGAGGGCCGACGAGATCAGCAGGCCCACGACGATCAGCGCTGCGCCAATCCGGTTCGCCGCCGACCGCGCGACCGCCTCGATCTCGCCCAGGTCGGTCGGGACGATCCCGACCTTCATCGTCCCGGTCTCGAGCTGGCCGACGAGGTGGCTGACGTGCCGTGGCATCTTCACGAGCGGCTCGAGTTGCGTGAAGAGCAGCGAGAAGAGCGAGCCTGGCTCCAGGCGCCGCTCCGCCTCCATAATCATCCCCTCGAGCGCGTCCTCCTCGAGCAACTGAATCGGGTCGAGCGCCGGGTCGAGCATCCGCGCGATCGAGTCGCCTGAGACAGCGTCTTCCCTACGAGTGCGAAGCTCGGCGGGAGGCGGATCGCATACCGCACCGAGATGCGCTGGAGGTAGGCGAGTGCCTCTCCCGCCTGAATCCCGGAGAGCGGGCGCCACTGGTACCGGGGGAGCTTCCTGCGCAGCTCGGCGCGAAAACCGGCCTCGTTGGAGGACAGGTCGGTGAGCGAAAGGAGAGGATGAGATCCGCGACGTCGTCCGCGCGGTTCTGTGCCACCGCCATCAGGAGCAGGGCGAGGTTCCTCCGCGTGTCGTCGTCGAGCCGCCCGAGCAGGCCGAAGTCCAGCAGCGCCAGCCGGCCGTCGGGCGTCAGGAGCACGTTTCCGCGGTGCGGATCAGCGTGGTAGACGCCGTCGACGGTCACCTGGTGCACGTACGCGCGGAAGAAGGAACGCGCCAGGTCGCGGCTCCTCTCCTCCGAGAGCCCGTGGCCCTCGCTGACCTTCTCGCCGTCGATCCGCTCGAGCACGAGCACCCGCTCGGTCACCCAGGGCCGCGGTCGCGAGCGGCTCCGGATCGACGCTCGTGAACACGTCGTCCGGCAGCTCCTCACGAATCGTCCGGTCGATCTCCGCGAACGGAACGGGTGGCACCTGGTCGACGAGCCGGTCGAGCTCCTCGATGTAAACGTCTGGGAGCAGGTCGGGACGGGACGAGAGGAGCTGGCCGAGCTTGATGTAGGTCGTGCCAAGCTCCTCGAGCGCGAGCCGGAACCTGCGCGCGCCTTCGCGCGTGGCGGGCCGGTCGCCGACGACGCCGATCTCGCCGAGCACGCGCAGCAAACCACTCTGCCGCGCGACGCGCCCCACATGCAACGTCCGTTTCAGCCGCTCGATCCGCGCACCCATAGGCGCGGATGATGCCCACTAATGCGTGAGGAGAATCCGCACGGCCGATGCGAGCTCGCCGGCCGATACGGAACCCTCGAACTTCGCCTTGATCCGGCCGTCGCGGCCGACGACGAACGTCCACGGCTCGCTGGGCAAGCACCACTCGCGCACCCACCGGTTGAGACCGTTCTGCGAATCGTTTCCGCGGTAGATCTCAACGTGGATGAAGCGGACGCCCCGCCCTGCGAATCGCTTGCGCACCGAGTCGACCACGTCCACGACCGGGCCGCACGCCCGGCTCGTGCAGAACTTGGGCGTGGCGAAGACGACCACGAACGGTGCGTGACTCGCGAGCGAGCCCGCGATCGAGTCGCGGAGGAGGGCGCGGTCCGGGGGTCGGCGCGTCGTGATGAGGGCGGCGCGTCCTCCCACGGCGGCGAGCGTCGGCGTCCGCGACGGGTACGCGCGCGCGCCGAGGGCCGGCGAGACGCTCCGGGATTTAACGTCGATCGTCCCGAGCGCCCGGATCGGCGTTCCCCCGACCGGCTCGGCCAGCAGCCAGTAGCGGCCGGGCTTGTCGACACGGATCCGGCCGACGTAGAGATGGGTCACATCCCCCGCGTCGGTGACGGCCCCTGGGCTGCCCACCGACTCGAGGGAGGCCGTCGCGCTCGCGAGAGGGGTGGCCTCTCGCGAACGCGCGAGCCAGAGACGGGCCTCTGGCCGATTAACCGGGCGTCCGTCGTGTCCGATGACGAGGAAGGAGACTCTGATCGAGCCGGCGGCGTAATCCGACGTGCCCGGAACCAGACCGACGCTTTCGCCGGGCTGTCGCCACAAGCTCTGAAGGGTGGTACCGCCGCTCGATCCGCAGCCCGTCGCAACCAGCGCGACGAGTAAGGCCGCAGGTCCTGCCGCATGCACCCCGAAGAGCCTAGCCCCTCGGACCGTCCGACATCCCGAGTCCCGGAGCACTTTTGCCCATGAGGGACGCGACGAGAGACGCGACGAGACAGACGAGGAGGATCACGTAGATGAGGCGAGCCTGAGTCAAGAAGTTCACCTCCCTTCCCTTAGAAACGGAAGTCCTGCAGCGCTTCGGCTGCGTTGCGGTAATGGTGGGCGGCTCCGCGGTCGTCCCCGCGGCGCGTCGCGAGATCGCCCATGGCGACCCAGGCGAGTGCGCGGTGACTTGCGGAAGAAAGCTGTTCGAAGCTCGAGTCAGCCTCTGCGAATGCAGCCTCGGCCTCGTCGAGCCGGCCCTGCTCGAGCAGCGAGCGGCCGAGCACGAGGCGGGCGTTGCCGATCTCGTCGAGGAAATCCTCGCGGCCGTCGAGCAGCTCCAGCGCATGGCGCGCCTGCTCCTCGGCGATCTGAACCTCGCCGGTGCGCAGATGCACCTGGGCAAGCGAGGACACGGCCTGCGCAGCCTCGGCGTTCTCGCCCATGTCGAGGGCGACGCGGAAGGCGTCCTTGAGATGGACGATCGCGTCCTCGGGCTTGCCGAGGAGGAAGTTGAGGCCACCGAGGTTGTTCATGAGCCGGCTGACGTTCAGCCGGTCCGAGAGCTCCTCGTACTGCGCCTTCGCGCGCTCTGCGTACGAGCGGGCGAGCACCCAGTGGCCCTGGCGCTCGGCGACGAGCGAGGCGTTGAAGTAGACGCGGGCGACGGCGCGGGGGTCGTCGACGGCCTCGGCGAGCTCGAGCGCGCGCTCGACGTCCTCACGCGCGGCCTCGAAGTCGCGCTGCCGGCGATAGCACCGGGAGCGGTAGCCGAGAATGTTCGAGCGGAGCAGGTCGCACGGCAGGCCCGAGCGCTCTGCAAGCGTGAGTGCCTCGTTGAAGAGGCCGACTGCCGTCGCGATGCTCGAGAGCGCATAGCGGCAGGTGCCGAGCCGGAACAGGACTTCGGCGCGGTCGACGTCGGAAAACTCGGGTGCTTCGCTGAGCGAGCGTGCCTGCGTGAGCAGCTCGATCGCGCCGCGGACGTCGCCGTTGGTCAGACGCGCACGCGAGGCGAGCGTCAGATGCTTGACCTCGAGCTCCGGCAGTCCGGTGGCGAGAACCGCCGAGTGGACGCCGTCGAGCTGCTCGAGCGCCTCGTCGTTCTGGTCGGCCTCGACAAGCGCTTCGGCGCGCGTCAGAACCGCGTCGACCCGGCCGCGCTCGTCGGCGGAGACGCCGTTGGCGAGAAAGCTCGCGTCGACGCTCAGCCGCTCGGCGAGCCATTCGATCGTCTCGCGCGTGGGACGGGTCTTCCCTCGCTCGATCTGGCTGACGTACTCCTTGGAGAAGCGCTCGCCGGCCACGTCGGTCTGGGTCAGATTCGCCGAAACCCGGAGCTGCCGCAGGCGCTCGCCCAGGCGCAGCCCCGAGGGCTGGGTCTGGCGGTGCTGACGGGTGTCAGTGCGCGTGCTCATTGCGGTCGAGTGCAGGTTCCTCAGGGGAAGTGAAACCTATACTTCACAAAACTGCAAGTCGTCCGTTCGGGCCATCCCCCTAAAGGGGCATATGGAGTCACCTTCTCGGTGAACTCACAAATTGCAAGATCACTTGACTGAGGTACTTGACGGACCGACGGACACGGCCTATGGTGAGCCCACTTGCAGCCGGTCAGACGCCAGTCCGACTGCATGGGCGCACCAAAGCCGAGGCGGTACAAAGCTCGGAAGCGTGGCTGGGCCGCAGAGCCAAGGCTTCCGGGAGAATCGCCCCGACAAGCGCCAAACGGATCGAAGCCCCGGAGCCGCAGCCGGGGCTTCTCCTTTTCTACGACGAAAACCTACGCCGCTTCGGCGAGCGTCGTCTCGGGGGCATGACGTACCTGCCTCACGAGCGACACTGCGACGATCGCTGAGACGAACGCGATCGCTGCGGCTACCAGCAGGGCGCGCTGGAGGCCGTCGACGAACTGCGGCAGGGCCTGAGGAGTCCCGACGGGGGCAGACACGTAGCTGACGACGATCGCGCCCATCAGGGCGATTCCTAGCGAGCCGCCGATCTGGCGCATCGAGTTGAGCACTGCAGAGCCCACTCCGGCCTTGTCGACGGCCACCGAGCCCATCGCCGCGGCAGTGGTCGGCGTCATCGTCATCGCCATCCCGAGACCACCCACGATCAGCCCGGGGAAGATGTGCCAGTAGCTCGAGCCGAGCCCGAGCCGCGAGAAGATCAGGAGCGAGGTGGAGACGAGGATCATCCCGGTTCCCATCAGCCAGCGCGATCCCACGCGGTCGGACAGCTTCCCCGCGATCGGCGCGAACAGCACGATCAGGATCGTCATAGGCAGGAAGGCGGCTCCCGCCTGCTTCGGCGAGTAGCCCAGAACGTTCTGCATGTAGATCGAGATGAAGAAGAAGACGCCGAACATCGCGAGCGCGACGAGCAGCATCACGACGTTCGCCCCGGCGAAGGTCGGGTTCTTGAACAGCGCCAGGTCGAGCATCGGGAGGCGCGAGCGCAGCTCGATCACGACGAAGATCGCGAGCGCCACCACGCAGAGCGCGAACAGTCCGAGGATCCGTCCGGAGGTCCACCCGTACTTATTGGCCTCGATCAGGCCGTAGGTGAGCGCGAAGAGGCCCACCGCCGAGCTGAGCAAACCGGGCAGATCGAGCTTCTGCTCATGCGACGTGTCGCGCGACTCGTCGATCGCGATGCGCGCGACGAGGATCGCGAGGATCCCGACCGGAACGTTCACGAAGAAGACCCAGCCCCAGCTGATGTCCTGAGTCAGGATGCCGCCGAGCAGTGGGCCGATCGCGAGGGCCATGGCCGACACGCCGGCCCAGATCCCGATCGCCATCCCGCGCTGCCTGGGCGGGAACGTGGCGGTGATGATCGAGAGGGTGGCCGGGTTCATCAGCGCCGCGCCGATGCCCTGGACGATCCGCGCCCCGATCAGGACGCCCGCCGAGTTCGCCAGGCCGCAGGCGAGCGAGGCGAGGGTGAAGATCGCGAGGCCGACGATGAACATCCGCCGGCGTCCGAGCATGTCGGCGAGCTTCCCGCCGGTCAGCATCAGGACCGCGAACGTCAGCGCGTAGCCGTTGACGACCCATTCGAGCTCCGAGACGCCGATATTCAGATCCCGCTGGATCGCCGGCAGCGCGACGTTCACGACCGTGTTGTCGAGCATGATCATGAAGAGGCCGAAAGAGACGGCCCCGAGCGTCCACCACTTGCGGAATTCGGGGGCGAGGATTCGAGCTTTCATCTCAGCTTCCGAACGTGGGTCGCGACCGGGCCATTCCCGTACCCTGCCAGCCGATGCCCGAGTACGTCTGGACGCCCACGCCCGAGCAGGTCGAGCAGGCGAATGTCACCCGCCTGATCCGGCGGCTCGGCTGCGCGGACTACCACGAGCTCCAGCGACTATCGGTGCGGGATCCGGAGCGGTTCTGGCCCGAGGTCGTCGACGATCTGGGGATCGAGTTCTCGACGCCGTGGGATCGCGTGCTCGACACTTCACGCGGGATCGAGTGGGCCACGTGGTTCGTCGGCGCCCGGCTCAATCTGGCGTGGAACTGCGTCCACAAGTGGGCCCAGGGCGCGCGGGCGGACGAGGAAGCCGCGGTGTTCCTGGGCGAGGACGGCGTTCGCGCCTCGCTGACCTGGGCTCAGGTCTCGCGGGCGGTCACCAAGCTCGCCGAAGCGCTCGTCGCGGCGGGAATCGAGCCCGGCGACCGGGTCGGGATCTTCATGCCGATGAGCCCGGCCGCGGCGATCGCCTCCAACGCCTGCGCCCACGTGGGTGCGGTGCAGGTGCCGATCTTCTCCGGATTCGCTCCGGCCGCGATCGCCGCGCGCCTGCAGGACGCGGAGGCGAAGGCCGTCCTCGCGGCGAACTGGTCGCTCCGCCGGGGCAAGCGCGTGGACATGGCGGGGATCCTCGAGGAGGCGCTGCGCGACGCACCGTCGGTCGAGGAGGTGTTCACGTGGGATCGGGCCACCGGCGACTGGTCGGAGGCGGTCCGCGCGCATCCGGCAACGCTTCCGCCGCTCGAGGTCGACGCCGAGCATCCGTATCTCCTCGCGTACACGTCGGGGACGACCGGCAAGCCGAAGGGGGCCGTCCACGTCCACGGCGGGTTCCTCGTCTCGATCGCGCGGGAGGCCGCCTACCAGACCGACATTCACGCCGGCGACCACGTGCTGTTTGCCACCGACATGGGCTGGATCATGGGGCCGTGGACGGTGGTCGGCGCGGGTGCGGTCGGCGCCAAGATCGTGTTCACCGAGGGCGCACCCGACTGGCCGGACGACCGGATCTGGCGGACGGTCGAGTCTGAGCGCGTGACGATGCTCGGCCTCTCGCCGACGCTTGTGCGCGCGCTGATCCCGAAGGGCGAGCCCACCGCCGACATGTCCTCACTGCGCGCGATCGCGACGACCGGCGAGCCCTGGAACCGCGCGCCGTACCTCTGGCTCCACGATCACGTTGCTTCGCAGGGCGGGGCGCCGATCATCAACCTTTCCGGCGGCACCGAGGTCGGCGCCTGCTTCCTCTCGGTCACGCCGGTCCTGCCGACGAAAGCGGTCTCGCTCGGCTTCCCTGCGCTCGGCGAGGACATGGACGTCGTGGACGCGGCCGGAAAGTCGGTGCGGGGCGAGGTCGGCGAGCTGGTCTGCCGCAGCCCCTGGCCCGGGATGACGCGTGGCGTCTGGCGCGATCCCGAGCGCTACTTCGACGCGTACTGGCGGCGCTTCCCGGGCGTGTGGACGCACGGGGACTGGGCCTCCGTCGACGAGGACGGCTACTGGTTCCTGCACGGGCGCTCGGACGACACGCTCAACATCGCCGGGAAGCGGATCGGGCCCGCCGAGCTCGAGTCGGCCGCGATCGAGCACCCCGGCGTCGCCGAGTCGGCGGCGATCGGCGTTCCGCACGAAGTGAAAGGCGAGGTTGCCTGGATCTTCTGCGTCTTGAAGCCCGGGTACGAGGCGGGCGACCAAGCAGCGCAGGAGATCGCGGACACGGTAGCGGCGGAGCTCGGGAAGGCGTTCAAGCCGGCGCGAATCCTCTTCGTCGGAGCTCTGCCGAAGACCCGCAGCGCCAAGATCGTGCGACGCGCGGTCCGGGCACGCGCTTTAGGGCAGGATGCCGGGGACCTATCGTCGCTCGAGAACCCCGAAGCGCTCGAGGAGATCGCCAATGTCGTCTGATCGAATGGAAGGCCAGGTCGCGCTCGTCACCGGCGGGGGTCGTGGAATCGGCGAGTCGGTCGCACGCGAGCTCGCCGACGCGGGCATGCGCGTGGCGCTCACGGGCCGTACGGCCGAGCAGGTCGAAGCGGTCGCGCGAGACATCGGTGGACTCGCTCTCGTCGGTGACGTCTCCGACCGGGCGACGGTCGAGGAATGGGTGGAGCGCACGGAGACCGAGCTCGGGCCGATCGACTTCCTCGCCGCGAACGCGGGTCGCACGCCCGAATCGGACGCGGCGACCTGGCAGCAGCCCATCGACGACTGGTGGAACACGTTCGAGGTGAACGTCCTCGGCGTCCATCTTTCCTGCAGGACGGTGATCCCGGGGATGCTCGAGCGGGGCGCCGGGCGGATCGTGATCACGGGGAGCGGCGCCTCGCATCTCCCAGGCTTGACCTCGACTGCCTACTCGGCGAGCAAGGCGGCCGTCGGCCGCTACGGCGAGACGCTCGCGAACGAGCTGGAGGGCAAGATCGCCGTCTTCGTCATCTCGCCCGGTCTCGTCAAGACGGACATGACCGGCTCGTTCCCCGACAATGCGCCGTGGACCCCGCCGGAGCTCGCGCCGGCGCTCGTCCGTGTGCTGGCGTCGGGGCGGGCCGACGCGCTCGCGGGACGCTACATCCACGCCGAGCACGACGACGTCGAGGACCTGATCTTCCGCGCCGACGAGATCCGAGACGGCGACCTGAACGCGATTCGCCTGCAGCGCTGACAAGCAGAGCGTGAGGTTCGCCGCCTCCCGGCGTCCTCTGGGCAGGGGGATCCAACAATCCGGGGGGTCGAACGCTGCGCACGCGTGTCGGGAGACAGGTCGCTGTAGGCGCGCTGGTGGCAATGGCCGCGGCGGGCAGCTGCATGAACGCGACTGCGGCTGGACGCGACCCCCTCCCGCCGACGACCGTGTGCGCCGGCCAGACGGCTGCGGGCGCCCCTGCCGGGGTCGAGCAACGCGCGATGCGCTGCCTCGTGAACTTCGTGCGCCGGCGGCATGGTCTTGCGCCGGTGCGAGCCTCTGTGCTGCTCGACCGGTCGGCCGCGCTGCGTGCCGAGGCGATCAGAAGCTGCGGCGACTTCTCCCACTCACCCTGCGGTTCGCCGTTCGTGTCTGTCTTCGCCCAGGTCGGCTACTGGCGCGGCAACGTCGCGGTCGGAGAAAACCTGGCCTGGGCCGACCTCCCCACTTCCTCCCCGCGCGAGACCGTTGCAGGCTGGCTGGCCTCGCCGCCGCACCAACACATCCTGTTCACGCCGTCGTGGCGGGACGGCGGGATCGCGCTGCTCCAGGCGGACGGGCTCTTCGGGCGCGCCCACGTCACGGTCTGGGTGTCGCAGTTCGGCCGCCGTCGTTAGCGCGGCACGATCCAGGTCTGGCGGGCGACGCCGAGCAGGTCGCCGCTCTCCGTGAAGAGCGCCGTCCCGGCGTAGAGCTTCCGCCCGTCCTCGCCGAGCGGCCAGGCGATCACGACATGCCGCTCGCCGACCCGCGGCCTGGCGTCGATGCGGGCGGCCATCCGTCCCAGCACCGCCTCGCCGCGCTCCGAGAAGCCGACGGCGAAAGCACCCGGACAGTCGAGTGCGGCCCAGACGAGCTCTTCCGCGACCCGATCGCCGGCACCGTCGGGGACCCACGGCGCTGCGACCACCTCTCGATCCTCGAGCGGCCCCGCGAAGATCCGCAGGCCGTCCGCACGATCCGGTCCGCACACGAAGCAGGTCGGAAACGCGTGACTGACGAATCCGGCATAGCCCCGCGAGGCTGCCTCGGCCTCGGCGAAGCTCGGCGGCGCCGGCGGGTCGAGGTCGACTCGGCCTACACGACACTCCGCGACCAGCAGCTCGCCGTCGAGCAGGCAGATCCGCTCCTCCTCGCGGACGAGCGCGAGCGGGCGGTCGAGGGGCGGGGGCAGCCGCAGCGTGACCTCCGACTCGCCGCCGAGCTCCTGCGCCACCAGGCCACACGTGTAGCCGCCGTTGCCGGAGCCCTCGGGCCCGTTGAAGCGCGCCTCGATCGTCACGGTCTCGCTCATAGCGCCATTCTCGCTGCTAGACTAGTTTTCGACTCTGAGTCGTAAACCATGAGACTCGCGCTCGCCCAGATCAACACCGTCGTCGGCGACCTCGACGGGAACCGCGACCGGATCCTCGGACGGCTTCAGGAGGCCAAGGATGCGGGCGCCGACGTCGTTCTCTTCCCCGAGCTCGCGATCACGTCCTACCCGCCGGAGGATCTGCTCTTGCGGCCAGGCTTCATTCGCGCTGCCGAGCAGACGCTCGAGGAGGTCGCCCGCGCATGCCGCGGCATCGTCGCGCTGGTCGGCGTCCCGCATTTCGACCGAGACCTCTACAACGCTTGCGCCGTCTGCGCAGGCGGCGAGGTGCGCGCGATCTACCACAAGCGCTTTCTGCCGAACTACGGCGTCTTCGACGAGGACCGGTACTTCGCGCCCGGCCGCGAGCTCGTCCTGCTGGAGCACGGCGGCGTGCTGATCGGCCCCACGGTTTGCGAAGACGTCTGGCAGCCCGGCCCGCCCGCGACCGACCTCACACTGGCCGGCGCCGAGCTGATCGCGAATATCTCCGCCTCGCCCTTCCACGTCGGCAAGGACCGCGAGCGGGAGGCCATGCTCGTCACCCGCGCGCGTGACAACTCGTGCTTCCTCGCGTTCTGCAACGCGGTCGGCGGCCAGGACGAGCTGATCTTCGACGGCCATTCGCTCGTGCTCGACGACGAGGGCGAGGTGATCGCGCGCGCACCCGGGTTCGAGGAATGCCTGCTCGTCGTCGACGTCGAGCCGGCCGAGGCGATTGGTCGGCGGCTCTCGGACGTGCGCCGCCGCTCCCTCGCGCGGGAACGCGGCGGCGTGCCGATGCTCGAGCCCATCCACGTGGGAGTTGCACACGCGCAAACCGAGGTGGCGGCGGGCAGCATCGCGCCGCCCGAGGACGACCTGGAGCAGATGCGGCTCGCGCTCGAGCTCGGCTTGCGCGACTACGTGGAGAAGAACGGCTTCGGCGACGTCGTGATCGGGGTCTCGGGCGGAATCGACTCCGCGCTCACAGCGGCGCTCGCGGTCGAGGCGGTCGGGGCGGAGCGCGTGCACTGCGTGTCGATGCCGTCCCGGTACTCGTCGGAGGGAACGCGCGGTGATGCGCGGCGGCTCGCAGAGACTCTCGGGACCGATTTTCGCGAGATCCCGATCGGCGAGCTCGCGGAGACGTTCGACCGCGTCCTCGGGCCGCACTTCGAGGGGCGGGAGCCGGATCTCACGGAGGAGAACCTGCAGGCGCGGATTCGCGGCGTCCTGCTGATGGCACTCTCGAACAAGTTCGGCTGGCTCGTCGTCGCGACCGGGAACAAGTCGGAGCTCTCCGTCGGCTACGCGACGTTGTACGGCGACATGGCCGGCGGCTTCGCGCTCTTGAAGGACGTGTTCAAGACGGACGTGTTCCGGCTCGCCCTTTACCTCAACGAGCATGCGGGCACGGGGCTGATTCCGCAGAGCATCATCGAGCGCGCGCCGAGCGCCGAGCTCCGCGACGATCAGCTCGACGAGGACTCCCTGCCGCCGTACCCCAAGCTCGACCAGGTGCTGGAGGCGTACGTCGAGGAGGACCGCTCGCGCGAGGAGCTGATGAGCGACGGCTTCGACCACGACGTCGTCGAGCGCGCGCTCGCGCTGATCGATCGCGCGGAGTACAAGCGCCGGCAGGCGCCGCCCGGCGTGAAGCTGCGCCCCAAGGCGTTCGGCCGCGACCGCAGGACGCCAATCACGAATCGCTGGCGCGGCTAGCCTCGACGCGCACGTTCGACTTTCGACTCGAAGCCGACACAGACACGAGCGTTTTCTCGCGATACCGTGTCTTCAGGGATTCGGGGAATCCCTTGGGGGTGGTTGGGGACGCGGTCTAAACGCCGACGTCGCGAGGCTCGGGTGGAGGGCCGGTCTCGATGAGGTCCCTGACGAGCTCGGGCAACCGCCGCGGGGAGAAGATCGCGTCCGATGCCTCGAGCTCCTCGAGCGTCCACCAGCGCTGGCCCGCGATGCCCTCGGCGCGCAGCTCCTCCGCGGTCCACTCCGGCGCGGGCTCAAAGGCCGCCGTCCGCACGAGATACTGCCGCTCCGCCTGCCCGCCCCAGCCGGCCATGTCCGGGAACCAGTGCTCACGCGTCCAGATGCACGGTCCGAGCTCGAAGTCGTTGAGCCCGGACTCCTCCGCCAATTCGCGCACGATCGCCTGCTCATGCGTCTCGTCGCCCTCCAGGCCGCCCCCGGGCGGAGCCCAGACGGTCCTGTCCGGCCATTCGAAGCGCACGAGCAGGATCCGGTCGGCGGGGTCGAGCACGATCGCCCGCGCCGCCGGACGAAGCCGTAGTCCGCTCGCCCTGCCGGCAAGCTCCAAAAACCAGCGCTCCCGCTCGAGCCAGGGCACGGCCGCGTTCGCCGGCGAGGTCGAGGGCAGGACGAACAGCTTCGTGTCGCCGAGTGTCCGCTCCTGGACCCCGAGGTCCGGCCGTTCGTTGAACGCGCCTCGGTAGGCCTCCTTGCCGACGAACGCGATCCACTCTGGACGAAGGTCGTGGGCGAGCCGCTCCAGACGTTCGGCAGAGCCTGCGAAGTCGGCGCGCCGGAGGTCGCCGGAGCCCGGCGTCGTGCGATAGGCCGCATTGGTGACGCCAATCCCGTGCTCGAGCAGCTCCCATTGCTCACCGGGATCGAGCAGGCGCGGCGTGAAAGCAGCCGCGCGCAGTAACCGCCAGAAGTCGTTCCGCGGATTCGCGAAGTGAGCGGCCGCGGCCGCCGAGACCCGACCGGGGTTGATCCCGCAGAAGATGACGCGCAGCCCTGGCCCGAGGATGTCGGGGATCGCGCTCGGGGCCGAAGAAGCTATGCCGCTTCGGGTTCGCGCGCGTCGAGGCGAAGCTCGAAGTAGGCCCGCAGTTGCTCGCCTGAGATCCGCGCGCCGTGGCGCGGCCGGCGAGGCTCAAGCTCGAGAAGCCGCACCGTGTCGTCGCTCGAGCCGTAGCAACGGGCATAGCACTCCGCTTCGCTGAGGGGCCGGAGGCGCCGCATGGCCGGACACTACGCCGCCTTGCGGACAGCGCTATACCGTCCGCCGTGTGAGCACGAGACCCTCGCGCACATTCCACTATTCGGTGGCCCAGGATCGCGCCGCGCGGGTATCCGCGGACGGTGACGCGGAGCTTGAGCTCGGTGCCGAATGGAAGCCCGAGCATCTCGTTCTCGCGGGCCTCGTTCGCTGCACGCTCGAGAGCCTGCGCTTCCATGCGAGCCGCGTTGGACTCGACTTCGTCGCGAGTGCAAACGCGACGGCCATCGTCACACGGCGCGACAGCGATGAGCGCTATGCCTTCGCGGAGATCGTCGTGGATTTCGAGCTCGAGCTCGACCCGCAGCCGGACGACGTCGCGGAACTGCTGGCGAAGGCCGAGCGCGACTGCTTCGTCGGCGCGTCGCTCACGGCCAAGCCCGCATACCGGTGGCGCGTCAACGGCGCTCCGGTAGGTTCCCAAGCGTGAGCACGGTCGCCCTCGACGTCGCCGCGGTTCGCGCGCGGTTCTCCGCGCTGCAGACGCCGACGGCGCTCTTCGACGGGCCGGGCGGGACGCAGGTTCCCGACGAAGTGATCGACGCGATCTCGTCCTACCTGCGCGAGTCGAACGCGAACGTCAGCGGGCCGTACGAGTCGAGCCGCCGAACCGAAGTGCTCGTCGACGAGTCTCGGGCGACCGCAGGCCGGTTCCTCGGTTGCTCGCCCGACGAGGTGGCCTTCGGCGCCAACATGACCACGCTCAACTTCGCGCTCACGAGGACGGCCGCCCGCGAGTGGCGCGCCGGCGACGAGATCCTCGTCACGAAGCTCGATCACGACGGGAACGTCGCACCCTGGCTCGAGCTCGCCCACGATCTCGACCTGGTCGTGCGCTTCGTCGACATCAACGACGACACCACCCTCGATCTGGACGACCTGGAGCGCCAGCTCGGCGACCGCACCCGTGTCGTCGCCTTCCCACTCGCTTCGAACGCGGTTGGGACGACCACCGACGCGAAGCGAATCGTCGAGCTCGCGCGCGAGGCCGGAGCGCTCTGCTGGGCCGACGCGGTCCATTACGGGCCACACGGGCCGATCGACGTCGCGGAGCTGGGCGTCGACGTGCTGCTCTGCTCGCCGTACAAGTTCTTCGGCCCGCACCTCGGCCTGGCGTACGGCCGGCGCGAGCTGCTCGAGAGCTGGCGCCCCTACAAGGTGCGTCCGGCCGCGAACGAGCCGCTCGGTCACCGCTTCGAGACGGGCACGCTGCCGCACGAGCTGCTCGCGGGCTTCGTCGCCGCGGTGCGCTACGTCGAGTCGATCGGCTGGGACGCGATCCAGGCGCACGAGCGCGACCTCGGCGAGCGCTTCCTCGCCGGGCTGCCGGACAGCTGCAGCCTGTACGGGCTGCCGACGATGGACGGCCGCGTCGCGACGTTCGCGTTCAACATCGAGGGCCACGGCCCGCGCGAGACGGCGACGATTCTCGGCGAGCGCGGCTTCGCGGTCTGGCAGGGCAACTACTACGCGCTGGAGGCCATGGAACGGCTCGGCCTCCCCGAAGGTGCGGTTCGCGCGGGGATCGTCCACTACAACACCGCCGACGAGGTCGATCGGCTGCTCGCCGAGCTCGCACGGCTGTGAAGCTGCTCGTCCTCGGCGGGACGAGGTTTCTTGGACGGGCAATCGTCGCGGCCGCACTGGCCGCCGGCCACGAGGTGTCGATCTTCACGCGCGGGCAGACGAATTCCGACCTCTCCCCGGAGGCCGAGCACCTGGTTGGCGACCGCGACGGCGACCTCGCCGCGCTCGAGGGAGGCCGCTGGGACACCGCGATCGACACCTGCGGCTACTACCCGCGCATCGTGCGCGCTTCGGTGGAGCTGCTCGCGGGCCGTGTCGAGCACTACGCATTCATCTCGAGCGTCTCCGTCTATGCCGACCTCTCGACCCCACCGAACGAGTCGAGCCCGGTCGGGACGATGGAGGACGAGACACTCGAGGAGATGGGTGACGAGTTCCAGTACTACGGGCCGCTGAAAGCGCTGTGCGAGGCGGAGGTCGAACGCGCGTTCCCGGGTCGCGCGCTGATCGTCAGGCCGGGGCTGATCGTCGGGCCGCACGACCCGACCGACCGCTTCACGTACTGGCCGCGCCGGCTCGAGCGCGGCGGCGAGATCCTCGCCCCGGCACCCGCGGACGAGCCCGTGCAGTTCATCGACGTGCGCGACCTCGGGGAGTGGATCGTGCGCATGGTCGAGGAACGACGCACCGGCACCTTCAACGCGATCAACGAACGCCTCCCCTGGTCAGAGCTGCTCGCAGGCGCCGACGTGACCTGGGTCGACTCCTCGTTCCTGCTCGAGCAGGGCGTCGGCGAGTGGATGGAGCTCCCGCTCTGGATCGCCGACCCGGCGTTCGCCGGACACGCGCGCACCGACGTGTCCCGCGCGGTCGAGGCCGGCCTGACGTTCCGCCCCCTCGACGAGACGATTCGCGACACGGAGCGATGGGACGCTGCCCGTGGCGAGGGCGTCCTCGCTGCAGGGCTCACGCCCGAGCGCGAGGCGGAGCTGCTCGAGGCCTGGCGCAAGCGCAGTTGAGCCCAGAGCGCGACTACTAGACACGGGCCTCGTCGACAACAAGAGCGCCGCGATCGACGACGGCTGGCAGGCGGTGCGGTTCGTCTAACAGGCTCGCCGACCGCGTCAGTTCGCGGTGAAGCCCACGATCGTTGGGATCCCGAGCAGGACCGCGACGGTGGCGGCTCCCAGCGCCGAGGCTCGCAGCAGCCCGCGGTGTTGCTGCACGAGGGCGAGCGTCATCAATCCTGCGGCCACTGTGAGCAACGCGACGGTGGCGTAGAACATCAGCTCGAGATTGTTGTGTGGATCTCGATAGGCCTCCCAACGCGTGATCCCGTTGCCGCGATACGTGTCCGTACCGAGGACGTACGCCACGAGTAACGCGACGCAGACGAGCGGAAATGCCGGCAGCAGACGAGCCGGCCGCCAACTCGGCTGAGCGACGAGAACGGCGAGCAGGAGGCACACGGCGACGAGCAGATCGACCGCGATCGGAACGATCGGCGCCACGACGCCTTTACTCCGGGCCCGTCCCGGTCGACCCGTGCGCGCGCGCCGCCGTGGCCCAGAGCGGGTCGTCACGATGGATCGCGTCCGGATCGACGCCGCGCTTCTCGGCCAGGTCGACGGTGAGGAGCTGGAAGCGGACGATGTCCACGACGGGATGGACCGTCGGGACGAGCGTCGTCTCGCAGCCGAGCACCTCGAGTGCGGCGACCGCCTCGTGCGCGCGCTCGGCGGCGCGCCCCTCGCACTCGAGCACGAACGCGCGCACGCGCTCGTCCACGGCGGCGAGATGGCCGTGCAGCAGCTGCTCCGTCTGGTGGGCGGCAGCCGGGAGGTGCGAGCCTTCCCGGATCTTCAGCACCGCCTCCTGCGCCGTCGGCCAGTCGCGGCCGGCGCCTACGACCATGATCCGCTCTTGCTCCGGCACGGGCTCCCGCGCGCCGAGCGCGTCTTCCACCGCGCCCGCGAGCCGCGAGATGTCCTCGCCACGCAGCGCGGCGAGAGCCGCGATGGCGCACGTGTAGCTCGCCGTGTGGCACCAGCTCACCTCGACCGCGGGTGTGCAGACGACAACCTCGTCGCAAAGCTCCCCGAGCGGCGAGTCAGCCTTGCCGGTCACGAGCCACTTCTGCCCGTCGAACGCCTGAGCAGCCTCGAGCGTGAGCGGCGTGTCGCCCTCGTGGCTGACGCAAACGAGCACGTCGGCATCGCGCCGCGGACGCAGGACGAGCTCGAGCGCCTGCACAGCGTCGCCGGCGGTCTGCGCGGCGTGGAACGACGTCCCACACCCCGTGTAGATCACATGCGTCCCATCCGGTAGCCGGCGGTCGGCCGGCACCTGCCGCAGCCACTCGGGCTGGGCTGCGATCGCCGCCCGCGTGTGCTCTCCGTTCGCCATAGGCGCGTCTATACCATGGCCGCCCATGGAAGGATTCCCGTTCGTCTATCGCGACACGGTCCGCTTCAACGACCTCGACGCCTTCGGTCACGTGAACAACGCCGTCTACGCCACCTACCTCGAGGACGCGCGGAACGCCTTTCTCCGCAAGCTCGGACTGATCCGCACGATTGCGGATATCCGCATGATCCTCGCCCGCGTCGAGATCGACTTCCGCGGCCAGGTCGGGGTCGGCGAAGAGCTCGAGGTCGGCGTCCGCGCCGCGCGCTTCGGGACGAAGAGCTTCGACTTCGAGTACGAGATTCGGTCGGGCGAGCGCCTCGTCGCGAGCGCCAAGAGCGTGCAGGTCGGCTTCGACTACGACGCGAACGAGACGATCGCGATCCCGGAAACCTGGCGCGAAAGCCTGGCCGCGTGAGCTACGAGAAGCACACGCTGGAGAACGGCGTCCGCATCGTCCTCGCGCCGATGCCGCAGGCGCAGTCCGTGACGGTTGCGCTGATGTACGCAGCCGGGTCGCGCTACGAGACTCGCGAGACGAACGGCATCGCGCACTTCGCCGAGCACATGTTCTTCAAGGGGACAGAGAACCGCCCGACCTCGCGCGACATCGCCGGGGAGATCGACGCGATCGGCGGTGAGTTCAACGCGTTCACCGGCAAGGAGTACACGGGCTACTACGTCCGCTGCGCCGCCGAGCATCGCGACACGGCCATGGACGTGCTCGTCGACATGCTGCGCCACTCCAAGTTCGAGGCCGAAGAGATCGACCGCGAGAAGGGCGTGATCATCGAGGAGATGAACATGTACTTCGACACGCCGCGCGACTACATCGGCGGCGTCTACGAGGACCTCCTCTACGGCGACCAGCCGCTCGGCTGGGACATCATTGGCCGCAAGGAGACGGTCCGCGGCGCGACGCGGGACGAGTTCATCGAGTACATGGACCGCTGGTACAAGCCCGAGCGGCTCGTGGTCGGAATCGGCGGCAAGATCGAAGGCGACGTGACCGAGGCGATCGAGCGGCACCTCGGGGATCTCGAGCCCGCCCAGACCGGCGAGCCCGATCCGGTCTCCGTGAACGGAAACGGCTCGCGCGTGCGCGTCCACACCAAGCCGTCCGACCAGGCGCACATCGCTCTCGGCGTCCCGAGCTATCCGATCACGCATCCAGACCGCTACGCACTCCAGCTGCTCGCGACCGTGCTCGGTGGCGGGATGTCCTCACGCCTCTTCACCGAGGTACGCGAGCGGCGCGGGCTTGCCTACTACGTCTTCGGCACGAACCACAGCTACACCGACGCGGGCTCGCTCTACGCGCAGGCAGGCGTCGACATCAACCGGATCGACGACGCGGTCTCCACCGTCGCCGCCGAGCTCAGCAAGATCGCGGAGGAGGCAGTACCCGCCGACGAGCTCGAGAAGGCGCGCAACTTCGCCAAAGGCCGGTTCGTCCTCCAGCTGGAGAACCCGCACGGACTGATCATGTACGGCCTGCGGAAGGAAGTGCTCGAACGTCAGACCGTCGACCCCGCGGAGGTGCTCGCCGAGCTGGACAAGGTGACGGGAGACGACGTGCAGCGTGTGGCCGGGGACCTGATCGACTCCAAGCGGCTTCGGCTGGCGCTGATCGGGCCGTTCGACGACGCCGACCGGTTCGAGAAGCTGCTCGGCTAGTACGAGGAACCGTCCCGGCCCCGGCTTGGACTCGGCCGGCCGTGCTCTTCCCGCTCGCCGACCAGTACCACTCGCGGTTCCTCTCGCAGGCGCTCCCCCAGAATCCTCCCTGCTCGATCTCGTGGGCCGTGCTCCGCCCGCGCTCGTGGGCTGCGTACAAGCTCGACCTTGCCAAGCGCACGCCGTTCGAAGAGCCGTCGTTGGGACGAGCCGCGTCGCGAAGATCTCAGCCTGGCCTGCGAAGCGCTCGGCGCCGCGCGCTCGTACGGCTGGAACGTCGTCGGGTTCGCGCCGCCCTTCTCACCCACGCTCGTGCAGCGCCTCGGATCGGAGAGCGAGACTCGCGGCCTCTACCGCGACTATCAGCGCCGAGTTGCGACGCTGTTCGAGCGGCACGGCTTCCGCTTCCTGAACCTGACCGACGTCAGGTCAATTCCGTCCTCGCCGAACGACTTCAGCCCGAACGACGGCGGCCATCCCGACATCCCCTGCTCGCAGCGAATCCGGCGCAAGCTCGACGCCGCGGCGTCTACTCCTCGGTAGGCTCGCCGACCGCGCGCTCCTTGATCTCCTCCACGACCGCGGGGTCGGCGAGGGTGGTGGTGTCGCCGAGCGGCCGGTTCTCTGCAACGTCGCGGAGCAGACGCCGCATGATCTTGCCGCTTCGAGTCTTGGGCAACTCCGGCGTGAAGACGATGTTCGCCGGCTTCGCGATCGGCCCGATCACCTTGGCGACGTGGTTCCGCAGTTCCTCGAGCATCTCGACGGATCCCTGCTCGTCGCCCTTCAGCGTCACGTAGGCGACGATCGCCTGGCCCGTTGTCGCGTCTGCCCGCGCGGCGACCGCCGCCTCGGCGACCTTGGGGTGGTCGACGAGCGCGCTCTCGACCTCGATCGTCGAGATCCGGTGCCCCGAGATGTTCATCACGTCGTCGACGCGGCCGAGCAGCCAGAAATCACCGTCGGAGTCGATCCGGGCGCCGTCGCCCGCGAAGTAGATGTCCTCGTACTTTGACCAGTAGGTCTCGCGGTATCGCGCGTCGTCGTTGTGGATACCGCGCAGCATCGCCGGCCAAGGCCGCTTGAGCACGAGGTAGCCGCCGCCGCCCGGGCCGACCTCCTCGCCGCTTTCGCTGTAGACGGCCGCGTCCACGCCCGGGAACGGCTTCGTCGCCGAGCCTGGCTTGGTCGTCGTCACCCCAGGCAGCGGCGTGATCAGGATCATCCCGGTCTCGGTCTGCCACCAAGTGTCGACGATCGGCGCGCGGTCGCCGCCGACGTGCTCGCGGTACCACATCCAGGCCTCAGGATTGATCGGCTCGCCCACCGTCCCGAGCAGTCGCAGCGAGGAGAGGTCATGGCTCTCGGCGTACTCCGGCCCCCATTTCATGTGCGTCCGGATCGCCGTCGGCGCGGTGTAGAGGATGTCGGGCTTGTACCGCTCGACGATCTGCCACCAGCGATTCTTGTCCGGGAAGTTGGGGACGCCCTCGTAGATAATGCCGGTCGTACCGTTGCACAGCGGGCCGTAGACGATGTAACTGTGTCCGGTCACCCAGCCGATGTCGGCCGCGCACCAGTAGACCGAGTCTGGCTTGACGTCGAAGATGTAATGGTGGGTCGTCGCGACGCCGACGAGGTAGCCGGCGGTCGTGTGGATGATCCCCTTCGGCGCGGCGGTGGTGCCCGATGTGTAGAGGAGGTAGAGCAGGTCCTCCGCGTCCATCGGCTCGCATGGGCACGATTCGGCGTCGTCGGGCTCACCGTCGACGACGTCGTGCCACCAGCGGTCGCGGCCCTCCTGGAAGGCAACCTCGCCGCCGGTCCGGCGGAAGACCACCGATGTCTTCACACCCGGCGCCAGGTCGAGCGCCGCGTCTGCGTTGTCCTTCAGCGGCACGCGCTTGCCCGCGCGCCAGCCCTCGTCCTGTGTGATCAGGAGCTCGCAGCCCATGTCGTTCAGCCGGCCGGAGAGCGAGTCGGCCGAAAAACCGCCGAAAACAACGGTGTGCGGCGCCCCGAGTCGGGCGCACGCGAGCATCGCCACAGGGAGCTCGGGAACCATGCCCATGTAGATCCCGACGGGCGTCCCCTTCTTCACGCCGAGCTTTTTCAGCGCGTTCGCGAAGCGGACGACGTCGGATTGCAGCTCGGCGAAGGAGATCTCTCGCCGCTCGTCCTCAGGCTCGCCCTCCCAGTAGTAGGCGACTTTGTCGCCTTTGCCTGACGCGACGTGCCGGTCGACGCAGTTGAAGCACACGTTGAGCTTTCCGCCCAGGTACCACTTCGCGTACGGCGGCTCCCACTCGTAAAGCTTCGTGAACGGCTCGAACCAGCTGACACGCTCGCGTCCCTCGGTCTCCCAGAGCTCGTCGAAGTCACGCTCGTAGATGTCAGGTTGCGCGTTGGCCTGCCGCGCAAAGTCCTCCGGAGGCGGGTAACGGCGCTCTTCGAGGAGGATGGTCTCGATCGTCTGCTGCGTCGACTGCGCCATCCGGCTACCTCACCCTCGCCGCGGCCGGTCGTTCCATGCCGAGCTTCGTGCCGGTCCAGAGGGGACGACCGACAGGAAGGATCGGCTTGCCGTCGTTCATCCCTCCGGAGACGAGGGCCGCCGATGTGTACCAGGCGACCGCCGCCGTGAGGACACCCATCCAACCGCCGGCGTGAATCCATCCGTTGTTCGCGTGCCCGTGCGCCTCGGAGAAGAAGCCGATCACGAGCAGGATCTCGGTGATCTGCAGCGTCAGAAAGACCAGAAAGACGCCGATACTCACCCGGAGGCTCCAGAGCAGCATGTAGAGATTGAAGACCGCGAACGCGAACAGGAACCAGGCCAGTGCGTTCGGGATGTCCGCTTTGTTGGCCGAGAGCGCCCCGGCGAACGACTTCGACAGCACGAGCAGGGTGACGAAGATTCCGAGCCCGAGCCAGAAGCCGCCGTAGGTCGAGAACGCGGTGGCGCCGAATACGTTTCGGTTGCGGAACTCCCACATTCCCGCGAACAGCTGGACAAGACCGCCGTAGAACAGCGCGGGCCCGATCCAGATCAGGTCGGGAATGAACGTCGCGTTGTGACCGCTGAGTAGGAACGTCGTCAGCGCGAAGGCTGCGAGTCCCAACGGGGCCGGGTCCGCCACGGAAAGCGCGGGCCGTTCCTCCACTACCGCCATATCAACCTCCTAGAGAAGGTCTGTCCCAATGTGGGGCAGGCGTCCGGGCCGGAAAAATGCTCAGGGACTCTAGCTCCTCCCGCCGCGGTATGCGGCGGACGCTACGGCTGCAGGTCGTACGGGAAGTCGGTGAGGTTCTCTCCCCCGTCCTCGGTGACGACGACGAGGTCCTCGAGGCGCAGCCCGCCGTAGCCCCGGCGGTACAAGCCCGGCTCGAGCGTGACGACATCGCCTGCAACGAGCGGCGGTGTCCCGAGTCGGCTCAGCATCGGGGCTTCGTGCACTTCGAGCCCGACTCCATGACCGAGGCCGTGGAAAAACCCGTCCTGCAACACTTCTCCCGGCTCCTTCGTCAGCGCGGTCTTGTACCCCGCTGCCTGGAAGATCTCGCAGACCGACTTGTTGATCGCCTGGCCGCTCGCGCCGGCGCGCACCTGCGCGTGGGAGCGGTCGAGCGCCTCCTTACAGAGGCGGTGCCACTCGCGCACCTCGTCCGAGGGCTCGCCGACGACGAACGTCCGCGTCATGTCGGCGAAGCAGGAGGACTCGCGATCCTGCGGCCAGATGTCGATCACGATCGGCTCGTTGGCCTGGATAACGCCCTCGCCCATGTGGTGACCGATTGCCGACTGCGGACCATGCGAGACGATGAACTCGTCGGCGGCACAGTCGTGGTCGGCGAACGCATCGCCGATCACCCGCTTGACCCGCTCGACGGTCAGGGGCTTGCCGTCCACCTCGAGCACGCCGCCGTTCGACTTCGCCGAGCGCAACAGCGCCGCCGCCGCGCCCATCCCGGCGTTCGCCGCCTGCTGGGCGCGCCTGATCCCGGCGAGCTCGGACTCGTTCTTGACGCGCCGGCGCTGCTCGAAGAAGTCGCGATCGGGGTTGAGCTCGACGCCGCCGGCGCGCAGGACGTCCGCGAGCTCGAGCGGGAACATGTGCGGGACGGTCGCGCGCTCGATCCCGAGCTTCCGGCAAGCGCGCAGCGCAATTTCGATCTGCAACTCGTCGAGGCTGCCGATCCCACCGGCGACCAGCTCGTCCGAGCCGAACTCTTCTGGGGGCAGCAGCTCGATCTGTGGAGCGACCTCGCGGATCCGCGGCCACTCCATCGCGCCGATCACGATCGTCTGCTTCCCGTCGCGCTCCGCGTAGAAGAACGGGTCGCCGATCAGCAGCGGCACCTCGTGACGCAGCTCGGGGGAGCGGTCGGTGTCGCCGAAGATCAGGACGTCGGGCACATCGCGGATCCTACATCGACGCGAGCGCGCGCTCTGCGGCCGCCTTCACGCCCTCGCCGAAGCTTGGATACGTGTGATGCGCGCGGGCGAGATCGTCGACGGTCACCCCCAGCCGCAAAGCCGGCGCGAGGCCCTGTACCACGTCGCTCGCACCGCGGCAGACAACGTGGATCCCGAGCACCTTCCCGCTTCCCGAGTCGAAGACGAGCTTGTAGAGGCCGTGCTTGGCGTCGTAGTACTGAGCGCGGGTCACGCTCGCGAGCGGATGCGTCGCCGTCCCGAACTCGAGACCTTGCTCGCGCGCGGCCTCCTCGGTCAGCCCGACGCTTGCGAGCTCCGGGTCGGTGAAGATCGCGGTCGGCAGCGCGGCGTAGTCGGTGGCCGGCGCATCGTCGGTGAACATGTCGAGCACCGCGAGGCGAGCCTCGTACTGGGCGATCGGGGTGAACTGGTACCGCGTCGCCACGTCGCCGGCCGCCCAGATCCCGGGGGCGCTCGTCCGCAAATGCTTGTCCACGACGATGCCGCGCCGCTCGTAGGCGACACCCGCGCGATCGAGTTCGAGCTGGTCGAGGTCCGGCTTGCGCCCCGTCGCGACGAGCACGAGCGCAACCCGACGCTGGCCGGCTGGATCGAGCGTCGCCACGATTTCGTCTCCGTCACGAGCGAACCGGGTCGCGGTCGTCGACGTCAGGATCTCGATCCCGTCCTCCTCGAGTGCCCGCGCCACCTCAGCCGCCGCCTCCGCGTCCGAGCGCGGCGAGATCCGCTCTGCGGTCTGAACCAGCGTGACGCGCGAGCCGAACCGCGCGAAGATCTGCGCGAACTCGAGCCCGACCGGACCGCCCCCCAGCACGAGCAGCGATTCGGGGGCTTCCTCGAGGTCAAGCGCGGTCACATGGTCGACGAAGCCGACCTCCGCGAGTCCCTCGATCGGTGGAACCGCGGTCTCAGAGCCCGTAGCGATCAGGATCCGCTCGGAGGTGAGCTCATTCTTGCCGACGCGTAGCGTGTGCGCGTCCACGAAGCTCGCGACCCCGTCGTAGGTCGCGAAGCCCTGGGCCTGCAAACGCTCGACCCACTGCTGTTGCGTCGATCGGAGCGCGTCCTTGCGCGCCTTCACCTTGGCGAGGTCGGCGCGGGCCGGGCCTACCTCGATCCCAGCCTTCTCGGCCAGCGTCTGTATGTCGTGAAGGAGATCGGCGGCGACGAGGTAGGCCTTCGTCGGGCGGCAAGCGACGTTCGGGCAGTCGCCGCCCCACCGAGTGCTCTCGATCAGCGCCACGCGTGCGCCGAACTCGTCCTTCGCCTTGCGTGCGCCGTCGCGGGCAGCAGAGCCGCCCCCGATCGCGATCAGATCGAAATGGTCGTTGCTCATGCGGCTTTGACGCCGCGGTGCCCCGGTTCGTTACGTCCCCGGTAGATTCCGGGCGTGGTCGAGGTCGCCGCCGACGACGCGCAACTCGTCGCCGCGGTGCGCGCAGGGGACGAGGCGACCTTCGCTCGTATCGTCGACGAGTGGTCCGGGTCGATGCTCCGCGTCGCCCAGATCTACGTCTCCTCTCGCGCCGTGGCGGAGGAAGTCGTGCAGGAGACCTGGCTAGCCGTCGTGCGCGGCCTGCCCCAGTTCGAGGGTCGCTCGATGCTGCGCACCTGGGTCTTCCGCATCCTCACGAACACGGCCAAGACGCGCGCCCAGCGCGAGGGCCGCACGATTCCCTTCTCGGCGCTGCGTGATCCCGCCCGCGTGCCGGAGCCCGCGGTCGACCCCGACCGCTTCCTCGATGCGGCTCACGCGCGCTGGCCTGGTCACTGGGCCTCGCCGCCGACCCGATGGGACACGCTGCCGGAGGAACGGCTGCTCGGCGACGAGACCCGCCTCGTTATCGAGCGCGCCATCGACGAGCTCCCACCGAGCCAGCGCGCTGTGATCACCCTGCGTGACGTCGAGGGCTGGAGCGCGGAGGAGGTCCGTAACGCCCTCGAGGTCTCCGAGTCCAATCAACGAGTGCTCCTGCACCGGGCGCGCGCCAAGGTGCGCAAGGCGATCGAGGAGTACGTGGAGGAACCGTGAGCACCGTCGAAGCACTCAGCTGCCAGGAGATCGTCGAGCTCGTCACCGACTATCTCGAGGGCGCCCTCGAGGCGGAGGAGCACGCGCGCGTCGAACAGCACCTCGCCGGCTGCACGAAATGCGACGCCTACCTCGACCAGATCCGCACGACGATGCGCCTGGTCGGCCGGCTCGACGCGGCTTCGCTCCCCGCCGAGACGCGGCACGGCTTGGTCGAAGCATTCCGTAGCTTCACACCGCGCCCCTAGAGTTCCAGGATGGAACCCGAGCTGCCGCAGCGGGGACGCCTCCTGCTCGAAGATGAGGGGCTCGTCGAGGAGGAGGAGCTCTGGACCGACGACGCCGACGCGGACCACTCCGGCTGGTTTTGCGTGTCGACCGATCCGTTCCCGTGTCCGGCCGCGGCCTGCACCTTCGTCGCGGACTTCATGACCGCCGCCCACCTTGTCCTCGTCTGGGAGGAGCGCGACGACCCGAACCTGCTTCGCCACGCCCAGCGTGCGAAGGAGGTCGGCCGCAATCCTCGCGTGACCGACTACCAGTCCTCGTACGGCCCGAGCGCGTCCTACTACGCGTGGGAGGCAGCCGGACGGCCGGTGCACGGGATCCGCGCCCGATGATCCAAGCCGGTTGGGGCACGTGGCCGACGCTGTCGGTCGGCGCCGAGGAGGAGCTGATGATCCTCGACGCGACCACGTTTGCGCAGGTCGGCGAGGTCGACAAGCTGATCGGCTCGCTCGATGGGAGCGGCCTGCCCGGCGTCGTCAAGACCGAGCTCTTCGCATCGGTCTGCGAGCTCGCGACCGAGCCGTGCGCCGATGCCACGGAGGCGGGTGCCGCGCTCGGAGGGCTAAGGCTGGCAGCCCGTGACGCAGCCGCCGCGAACGGGCTCACGGTCGCCGCCGCCGGCTCGCATCCATTCGCCGACCCCGAGGAGCAGCCGGTGGTGCAGGAGCCGCGCTACACCGACTTCGCCGACTACGCGGGCGTGTCTGCGCGTCGCCAGGGGGTGCAGGGCCTCCACGTCCACGTCGCGATGCCTGGCCCCGACGAGTGCTACGCCGCGCTCGAGGCGATCCTCCCGTGGCTGCCGCTCGTGCTCGCGCTCTCCGCGAACTCGCCGTACCTCGTCGGGCGTGCAACGGGGATGGCCTCGAACCGCGCCCTCCTCCTCGCGGAGCTGCCGCGCTCAGGAGGGCCCCCGCCCTTCGGCACCTACGCCGGGTGGGAGAGTTGGGTCGAGCGGCTGATGCGGATCGGCGTGACCGCCGACTACACGCGGATCTGGTGGGACGTCCGCCCACATCCCAAGCTCGGGACGCTGGAGATCAGGATGCCCGACCAGCCGACCTCGCTCGCGCACTCCACCGCGTTCGTTGCCCTGATCCGCGAGCTCTGCCGCTGGGCGCTCGACCAGGAGCCGGCCGCCGTCGATCCCGCTCAGCGCGGCGACTACGCGCAGAATCGCTGGGCCGCATCGCGGTTCGGGCCCCGTGCCGAGCTGATCCATCCCGACGGCGACCGCGCCGTCGACGTGCCCGAGCTGTGGGAAGAGCTCCGCGGTTTCCTCGCCGGCGAGCCGCTGCTCGACGCGCTGGACCCCGAGTCGTGCGAGGGCGACCTCCAACTCGCGCTCGATCCGCATGCAGCGGCGGCGGATCTTGTGGCCAGAACGTTTGCCTAGGCGTCGACTCGGCGACGCCGTTTCAGGGCAGGTGGCTTGCCGCCTGCCCGTCTGCGCTCCCTTATCGATCCGCCAAGCGTGAGCGGCGCTTCGGCCCCTAGACTCTCAGCGTGGCCACGCAGAGCGAGACCGTCCAGGTGAGCGGCATCCGCTGCGAGCGCTGCGTGATGCGGCTCGCGCACGCGCTGGAAAGCCACGATGGGCTCGAAGCGGCCAACGCGAACCTGATGGGCCAGGTCATGCTCGCCTGGGACGACGAGCACACTGACCGTGACGCCATCCTCGGCGCGATGGCCAAGGCGGGCTTCCGCGAGGTCGTCGCGGTCTAAGACACCGGGTTCTCGGGCGTTCGGTCCCCGAGCAGCCCAGGCGACGGCCGCCCGATCGGCTCGCCACCCTCCAGATTCTGGCGCGCCGCGATCCGCTCTTCCTCGGGAGCCGGCATCCCTGCCGCCTCGCGATCGGCTTCGATCGAGCGCGCGGGATCGTCCGGCGCCAGGGCCCCGTCGCCCAGCGTCTCGGGCGCCGGATCGCCGGAGGCGAGCCCGTAATAGCGCGCGACTTCGGCCTCGTCCAGATCGCTGCCGTCGGCCTCGACCTTGGGCGCGTCCTGGAGGATCGACTTCGACACGGTCGTCCTGACGACCTGCGCCTCGTCGTCGGCGTGAGCGAACGCCCGCGGCAACGGATGCCGCGACTTCATCAGGTGCCCCTGCTCGACAATGAGGTTCTCGCCAACCTCGCCGACGACGTGTCCCACCTTTGCGTCGTCGCTCGTCACGACCGTGTACCCCTGCATCTGTCCCCCCTCGTCGGTAGGTCATCCCGTGTACCCGTTTCAGCGCGATAGCTAACGGGAATGCAGGGCCTTTTCACAGCGTTCAAGCCTTCAGAAGGGCGCTGCTAGGGTGCTCGGGATGAGCGAGACCAGCCCCGAAACCGACGCGCGGCGCCTGGCAACCGAGTCGCGCGACCGCGTGCGATTCGAGGAGGAGGCGCTCGAGTTGTCCGATCAGGTGTACCGCGTGGCCCGCCATCTCGCCGGCTCGAGAGAGGAGGCGGAAGACCTGATGCAGGAGGCCTATGCGCGGGCGTTCCGGAGCTGGCGGTCGTTCACCCCGGGCACCAATCTCCGCGCCTGGCTCCTGCGGATCCTCACGAATCTGAACATCGACCGCGGCCGCAAGAAGCAGCGGACGCCAGACACGCAGCCGCTCGAGGAAGGCGACTACTTCCTCTACAACAAGCTCGAGGAGTCGAACGGTCCCGCGCAGGACGAGGAGCGCGTGGTCGAGCGGCTCTCGCAGGACGACGTGGTCTCCGCGCTTTCTGCAGTTCCGCATGACTTCCGGGACGTCGTCGTTCTCGTCGACATCGGCGATTTCACATACGCCGACGCCGCCCAGATCCTCGACATTCCGATCGGCACCGTCATGTCGCGTTTGCACCGGGGACGGCGTATCCTGAAACGCGAGCTGGCAGAGGAAGCGGTAGGAGGGACCGATGGCCGTTGATCCGTGCGCGAAGTGCGAGGAGGTACTTCAGCCGTACCTCGACCGTGAGTTGTCCAACGCGGAGATGCTGGAGGCCGAAGCCCATCTCGAGCTCTGCTCGTACTGCCGCAAGCGCTATCGCTTCGAGGTGAACCTGCGCCGCTACGTGCGGCAGGCCGCCGCCGAGCAGATGCCGCCGCAGCTAAAGGAAAAGCTGTCGGCTCTGCGCACGCCGTTGCTCTAACGGCGGGCGGCGAGGTAAGGAGCCCGGACGGATCCGCGGCCGAGCCGCGAATCCTGAGACGGCGCCGCAAGCGGCGCCTTAGCTCCTCTGCTCTAAGCCGGACCGCGGTGCGGGCCGACGATCACGACGACGTGGTGCGGGTCCGAGCCACCGGGTAGCGGCTTCGTCACCACGCCGAGCTGCCGCGCGAGGCGGATCGCCACCGCAACTCCGCCCGGCTCGTAGTAGACCGCTGTCCGCCGGTAGTCGAACTTGTCCGCGCGTCCGACGTGCTGGACGTGGTAAGCGAGCGCACCGACCCGGCTCGCCATCTGGCGCGTCCAGGTGATGTCGCCGCTGCCGTTCAGGACGTCCACCGAGATCTTCCACGAGGGGGGCAGCGTCACCACCGCCGTCGAGCGTCCGCTCGGCCCGCTCCCGCTCTGGAGCCAGAACACGCCGGCGAGCGCCGCGAGGGCGGCCAGCAACGCTGCGACACCGATCAGCCTGGCCTGCGAGCTCCCTCCGACGAGCGGGGTGACCGGCAGGCCGGCGAGCGCACGCGCCTCCCGCTGGTCGATGCCGAGGGCGGTCGCATACAACAGCGCGGCGACCAGCGCGTCGTCGGTCGACGGGAAGCGGTAGACCCGCCCGTCCTCGAGCCACTCGACCTGATCGGGGCTCAAACCGGCTCGCTGCGCAGCCGCCTCGACCGTCAACTGTCGCTGGAGCCGAGCCCGGGCGAACGGCGACTCGTCGGGACTTCGATCGGGTTGGCGGGCGACGGCCATGTGGGCTTTCGTCATTCTGCGGGAGGGACGAGGAACCTGCTATTGAAGATCATCGGCAGAATCGACGTCGCCTGGAGCGCCCAGGTCGTCGCACGGGACGAGCTGCGGCTCGAGCGCCCGAGCCCCTTCGTCGGGCACGCTCGCCCAGACCGCGCGGGCGAGGAGGACGGGATGGCCGCGCACGCCGCCGTAGCTCGCGGCGAGCACCGGCGAACCGTCCGCGCGCCACGCCTCGACGACACGATCGATCGCCGCCGAGGCGAGATTCGGACCGTCCGCGAGGATGACCACCGCCGCCTCGGTCTCGGGCGACAGCGCGTCGAGGCCGGCGCGCAGCGACGCACCCGGCCCGCGTTCCCATTCGTCGGCGCGAACGGTGCGCGCCTCGGTATCCACGTCGTGCGCGCCGACCACGACGACCACGTCGTCGACGCAACTCGCGCGCACCCGCTCGAGGATCCCCGGCAGCAAGAGACGCTGCTTGGGCGAGCCGAACCGCGTCGCCGCGCCGGCCGCCAAAAGCACCGCGCCGACGGTCGTCTAGGCCCCCGCGACGGTCGTGCGGGAGATCACGACGGGCTGGGTCGGCTGCTCCTGAGCGTTCCCGAGCGCGCCGATGCGCATCACGATGGGCAATCCTTTCGTCACCGTGCCGATCACCGCGTAGTCCGGAGGAAGCCCGGCATCGTCGGCGGTGACGACGAAGAATTGGCTCCCAGCCGTTCCGGGCGGCTCGGCGCCGGTCTTCGCCATCGCCACGACGCCGCGCGTGTAGCGGGCCGTCGGCCGCGGCGGATCAAGCGTCGAGAACCCCGGCCCACCCGTGCCCGTACCGGTCGGATCGCCGCCCTGGATGACGAAGCCGGGCACGATCCGGTGGAAGGTCGTGTGGTCGAAGAATCCGGACTTCGCCAGCGAAACGAACGCCGCGGCGGCGTGCGGGGACTGCTTCTGGTCGAGCGTGATCGTGAAGCTGCCGCAGTTCGTCTCGATCGTGACCGTGTAGGACTTCGCGAGGTCGAGCGCCGCCCTGGGCGGTTTGCGGCCGCCGTCCGGCTTCGGCTGCGGCGCCGCGACGGCCTTGCAACCGCCCGGCGCGGCCGTGGCCGTCGTCGTGGCCGGCTCGGCCGACGTCGTCGAAGAAGCTCCGCCCGCCGACTTGGTCGTCCCGCCACATCCGGCCAGGAGAACGGCCAGCGCGACCAGCATCGCAACCCGCGTCACAGCGCTTCGAGGGCTCGCCGGACGAGCGCGCGCGCGATGTCTACCTTGTATCCGGTCCGCAGCAGCGGCGTCGCCTCGTCAAGCGCCTCTGGGGAGGCGAGCAGCCACGGGATCGGCGCGACGCCGGCGAGGGCGATCCGCGTCATGTCCCCAGTGCGCGCCGCCGCGACCCCGACGATCGGGAACGCGAAACGCTGGCGCTCCATCGCCTTGAGATAGACGCTCGAATCGGGAGCGGGTACATCCAGCTCGAGGATCAGCTCGCCCGGCTCGAGCGTCGTGAGCTCTCGGTCGTCGTCGGTCGGCAGGCGATACAGGTCGGCCACCGAGAGCTCGCGGCTCGTCGTGCGCAGCGAGGCGCCGAGGGCGACGAGCGCCGCGGCCACATCGGAGGGATGCGCCGACGCGCAGCCCTCGTTGCCGAAGATCGCGTGCTCGCGGTGCTCGCCCGCCTTCGCATGGCACACGTCGCCGCCGTGGAGGTAGCACGGGTACTTCAGCCGCCAGTACCAGCAACGGGTCGCCTGGAGGAGGTTCCCGCCGACACTGCCCATGTTGCGGAGCTGCGGGGACGCCGCGAGCCGGCACGCCTCGCGCAGGGCATCGGGGATCTGGGGATCGACCTCGAGCTCGGCGAGCGTGGTAGCCGCGCCGATCCGCGAGCCGTCGACGCCACGCGGAATCAGCGCGCTGACGTCGACGAGCGTGTCCGCCTGAACGAGCCCGGCGCGGACGAGCGGCACGAGCTCCGTCCCGCCGACAAGCGCACGCGCGCCGTTGCCGAGCGAGGCCGTGGCCTCCTCGAGCGAGCTAGGACGCAGCAGTTCCAACCGGCTCGCGCTTCTTGGCTTCGGCCTCGCGTAGCGCCTTCAGCAGCTCCTCGCGGCTGATCGGCAGCGAGCGCACGTCGGCGCCGGTCGCGTCGCGGATCGCGTTGGCGATCGCTGCGGCGACGGGGATGATCGGCGGCTCGCCGAGACCCTTGGCTCCGAGGTTCGTCAGGTGCGGGTCGGGCACGTCGACGAGGTCGATGACGATCTCGGGCACGTCGGCGATCGTCGGCAGCTTGTACGTGTCGAGCGTCTGGGTCAGGATCCGCCCGCTCGCGGGATCCATCAGTCGCTCTTCCGAGAGCGTATGCCCGAGGCCCTGGATGATTCCTCCCTCGACCTGGCTCGACGCGCCGAGCGTGTTGATCACGCGGCCCACGTCGTGGATCGCGACGATCTTGTCGACCCGAACCTCGCCGGTTTCTACGTCGACCGCGACCTCCGCGACCTGCACGCCGAAGGTGAGCACACGCATCCCGGTCGGGTTCGGCCCGCGCGCCCCTTTGCCAAGAATCTGCGCGTCCTCGAGCAGCCCGGTGATCTCGGTCAGATCCCATGATCCGCCGTCCGCGGAGACGATCTTCCCGCCCTTGAGATCGAGCACGCGCTCCTCGACGTCGAAGCGTTGCGCGGCGATCTCGATGATCTGGCGCTTCGCGTCCGCAGCGGCTGCGCGCGTCGCCGGTCCCATCGACGGGATGGTCGAGGAGCCGGCGGAGAGGGTCGAGTACGGCCCCCGCGCGGAATCGCCGAGCGAGACGTGGACGTGGTCGATCGGGATCCCGAGCTCCTCCGCGGCAATCTGCGCCATCGCGGTCCGGGATCCCGTGCCGATGTCCTGCATCGCCGTGACGACCTGTGCATGACCGTCGGACCCGACGCGAACCCACGCATAGGACGGAGGGCCGCCGCCGCCGTACCAGATCTGGCTTGCCAGCCCGACGCCGCGCTTCCACGGGCCGAAGGAGCTCGCGCGCACCTCGTCGCGCCGCGCCCAGTGCGGCTCGGCGCGGCGGTAGCACTCCGCGAGCTGCTTCGACGAGAACGGACGCTCGTCCAGGCGGTCCGAGTCCGCGTAGTTCCGCCGGCGCAGCTCGAGCGGGTCGATGTCGAGCTTCGCCGCGAGCTCGTCCAGCAGGCACTCGAGGCCGAACGTCCCCTCGACGAAGCCCGGCGCGCGGAACGCCGCCATCGGCGGCAGGTTCAGCTTCGCGCTGTGCTTGACGGTCCGCATGTTCTCGCAGGCGTAGAGCATCTGCATCGGGCCCTCGGTGGAGGACGACCAACCGCCGTGTCCGATCGCGTTCACGAACTCGCCGCCGAGCGCGGTGAGGATGCCGTCCGCGCGAGCCGCGGCGGTGATCCGCTGGATCGTCGCGTTCCGGTTGCCGGCCGCGACGTTCTCCTCGCGCCGCGTGAGCGCGCAGCGCACCGGCTGCCCCGTCCGCTTCGCGAGCTCAACTGCGATCGGCGTGTAGTCGCCGGGGCTGTTCTTCGCGCCGAAGCCGCCTCCCATCGCGAGGCAGATGACGCGCACCTTGTCCTGCGGCAGGCCGGTCAGCTTGGCGACGGCGGCCCGCACACCCCAGATGTACTGGGTCGAGATGTAGATCGTGACCCCGCCGTCCTCCCAGTGTGCGATCGACTGATGCGTCTCCAACGCGTTGTGGAGGACGACCTGCGTGCGGTATTCCGCCTCGACGACGGCGTCCGCCTCCACCAGTCCACGTTCGAAGTCTCCGCGCTCGTACGTCTCCGACTCGTCGAGGAGCGAGCCCTGCTTGACCGCCTCGTCGGGATCCAGAAGCGGCTCCAGCTCCTCCCACTCCACCTCGATCAGCCAGACCGCCGCCCGCGCCTGGCCGAACGTGTCGGCTGCAACCGCGGCGACCGGCGCGCCCATGTAGGCCGGCTCGTCTGTGAGCCCTTCGATGTCGTCCGGGCCGATCGCGGCGCGAACGCCGTCGGCGGCGAGCGCCCGCGAGAGATCGATGCTCCTCACGCGCGCGTGCGCGTGAGGACTGCGGAGCACGGCTGCCTGGAGGAGGCCGGGCAGGCGCACGTCGGCGGTGTAGCCGGCGAGACCGCGCGCGCGGTCGTGCCCGTCGATGCGCGGCACCGCCTGACCCACGACCTCGAGCGGCCCTTCAGGCCACTGGTCGAGCGCATCCTCGTCGACGACGATCCACTGCTCGGTGTAGCGGCCTTCGACTTCCTTCTCGGTCTTGATCAGCCTTGCCAAGCTTGAATCGCCTCCTCGATCTTCGGATAGGTGCCGCAGCGGCAGAGGTTTCCGGCCATCGCGTGCCGGATCTCGTCCTTCGAAGGGCTGGGATTCGCGGCTACGAGCGCGCTCGCCGAGACGATCTGGCCCGGCGTGCAGAAGCCGCATTGCAGCGCGTCGGCAACGACGAATGCGTCCACGAGCGGATGGTCGCGCAGCCCTTCGATGGTCGTGATCTTGCGCGAGCCGACGGTGTGGACGAGCGTGATGCACGACAGCACCGGGACGCCGTCGAGCTGCACTGTGCACGCGCCGCAGTGGCCCTCTCCGCACGCGATCTTCGTCCCGATCAGCCCGAGGTCGTCGCGCAGGACGTCGGCCAGCGAGCGTCCGACCGGCGCCTCGAGCTCGTACCGCTGGCCGTTGACGTCGAGCTCGATCACGGAGTCGTCACCGCGAGGATGTCCGCGAGATGGATGAGCCGGAACGTGACGCGGTTCGTGCTCCACCGTTCGGCCTCGTCCTCGATCTGCTGCGATTCCGACCAGAGCGTCTGCGCGGTGGCGATCAGCTCGCGAATCCGGTCGAGCTCTTCGGGCCGGCCGTTGCGGTCGTCGGTTGCGTTCAGCGCGAGCCCGAGCACGCCGACGTGGTCCGCCTGGCGCGTCCAGAGGAGCGGCGTCGCCATCGACAGGTACTGGTGAATCCGGGCGAAGACCATCGGCTGCGAAAACGTGTCGGAGCCGACCGGCTTGGACGGCTGCTTCGGCTCCTCGCCGTCCGCGATCCGCTTCGCGTTGCCGGCCAGCATGTCCCGGAGCTGCGTGTCGTCGAGCCCCGCGAGCTGCGCCGTCCGCAGCGAGAGCACGAGCGACGAGGGCTGCTGGCCGTACGGGAAGTCGGAGGCGTAGACGGCCTGCTCGGGCGGGACGAGGCGGTAGAACTCGAGCAGGTCGACCGGGCTCCAGACGGAGGTGTCGAAGAAGACGCCCGCGCGGCCCGCGAAGCAATCCGCCAGGGACGCCATGTCGGCGATGCCTGCGTGGGCGATGATCAGCTGCGAGCCGGGGGCGCCCTCGAAAACACGGCGCAGGCCATCGGCGATGGGCGGCAGCCCGCGGCCTCCGTGGATGAGGATCGGCACGCGCCGCTCAGCTGCGAGCTCGAATATAGGACGAAGGCGGTCGTCGCTCGCGTCGAACTTTTGGGCCCGCGGATGCAGCTTGATCCCGCGGGCGCCGAGGTCGAGGCAGCGGGTCGCCTCCTCGACAGGCTGCTCGTTCAGGTCGAGCCGCACGAACGGGATGACTCGCCCCTCCGAGCGGGCCGCAAAAGCGAGGGTGCGGTCGTTCGCCGCCCGGAAAGCCGGGTGCCGATCGGGCTCGTCGAGGCAGAACATGAAGCAGCGCGACATCCCGTACCGGTCCATCACGTCGATCAGGTCGTCGTAACGCCCGACCATGCCGTCGACGTCCTCGCCGAGGTGCACGTGGGCGTCGAACACTTCCGCCCGCTCGGGCAGCTCGCGCTGTAGCTCCTCGTCCCATTGGACGAGCACCTTCCGTGCGCGGTCGAGCGCCTCCACGCTGGAAGTCTAGTGGCGCTCAGGCAGGTACAAAATGTATAGTTACTACCAATGACTGACCAGATAGCTGAGGAGCGTGAAAACCCTGTGAGCACCTTGCTGCTCGTCCCGCTGGAGGACCTCGTGGTCTTCCCGAACATGACCGTCACGCTGACGGTCGACGTCGCCGGCGAGGAGCGCGTGCTGCTCGTCCCGCGGCACGAAAACGAATACGGAAACGTCGGCACGGTCGTGAACGTGCTCGACTCTGTGCGCCTTCCCGGTGGCACCCACGCCGTCACCCTTGAGGGCGTGAACCGCGCCGTTGCGGGCGCAGCGACGACCGATTCTGCCGGCCGCCTACGCGTCGAGATCGACGAGCGGCCCGACGAGAACCCGCCCCGCGCGAAGACCCACGCGCTCGAGACCGAGTACCGCGCCATCGTCGAGGAGATCCTCGAGCTGCGCGACGCCGACGAGCGCATCTCCGCGTTCCTGCGCTCGATCACCGAGGCCGGAGCGCTCGCCGACACCGCCGGCTACTCGCCCGACCTGAGCTTCGAGCAGAAGGTCGAGCTGCTGGAGACCCTCGCCATCGTCGAGCGGCTCGAGCTCGCCGTGCGCCTCCAGCGCGAACGGCTCGCCGAGCTGCAGGTGCGCAAGCGCATCCGCGAGGACGTCGAGTCGGGCGCCCAGCAGCAGCAGCGCGAGTACATCCTGCGCAAGCAGATGGAGTCGATCCGCAAGGAGCTCGGCGAGGACGACGGCACCGTCACCGACGACTACCGGACGAAGATCGCCGAGGCGGACATGCCCGACGAGGTCCGCGAGCAGGCCGAGCGCGAGCTCTCCCGGCTCGAGCGGATGGGCGACCAGTCCGGCGAGTCCTCGATGATCCGCACCTATCTCGACTGGCTCCTCTCCGTCCCGTGGGGCAAGCGCTCCGAGGAGACGCTCGAGCCGATCCAGGCGCGCGAGGTCCTCGACTCAGACCACGAAGGGCTCGAGGATGTCAAGGACCGCATCGTCGAGTACCTGGCTGTGCGCAAGCTGCGCCAGGATCGCGGGATCGAGGAGGACAAGCGCTCCGGCGCCATCCTGACCCTGATTGGGCCTCCGGGCACCGGCAAGACCTCGATCGGCGAGTCGATCGCCCGCGCGCTCAACCGCGAGTTCGTGCGCATGTCGCTCGGCGGCGTGCGCGACGAGGCCGAGATCCGCGGGCACCGGCGTACGTACATCGGCGCGCTGCCGGGCAGGCTCGTCCGCGCCCTGCGCGACGCCGGAACGATGAACCCGGTCATCCTGCTGGACGAGGTCGACAAGGTCGGCGCCGACTGGCGGGGCGACCCCTCCGCGGCGCTGCTCGAGGTGCTCGACCCGGCGCAGAACCACTCGTTCCGCGACCACTACCTCGACGTCGAGCTCGACCTCTCGCAGGTCGTGTTCATCGCGACCGCGAACGTCGCCGACACGATCCCCGGCCCGTTGCTCGACCGGATGGAGGTCATCCGCTTCGACGGCTACACGGTCGACGAGAAGATCGCGATCGCTCGCGGTTACCTCTGGCCGCGGCAGCGCGAGCGCAACGGCCTGCTCGAAGACGAGGTGGCGATCGACGACGCGACCCTCCACACGGTGATCGTCGAGTACACGCGCGAGGCGGGAGTCCGTCAGCTCGAGCGTGAGCTCGGAACGATCCTGCGCAAGACCGCGACGAGCATCGCCTCCGCCAAGAGCGAGGCACCCGTCACGGTCGGCGCGGACGTCGTTCGCGATGCGCTCGGAAGGCAGAAGTTCTTCCAGGAGGCGGCGGAGCGGACTGCGGTTCCCGGTGTCGCCACCGGCCTGGCCGTGACGGGCACGGGCGGCGACGTCCTGTTCGTCGAGGCCACGAGCATGAAGGGCACCGACCCGCTCGTCCTCACCGGACAGCTCGGCGACGTGATGAAGGAGTCGGCGCGCATCGCGCTCTCATATGTGCGAGCGCACGCCGATGAGCTCGACCTCGACGAGTCGCAGTTCGACGAGACCTCGTTCCACGTGCACGTGCCCGCGGGCGCGATCCCGAAGGACGGGCCGAGCGCGGGCATCACCATGACGACCGCGCTGGCGTCGCTCCTGACCGGACGCCCCGTGCGGCACACCGTCGGCATGACCGGCGAGGTCACGCTGCAGGGCCGCGTCCTGCCGATCGGCGGGCTGAAGCAGAAGGTGCTCGCCGCCCACGCGGCCGGCCTGACCGACGTGATCCTGCCGGAACGAAACCGGGCCGACCTGGACGACGTGCCCGCGGACGTCCGCGACGCGATGACGTTCCACCCGGTGATGAGCCTCGGCGAGGTGCTCGCAGTCGCCCTCGAGCCCCGGCCCGTTACCGACGCGCACCTGGCTGCGTAATGCGCTGCCGGCGCTGCATCCCGGTTCCCGAGGAGGTCCGCGTAACAGCGGAGCTTCTCGGGCGGCGCTGGCTCCTCGCGATCCTTTATGCCTCGCACACCGGTGCGGTGCGCTTCAACGAGTTCCGCCAGGTCGTCGGCCCGATCCCGCCCCGCACGCTCGCGCAGCGCCTGGGCGAGCTCGAGGAGGCCGGCGTCCTCGAGCGGATCGTCCACGACACGCGCCCGCCGAGCGTCGAGTACCGCCTCACGGCCGAAGGCGAGCGCCTCAAGGTCGTCGTGGACGCGCTCAGACGCGTCGCGGTCGGCTAGTGCCGGAGAAGAGCTAGAGCCGGAAGCCCCGTGGCAGGCAAGCGGGGGCTTCCGGCTCTAACGTGCTTCCGGTTGCCGCGCTGGCAGGCGGCGGAGCGGAAGCAGGCCCCCAGGGGTTCGGGGCCCGTCCTTTCGGTCGACGCTAGGACCGGTGCGCCATCCGAGGTTTTGCCCATGCATCGCATCTCGTTGTATCTCGCCGCATGTTGAACTCCGGTTGCGCCTTTGTTAAGCGCAGGTTGCGTCGCACCTAAAACGGGCCTTCCCGCGTTGACAAAACGTGGAGGCTGCGGCGCCGCTACGGGTTCGAGTGCTGGTCGTCGACGACCACGCGACGTACCTGAAGGCGCTGGAGGCCGTGCTCGCGACGGAGTGCTCGATCGACGTCGTGGGTCGCGCCGAGAACGGCCGCGAGGCGATCGCGCTCGCTCTGTCGCTCGAGCCGGACGTGATCGTCCTCGACATCCGCATGCCGGTGCTCGACGGCTTCGCGACGATGCGCCGGCTGCGCGAGCTCGGCTCGTCCGCGGCCGTGCTCGTGCTGACGGTGTCAGACGATCCCGCCGACGCCGATCGAGCCTTCGAGCTCGGGGCCGTGGGGTACATCCCGAAAGAGCAGATGCAGGAGACGCTCGTGCCGACGCTTGTCGAGATCGGCGCGCGGCGCCACCAGTCCTCTCCGGCCTAGCGGCCGAGGCACCCCCGCCCACGACCGAGCTCGGCGACGCCCTCTGCGCGAGGATCACGCGTTCTACGTAGCCGTCTCGGGCTGAGCGACGCTTAGCCATAGAATCGAGGTCGTGGAAGCGCGCTCGCAGCTGACGGTCGGCGACACGAGCTACGCGATCTTCCGGCTCGACTCGCTGCAATCGAGCTACGACGTTGCGCGGCTCCCGTACACGCTTCGCATCCTCCTAGAGAACGCGCTCCGCACCGGCGACGAGCAGGATGTCGAGGCGATCGCGACCTGGGTGGCGACCGAGGAGCCCTCCCGCGAGATCTCGTTCATGCCTGCGCGCTCGCTGCTCCAGGACTTCACCGGCGTCCCGGCGGTCGTCGACCTCGCGGCGATGCGAAACGCCATGGCCGACCTCGGCGGCGATGCCCAAAAGATCAATCCGCTCGTTCCGTCCGAGCTCGTGATCGACCATTCGGTGCAGGTCGACGAGTTCGGCACGCGCTTCGCGTTCCAGCACAACGTCGAGCGCGAGTTCGAGCGGAATCGCGAGCGCTATGCCTTCCTGCGCTGGGGACAGTCCGCCTTCGACGACTTCAAGGTCGTGCCCCCCGGCACCGGGATCGTCCATCAAGTCAACCTGGAGTACCTGGCCCGGGTGGTCGAGTCGCGCGACGGCATGGCGTTTCCCGACACGCTCGTCGGCACCGATTCGCACACGACGATGGTGAACGGGCTCGGCGTGCTGGGCTGGGGGGTCGGAGGGATCGAGGCCGAGGCGGCCATGCTCGGGGAGGCGCTGTCGATGCTCGTGCCGCAGGTCGTCGGCTTCCGCCTCACCGGCGCGATGCCGGAAGGCGCGACGGCAACCGACCTCGTCCTCACCGTCACCCAGATCCTGCGGAAGACCGGCGTGGTCGGGAAGTTCGTCGAGTACTTCGGCCACGGGCTCGACTCCCTGCCGCTCGCCGACCGCGCGACGCTCGGGAACATGTCCCCCGAGTACGGCGCGACATGCGGCTTCTTCCCGGTCGACGACCTGACGCTGACCTACCTGCGGCTGACCGGCCGGCCGGCCGAGCGGATCGCGCTCGTCGAGGCCTATTGCAAGGAGAACATGCTCTGGCACGACCCGAGCGACGAGCCCACGTACTCACAGGTGGTCGAGCTCGATCTCTCCACGGTCGAGCCCAGCCTCGCGGGCCCGCGGCGCCCGCAGGACCGCGTCCCGCTCGCGCGCGCGAAGGAGTCGTTCCTCGACGCGCTGAACACGTTCGGCGTCGACTACACGAATGGTTCGCAGGACAAGGACGTCGCGGACACGTTCCCGGCCAGCGATCCACCGGGCGAGAGCCAGCCTGGCGCGAAAGCGCTTCCCGACGAGGATCCGGTGGTTCCGGTGGCGACACTGGATCCCCGGCGCCGGTCGGTCCCCGTCGAAGGTCAGGACTACGAGCTCGAGCACGGCTCCGTCGTGATCGCCGCGATCACGAGCTGTACGAACACGTCGAACCCGCAGGTGATGATCGCCGCGGGCCTGCTGGCAAAAAAAGCTGTGGAGCGAGGGCTCCAGCGCAAGCCGTGGGTCAAGTCGAGCCTCGCCCCGGGCTCGCGCGTCGTGACCGAGTATTACGAGAAAGCCGGCCTGACGCCGTTCCTCGAGGAGCTCGGCTTCCACACGGTCGGCTACGGCTGCACGACCTGCATCGGCAACTCCGGGCCGCTGCCGGAAGCGATCTCCGCGGCGATCGAGGAAGGCGAGCTCGTGGTCTGCTCCGTCCTGTCGGGAAACCGCAACTTCGAAGCGCGAATCCATCCTGAGGTGAAGGCGAACTACCTCGCGTCGCCGCCGCTCGTGGTTGCGTACTCGCTCGCCGGGCGCATGGACCTCGACCTGAACGAGGAGCCGCTCGGGACGGACGCCGACGGCAACGACGTCTTCCTCCGCGACCTCTGGCCGAGCGGGGACGAGATTCAGGAGACGATCGCGCGCTCGATCGACGGGTCGATGTTCAGCCGCACCTACGCGGACGTGTTCAGCGGCGACGAGACGTGGCGCAACCTGCCCGTCCCCGAGGGCGACCTGTTCGCGTGGGAGGACACCTCGACGTACGTGCGCCAGCCCCCGTACTTCGACGGGATGTCACGCGAGCCGGGCGCGGTCGAGGACATCCACGGCGCGCGCGTTCTCGTGCGGCTCGGTGACTCGGTGACGACCGACCACATCTCGCCGGCGGGCGCAATCCAGCCCGACTCACCCGCAGGCAAGTACCTGACCGAGCACGGCGTGGAGCGCAAGGACTTCAACTCGTACGGCTCCAGGCGCGGGAATCACGAGGTGATGGTCCGCGGGACGTTCGCCAACGTGCGCCTCAAGAACCTGCTTGTCCCGGGGAGCGAGGGCACATGGACCGTGCACGTCCCGAGCGGCGAGGAGCTGACGATCTACGACGCGGCGGTGCGGTACCTGGCGGAGGGCACGCCGCTCGTCCTCCTCGCGGGCAAGGAGTACGGCTCCGGCTCGTCGCGCGACTGGGCGGCAAAAGGCCCGAACCTGCTCGGCGTACGCGCGGTGATCGCCGAGAGCTACGAGCGGATCCACCGCTCGAACCTGCTCATGATGGGCATCCTGCCGCTGCAGTTCCTGGACGGCGAGACGCCCGACACGCTGGGCCTCACCGGACGCGAGGAGTTCTCGGTCGAAGGGGTCGAGAACGGCGAGGCCGACGAGGTCACGGTGCGCGCCGACGACAAGGAGTTCCGCGCCCGGGTCCGGCTCGACACGCCCCGCGAGCGCGACTACTTCCGCCACGGCGGCATCCTGCTTTACGTCCTGCGCCGACTCCTCGCGGACTAAGTAACAGTCTGTTACTTAGGCTCGGCAGGCCCGGCGACCTCGAAGCGATCGTTGCGCTCCAGGATCTGCTCGCCCTCGGCAACCGGATGGCCTGGCGCGATCTGGTACGCGCCGGGACGTCCCCGAATCGCATCCCATTCATCCAGTGTCAGCTCGACCTCGGCCTCGCAGTCCTCGTCCACGCACACGCAGTAGACCTTGAACCGCTCGGTTGCCCGGATCCGCCTGAGCTTCTCGTCGGGATCGGTCACGGCTGGAGCGTGAGCGGGATGGTGCGGACATGGATGCGCGAGCCGTCCGCGGCCGAGCGTTCGAACACGACGAGCGATCCCGCGGTCGGCTGCGTGACCGTGAACGAAACCCGGAAGGAGAAGGTTCCGCGCGTCCCGGTTCCCGACGTTGCCGTCTCGAAGTGCTGGGCGAGCACCTTGCCGGCAGCGTCACGCAGCTCGTACTCGAACGTCGCCTCGAACGTGTTCGCCGTGCCGCGCGCCGTGAACAGGCTGCTCACCGCCGTCCCGAGGCCCGGCGACTCGACGAGGATGGCCGGCGTCTGATCCTCGAAGTCGGCGCGGGTCAGCGCGCGGTCGAGTTTGACGTCGCCGAGCGCGGTCACGGTGTGGCCGTCGATCCGCACCCGCACGCTCTTCACCGTCGGGAACTGGGTGAGCGTGTACACGACCTGTGCGAGCCGTTCGCGGGTCGCCGGCACGCCCTCACCTTCGCGAAACAGTCCCGAAAGGTCGACGCGGGCGAGGCCGCCTGTGACCGTGAGGTCGAGGAGTTGCGTGTTGCGCGGGACCGCGGTTGTCAGCCCGGCCGCCAACTCGCGTCCGTTCGGCCCGTCGAGCAGCGCGCGCAGTGCAGCGGCGGCAACTCCTCGCTCGGGCGTCTGCACCGGCTCGCCCGCGGCCACCTGGTCGCCCTCGACGAAGTAGGGGACGACCGTGGAGCCGGTCGGAGCCTGAGCCGTCGTAGTGGGCGGGGCGACTGCCTCGGTCGTCGTGATGGTGACCGTCCGCGGCTCCGATCCGCTGCCGCACGCAGTGCAGGCCGCAGCGACTAGCACGAGGAACGAGAGCCGTCTCATCTGCCGCGATCCTATTCGGCGGGCTACAGGAGCCTGGTTGCGGTCGCCTTGAAGCTCGCGACTACGCGATCGCCGGCGCGGAGCCCGAGGCGCTCGACGGATGCCACCGTGACCTCGGCGGTGAGCGGACCGACGCGAGCCCGCACCCGATTGCCAATGGTGACGAGCGACCCGATCTCGCCGCGGACATGGTTCAACGCCGAGTCGGCCGGGGCCTCGCGCGCGACCGAGACCGCCCAGGGATACACGACCAGAGCGACCTCGCCGGCCGCCCTCCGGTCCGTCGAGTACACGAGCGTCCCATCCGCGAGCGTCACCTCCGTCAGGGCGCCATCCGGGGTCAGACCCCTGACGTGTCCGCGCAGGACGTTCCCGCCCGCGAAGCTCGCCACGAAGGCGTCGGCCGGAGCGGCCAGCAGCTCGTCGGGCGTGGCGAGCTGGAGGAGCCGGCCGTCGACCAGCACGCCGACGCGTTCGGCGAGCGAGCAGGCGTCCTCGAAGTCGTGCGTGACGAGGAGCACCGGCAGCTCGAGCTCGCGCAGGAGCTGGTGCAGCTCGGCACGCACCGATCCGCGCGTATGCGGGTCGAGCGCGGCCATCGGCTCGTCGAGCAGCAGCACCTCCGGCCCTCGCGCGAGCGCGCGCGCAAGCGCAACCCGTTGGCGCTCGCCGCCAGAGAGGTCCGCGGGCCGCGCCTTGGCCAGGTGCGCAATCCCTAGCCGCGCGAGGATGCCGTCGCGCGCGCCGCCGAAGGCGACGTTCCGCTCGACGTTGAGATGCGGGAAGAGCGCGTATTCCTGAAAAACGAAGCCGACGGAGCGTTCCTCCACTCTGAGATCGACACCGCCGGCACCGTCGAACCAGACCCGGCCGCCGCAGGCGATACGGCCACGCGCGGGCCGCACGAGCCCCGCAACCGCACGCAGCAGCGTCGTCTTCCCAGCACCCGACGGCCCGACGAGCGCGACAGTCTCCGCGCCCGCCGCGAGCGCTAGCTCGAGCGCGAAGGAGCGAAGCGGAACGGTGAGCTCGAGCTCGAGCGCGTCCATCCGGGCACCAACTTGAGGAAGAGGAGCAGAACGGCACCCAGCAGGACAAACAAAGCGCCGATCGCGAGGGCAAGGTCAAAGTCCTGCTCGAACTGCGCGTAGATCGCAAGCGGGAGGGTCTGAGTGACGCCCTGCAGGCTCCCCGCGAAGATGATCGTGGCGCCGAACTCGCCGAGGCCCCGGGCCAAAGCGAGGGCCGACGCTGCGCCGAGCCCACCGGCAGCCAGCGGGAGCGCGACACGGAAGAACACGCGCGCCGGCGGGGCGCCGAGCGTCCGGGCCGCATCGACCAGCGTGCCGTCCACCGCTTCGAACGCGGCGACAGCTCCCCGAAGATAGAACGGGCTCTCGACGAACGCGACCGCGAGGATCACGGCGAGCTGCGTGAACCCGACGGAGATCCCGAGCGCGCTCAGTGTCCCGCCGAGCAGCTGGTAGCGGCCGAACGCGGCAAGCAGTGCGATCCCCGCGACCGCGGGCGGGAGCACGAGCGGAAGCTCGATTACCGTGAGGACGAGCCCGCGCCCGAGGAAGCGCCGTCGCGCCAGGACGTACGCCGCCGGCGTGCCCACGACCAACACCGCGAGATGCGCGATCGCGCTCGTCTTCAGGCTCACGACCAGCGCGTCGCGGAAGACGCCGCTCCCGAGGGCAGCGATCAGGTCGCCCGGCGGGACGCGCAGGAAGAGCGCGGCGACGGGGACGATCAGAAACGCCAGCGCGACCGCAAGCGCCAAGCCTGCGAGCGCCCTCATCCCTTCGGCAGCCCGAAACCGGCCTTGCTCATGACCGCACGGCCGGCCTTCCCAGTGACCCGCGCAACGAAGCCGCGCGCCGCCGGCTCGCGGCCGCCCTTCACAACCGCGATCTCGTAGCGAATCGGCGGCTGTGCCCACGCGGGCAGCGGGACGACCTTGACGCGACTCGCAACCGGTCGCGCGTCGGTCGCATAGACGAACCCGACGTCCGCCTCCCCGAGCGCGACCTTCCCGACGATCCCCTTCACGTCGGTCTCCTCGCTCACGACGTTCTTCAGCACGTCGGCCGAGATCCCGATCGTGTCGAGAATCTGCCGCGTATACGCTCCGATCGGAACGCCCTTGTCGCCGATCACGAGCTTGATTCCGCTGCGCCGCAGGTCGTAGACCGAGCCGATCCGGGCCGGATTGTTGCGCGGGACGATCAGGACGAGCCGGTTCGTCGCGAATACGACGGGCTTCCGCACGAGGCCCTGGTGGTACAGCAGCTCGGGATACTTCGGGCTCGCGGCGGCGTAGACGTCTGCGGGCGCACCCTGCTGGAGCTGGAGCGCGAGCTGGTCGGAGCCGGCGAAGCTGTACCGGGCCGCGGGCGCGATTCGCGGGAACACGGCGGTCAGCGAGGCCGCCGCAAAGACGGTGATCGGGGATGCGGCCGTCGTGGCACTCGGGAGCGCGAGCCCAGTCGCTAGCGCCGCGACGAGTACGAGCCTCATCGCTCGACCATGATCGACGTCGACTTCACGACTGCGGAAGCCGGCATCCCGGGTTCGAGCCCGAGGTCGGCGACGGCGTCTGCAGTGACGATCGCCGTGATCGACGCCGGCTCGGTGACCGCGATCTTCACCTCGGCGAGCAGGCCGTCGACGCGCACAGACTCGACCACTCCGGACAGCCGGTTGCGAGCGCTCAACCCGTGGCTCTCGGAGCCGCGCAGCCGTTCGATTTCCCTGGCCGAGACGACGCGCCGGTTCGCGGTGTCACGCGTGACGCGGATGCGTCCCTGCCGGTCCCAGCGCCGCAGGGTGTCGAGACTGACGCCGAGAGCCCGGGCTGCCTCGCCGGCCGTGTACACAGCTTTCGCCATCTCCGTGAGAGTAATGCATAGGCATTACCTGTGCATCACTATCGCTAGAGTTCCGGTGACCGGGGTGCCCCGCTCGGGGCTGAGATCACACCCGTAGAACCTGATCCGGTTCGTACCGGCGAAGGGAGCGCGAATGGCGACGCCTAACTGGGGAATCGAGCCCGTTCCGGAGCGCTTGCGCGTGCTCGGGTTCCTGGACACGTTCCTGCTCTGGGGCAACCTGTCCGTCTCGCTGCTCGTGATCGTCGCCGGCGCGTTCCTCGTCCCGGCGCTCTCGCTCGGCGGGGCGTTCGCTGCGATCCTCGTCGCGGGCATCGTCGGCAACGCGATGCTCGGCGTCGCAGGGATGATCGGCGCCGACGCGCGCGTGCCGGCGATGGTCGTGTTGCGCGCGCCGCTCGGACGACGCGGGTCGCTCGTCCCCACTGCGCTCAACGTCCTGCAATGCCTCGGCTGGTCGGTCTTCGAGTTGATCATCATCGCCACCGCGGCGAGCGCGCTCTCGCAAGAGGTCTTCGGCTTCGGCGGCAAGCCGCTCTGGACGGTCGCGATGGGCGCGATCGCGACGGCCCTCGCCTTCGTCGGCCCGGTCGGGTTCGTGCGCCGCTACGTCCGCAAGTTCGCCGTCTACGTCGTCGTCGCCTCGCTCGCGTACCTGGCGTGGTGGGCCGTTCACGGGCAGCACGTCGGCGCGGTTTGGTCGAAGCCGGGGACCGGGCATGATGCGTTCTGGCCGGGCGTCGACCTCGTGCTCGCGAGCATCGTCTCGTGGACGCCGCTCGCAGCGGACTACACCCGTTTCGCACGCGACCGGCGCAGCGCCTTCTGGGGCGTCGCGATCGGATACCTCCTGCCGACCGTGGGCCTGTTCTTGCTCGGCGCGATCCTCCTGCTGACACGCGACCTCGGCGACGCGGCCGCGATTCCCGCAGTGGTCGCGGCCGGCGGCCTGGCGTCGATCCTGGCCCTGCTCGCCCTGACCGTGGACGAGAGCGACGAGGCGTTCGCGAACGTCTACTCGGGAGCCGTGTCCTTGCAGAACGCGTTCCCGCGCGCCCCCCAGCGGCTGCTCATCGCGGGCGTGGCCGCGGTCGCGACGGCCGGGGCGCTCGTGATCGACCTGCGGAACTACCAGGACTTCCTGTTCCTGCTCGGCTCATTCTTCGTCCCGCTCTTCGGCGTCCTGCTCGCGGACTGGCTGCTCGCCGGCCGGCACTACGACGTGGACGTGCTCTTCGACGGGCCGGCAGTGCGGCCCGAGCTGATCGCGTCGTGGCTCGCCGGCTTCGCGCTCTACCAGTGGCTCGCGCCGGTCGGCCCGTCGTGGTGGACCAGCATCGTGGAGCACTTCCACCCGAGCGCCCTGCCCTTCGGCGGCGCGTCGCTGCCGAGCTTCGGCACCGCCTTCGTGCTCGCACTTGCCGTGGGCTCCGTCACACGCCGCCGCGTCGCGCTCGCGTAGCCGAAACTACGGCTGTGCGGCCGCTCGGCGTGATCGGGAATCTCTCGCGCGACGTCGTCGGGCGCGCTCCGCCGCGCGTCGGTGGGGGGCCGTACTACGCGGCCGGCGCTCTGCGTCTGCTCGGGCGGCGCGCGGCGCTTGCCGTGCGCTGCTCGCGCGACGACCGCGCGGCGTTCCTGCCGAAGCTTTCCGCGCTCGGGATCCCCGTGACGTGGCGCGCCTGCGCCGTGACGACGACATTTTCTTTCCACTACGAGGGCGAGCAGCGCCTGATGCGCGTCGAGGCCGTCGGCGATCCGTGGACGCCCGACGATGTTCGTGGCTGGGTCCGGGATGCGGTCGGCCGCAGCGACTGGGTTCACGCCGCGCCGCTCCTCCGCTCGGATTTTCCCGCCGACACGCTGGCCGAGCTTGCCCGCGGTCGCCGGGTCTCGTTCGACGGGCAGGGGCTCGTGCGACGCCCGGAGGTCGGCCCGCTGCAGCTCGACGCCGAGTTCGACCCCGACCTGCTCAGATCCGTCTCGATCCTGAAGCTGGCCGAGGAGGAGGCGCGGGTGCTCGTCGGCGACGTGGACGAGGCCTCGCTCGCGAGCCTCGGCGTGCCCGAGGTCGTCGTCACGCTCGGCTCGCGCGGTTCGCTCGTCCTGGCAGGGGGGCGACTGGAGCAGGTGGCCGCGCGAGCCGCGAAAGACCGGGTCGACCCGACCGGCGCCGGGGATGCGTTCGCAGCGGCCTACCTGGCCGGGCGGGCGGGCGGCCAGTCGCCGCTCGCCTCCGCGCGCCGCGCGACTGCCCTGGTCGGCGAGTTGCTCGGCAGGCGGGCACGGTGAAAGCAGCGGTCGAGACCGCCGACGGCGTTTTCGAGGTCGATCTCGACGAGGAAGAGCTGCTCGACTTCACAGCGGACGAACGGCTCGAGCGCCCGGAGACGCCGAAGCTCTCGCTTCCCCTGATCGTTGCCGTGGCCGCCGTGGGCTCGACCGTCGTCGCGATCGTCGATCGCCGCCCTCCGCTCGCCGTGTCCCACGACGCGGGTCGCACCTGGCGCGAGCGGGGAGGCGGACTCCCCCGCGGAGTCGCTGTGGCGATCGACGAGGACGATCCGGACGTCGTTCTCTTCGCGGCCCGCAACCGCCTCTTCCTCTCACGGGACGGCGGCCGCTTCTGGCGCGCACTGACGCTCGAGCTGCCCGAGATTCTCGCGGTCGAACTGCGGGGCTAGATCTGCAGGTCGCCGCGCGCGACCAGCACCGCCGAGCCGCCGACCTCGACGTGCTCGATCTTCTCCGCGGAACCGTCGGCCCTGGCGAACAGCTTCGACGGCCGCTGGATCTCGGCGCCCTGCTCGATCTCGATCTCGTCGCCGAACGCGATGCGGCCGTGGCGCGCGAGATGCACGGCGAGCGGGCCTGCAGCCGAGCCGGTGGCGGGATCCTCGGCGACGCCGTGGAACGGCGCGAACATGCGCGTCTTCCACCGCGCGCCGGAGCCGGCCACGCAGTTGGCCCCCACCTCTAGCTCTGCGAGCGCGGGCAGGTCGGGGTCGAGCGCAGCCACCTCCTCCCGCGAGCCGAGCACAACGTAGACGTGCGTGGGCCCGAGGTCGTAGACCTCCACCGGGAGCTCCGAGCGCTCGACGCCGAGCGCACGCAGCAGGTCGCCCTCGCGCTCGAACGGCCGCCACGTCGGGATCGGCTGCGTCATTCGTCCGAAAACGATCCTCGCTCCCTCCCGCTCCAACTCCACCGGTACAAGCCCGGCCGGCGTCTCGATCACGATCACGCCGAGCTGCAGCGGGCCGCCGAGCACGAAGGAGGTGCCGAGGATGGGATGGCCGGCAAAGGGGAGCTCGAGCGTCGGAGTGAAGATCCGAATCCGGACGTGGCCTCCGGCTTCGGGCGGATAGACGAACACGCTCTCCGAGTAGTTCATCTCCCGCGCGATCGCCTGAAGCGAGTTCTCGGGAACCTCGCGAGCATCGGTGAAGACCGCGACCTGATTGCCGCTGAGGGGCCGGTTGGTGAAAACGTCCGCGACGGCGTAGCGGAAGGTGGCCACGCCTACTTTCCGACCCCGCCCGCGCGCGCGACGACGCGGTCGTACATGTCGCTCCACCGCTGCTGGGTTGCGCTCAGACTCCGGAGGTCGACGACGATCCTCCGCCCTGGCAGCTTGCGCGCCAGATCGGCACGCGCCGGCTCGAGGTCGAGGCCGCCGTAGAGCTCCTGGCCGTCGGAGAGCAACCATTCCGCGAAGACCATCGCGGCCGCCGGATGCTCGGAACCGCGCACGAGAGCGACACCCGCCGGGCGCGAAAAGACGGGCTCCACGGGAGGCGACCACGCGACCGGCGCGCCCGCCGCTTCCGAGTTCCGCACGAGATGCCTGAAAGCGGAAGCCGCCAGGTCGAACTCGCCGGCACCGAGTAGCTGGACGATCAGCGTATGTCCCTTGAAGACGACGCCGTTACGACCGATCGCCGCGAACAGCCTGTCCGCCTGAGCCGGCGTCTTTCCGGTGGACAGCCAGTAGTCGCGGAGCGACTTGTACCAATCGAAATCCCCTGGCTCGAGCGCGATCCTGCCCTTCCAGCGAGGGTTGGCGAGGTCTTCCCAGCGGGTTGGGCGTTCGCCCGGAGAAACACGCTTCGTGTTCCAGGCGACGAGCATCGTGTTGAAGCGATCGGTGGTCCAGCCGGGATACTTGGCACCGGCGACGAGCGCCGAAGCAGCGGCGGGGCCGAAGGGGACGAGCACGTGAGCGTCGTTCAAAGCGAACATCGCAGGACCGTTCGTCTCCACGACGTCCGCGCCGTGGAAGCCCGCATGCGACTCCTCGAGCAAGCGCCGCGCTAGATCTTCGTCGGAAGCACGGTAGACCGATACGTCCACGCCGTACTTGTCCGAGAAGGCGCCGGTGAGCTTGTCGAGCAGCTCGCCGTTGAGCGAAGAGTAGAGCGTGAGCTTTCCCTCCTTCGCCGCGAGCGCCTTCAGCTTGCGAAGCCTGACTGCGCCCGTCAGGGGTCTCGTCTGAGCGAAAGTGCGCTCGAAGCCGCTCACGGCCGAACCGCGCTTACCGGTCGAGGTCTTCGAGCCGGCGTTGCCGCAGCCGGCCGCCGCTACGGCAAGCAGGGATGCGCAGCCGAGGAGGACGACCCGCCTGAGGGTGGGGCGGATCGCATGGAGGCGAGCCATATTGGCGATTATCTGCCTATGACCGATCTGTCGCCGAGCGTACGCCGCGGGCCTTTCGCGGGCGCGCCGAGGCGAACGGCTCCCGGCGAGCTCGTGCTCGTCGGCACCGTGGCGGCGGTTGTCGCCGCCCTCGCGCTCGTGCCGACCGCGTATCTGGTCTGGCGCAGCCTCAGCGAGAACGGGGCGTTCACGCTCGACCACTACCGATCTGCGTACTCGACGGTCGGCATCGGCACGCTCGCGTTCAACAGCCTGTGGTTCGCGCTCGGGTCATCCGCCGTCGCAGTCGTCGCAGGAACGTTGACGGCGTATCTCGTTGTGCGAACCGACGTGCCCGGTCGCCGTCTCCTCTTCCTGGGCTCAGTCGCCCCGCTCGTCATACCGGGCGTCCTCTACACGGTCGCGTGGATCTTCCTTGCGAGCCCTCGAGCCGGTCTCCTGAACGCGATCCCCGGCGTCGGCCTGAACGTGTACAGCGGCCCGGGCATGGTGCTCGCGGAGGGGTTCCACCTGGCCCCGCTCGTCTTCCTGCTCATGGCCGCCGCCTTCACGTCGGTCGACCCGGCGCTCGAGGAGGCGGCGACACTCAGCGGCGCGCGCCCGAGAGCGGTCGCGCTGCGCGTGACCTTGCCGCTCGTTCGTCCTGCCCTGATCGGGGCGGCGGTCGTCACCCTGGTCAGGACGATCGAGTCATTCGAGGTGCCCGCGCTCGTAGGCATTCCGGCCGGCATCTGGGTCTTCACGTCGCGCGTCTGGCGCGCGATGAGCATCTTTCCGGCCGACGTCGGGCAGGCGGCCGCCTACTCGGTGACGCTGCTCGTGCCCTGCGTGATCGGGCTCGCAGTGCTCGTGCGCGCGACGCGAGGCCTGAGACGGTTCCAGACAGTGAGCGGACGGGGCTTCCGCGGAACGCGCGTCGAGCTGGGGCGTTGGCGGCGTCCCGCCGGCCTGGCCGCCGCGATCTATGTGTCCGTCGCCGCCGCCCTTCCCGTCCTCGCCCTGGGCTGGATCTCGCTCCAGCGTTTCTACGGAGCGGCTTCTGCAGACGACCTCAGGCGGCTGACGCTCTCGAACTACGGCTCGGTGCTCGACGAGCCGGCCACCCTCCGCACCGTCTGGAACACACTGCTCGTGGGGGCGGGCGCGGCCACGGTCGTCGTGATCACCGCGGTCGTCATCGGGTGGGTGGTCGTCCGTACGCGAATTCCGGGCCGCACACTGCTCGATGCGACCGCCTTCCTTCCGCTCGCGCTTCCCGGCATCGTCCTCGGTCTCTCGCTGCTCGTCGTCTACGTGCGCTCGCCGTTGCCCGTGTACGGCACGCTCTGGGTGCTCCTGATCGCCTACGTGACGCGGTACCTCCCCTACGGCATGCGCTACGCCACTGCCGCGCTCACCCAGATCGGCGACGACCTGGAAGAGGCCGCCAGGTCGAGCGGCGCGAGCCGGCTCCAAGCGTTCCGGCGCATTCTCGTTCCCCTCATTCTGCCGAGCCTCGCAGCGGCCTGGCTCTACGTCCTCGTCGTCTCGGCCCGCGAGCTGTCGAGCGCGATCCTGCTCTACTCGCCGGGGAACGAAGTGCTCTCGGTCCGGATCTGGGAGCTCTACGAGGACGGGCGGTTGACCGAGCTCGCGGCGCTCGGCGTCGTGATGGTGGCGGCGCTGTGCACGCTCGCCGGAGCCGCGTATTCGCTTTCGCGCCGGTCGACGCTCATGAGGCGCCTTGCTCGCGGTTAACGGCCTGCGCAAGGCGTTCGACAACCGTGGGGTACTCGTCCGCGCCGTCGACGACGTGACCTTCGACGTTGCGAAGGGCGAGCTGTTCGCGCTGCTTGGGCCCTCTGGGTGCGGCAAGACCACCCTGTTGCGCTGCATCGCCGGGCTCGAGCGGCCCAATTCGGGGGATATAGTCGTCGCCGGACGGACGTTCACGTCACGGTCGACGGGAATCGACGTTCCGCCGCACGAGCGTGGGCTCGGAGTCGTCTCGCAGTCGCACGGGATCTGGCCACACATGACGGTGTTCGACACCGCTGCGTTTCCGCTTCGCGTTCTCCCACGCCGCCGTCGTCCATCGGCGTCGCAGATCCGCGTCCGAGTCGAGCAGGTGCTCGAATCCGTGCAGCTCGCGCCGCTCGCCCACCGGCCCGCGACCGACCTCTCCGGCGGGCAGCAACAGCGCCTGGCGATCGCTCGGGCGCTGGCCAACGAGCCGCCGTTGCTCCTCCTGGACGAGCCCCTTGCGAGCCTCGACACCCGTCTGCGCGACGAGCTCAGGTTCGAGCTGCTGCGCCTTCAGAGCGACCTGGGGACGACCTGTGTGTACGTCACGCACGACCAGACCGAGGCCCTCGGCCTTGCGAACAGGCTCGCGATCATGAACGACGGGCGAATCGAGCAGCTCGGAGAGCCGCGGACGCTCTACGACCGGCCCGCGTCTCGCTTTGTCGCCGAGTTCCTCGGCGCCGCAAACCTGATCGACGGCGTGGTCGTGTCGGCGGGCCGCGTGCGGACCGCGGCCGGAGAGCTGGATGTACCGTCGGGCCAAGCGGCGACCCCGGGACAGGCCGTCGTGGTCGTGGCACGCCCCGAGCAGGTGGCGCTCGGCGAGGCCGGCGGGGCAAACGGCTGGGTCGGGCCCGGTCGAGGCCGCTGCCTACGCCGGCGACGCTGTCGATCACGTCGTTCGCGTCGGGAAGCTGCGAATCCGGGTTCGTTCGCCGCCACACGAGGCTTTCGCCGTCGGTTCGACCGTCGGGCTCCGCATTCGCTCGTGCTCGATCCTTCCGGCCGCGGGGGCACCGCGTGACCTCTGACTTGGCGCGCCTCGCCGCGTACTTGCGCGGGCTCCGCGGATTTCTCCGCCGGCCTATCTCGGCAGAAGGTTCCCGACGCATGCTCCGAGCCGGCCTGGAGGCGCGGGAGGCAAACCTGCTGCAATTCCTCGACACGTGCGTGTTCGGCCGCCCAGCGAGCCCGTACGCAGCACTTATGCACCAGGCCGGGATCGAGCAGGGCGACGCAGCTTCGCTCGTGGCCGCCGAAGGGGCGGAGGGTGCGCTCGGCGAGCTCTACGACGCCGGCGTATATCTGACCGTCGGCGAGTTCAAGGGGCTCGAGCCGATTCGACGCGGGAGCCTCGAGCTGCACACGCACCACGAGGACTTCGACAATCCCCTCCTGCAAGCGGGCTACTCAGGCGAGAGCAGCGGGTCGCGCGGCGCCCCGCGGCGCGTGATGGTCGACTTTGAGCACCTCCTTCACGAATGCGCGTACCAGGTGTTGTTCATGGATTCGTTTGCGCTGTGGGAGCGTCCATGCGCCCTGTGGTGTCCTGTGCCCCCGGCCCGGTCCGGGCTGCAGAACGCCCTCCGCAGCCTCAAGGTGGGCCGTCCAGCGGAACGTTGGTTCTCGCAGACACCGCTGAGTCTCGCGCCCGCGCTTGTGCGAGACACGCTGCTGACCTGGCTGACCGTTGCCGCGAGCCGCTCCGCCGGCCGCTCGCTTCCGGCACCGGTTCACGTGCCGCTCGCCGAAGCAGAGACCGTGGCTCGGTGGCTGGCAGAAAAGGTCGAAGCGGGCACGGCGGCGCACCTTCACACAGTCGCGAGCTCGGCGGTCAGGCTGAGCATCGCGGCCAGGGAAACCGGGCTCGACCTGAATGGAACGCTCCTCCGCGTCGGCGGGGAGCCGCTCACGCGAGCGAAAGCGGATCTGATTGAGGCCTCCGGCGCGACGGCGGTCCCGCACTACGCCATGGCCGAGACCGGGCGGGTCGGCGCCGCCTGCGCGAACGCTCAGGAGCTCGACGACGTGCACGTCCTGACCGATCGGCTCGCGCTCGTCTCCCGCGCCACGAACAGCCATGCCGACGGGAGAGCGAAGGTCGTCTTGACGACACTGCTGCCTATCTGCCCCAAGGTGATGCTGAACGTCGAGAGCGGCGACTCGGCCGTCGCCGTCGAGCGCGACTGCGGCTGCGCCGCGGGAGAAAGCGGCTTTCGCAGGCATCTACATACGATCCGCGGCGACGAGAAGCTGACGATCGAAGGCATGGGCTTCGTCGGGACCGACGTGTTGCTGCTCGTGGAAGAGCTGCTCCCGCGAAAGTTCGGCGGATCTCCGACGGATTACCAGCTCGTCGAGCGTGAGCAGGACGGGCTCGCGAGAGTGGACATCGTCGTCGATCCATCCGTCGGCCCGTTGAACGAGGGCGAGCTCATCGAGCTCACCCTCGAGAGGCTCGGCTCGGGACCAGCCTATCGCCGGATGATCGTCGATCTCTGGCGGCAAGCAGACGCGGTGTCGGTTGTCCGACGCGCACCGCACGCGACCCGGACCGCGAAGGTCCAGCCGCTGCACGTGATCCGGCCGTAGCCCTCGCCGTATCCTCCCTCACATGCGCCTGTATTTGATTCGCCATGCGGAATCCGCGTCGGGGGAGCCTGATGAGCTGCGTCGGCTGACTCCCGGCGGCGAGGAGCAGTCCCGCGCGCTCGGCGAACGACTCGCGGGACGGTTGCCACCGGAGCTCGTCCTCTCGAGCCCGCTGCTGCGCGCTCGGCAGACCGCCGACGCCGTTGCCCGCGCGGCCGGGTGCGCCTCCGAGGTGGACGAACGGCTCGCGCCGGGCGCGACGGTCGAGGGGCTGCTCGCGGCGGTCCAGGGACGTGGCGAGACGGTCGCCGCAGTCGGTCACCAGCCGGACTGCGGGGAGATCGCGCTCGCGCTGACCGGTGAGTCCCGCCCCTTTCCCCCGGCCGGCCTCGCGGTGATTGACTTGCCGGCGCAGTGAGCGCCGCGGCAATCTCGGTCACCGACCTTCGCAAGTCCTACGGCGACTTCCAGGCGCTGCGCGGGATCAGCTTCGACATCCACGAGGGCGAGGTCTTCGGCCTGCTCGGCCCGAACGGCGCCGGGAAGACGACGACGGTCGAGATCCTCGAGGGCTACCGGCGGCGCGACGACGGGACCATCGACGTCCTGGGCTTCGACCCGCAGCGCTTCGAGCTCGGCTTCCGCGAGCGAATCGGCGTCGTCCTGCAGCAGTCGCAGCTGCTGCCGAGCCTGACCGTCGCGGAGACGCATCGCATCTTCGCCGGCTACTACGAACGGCCCCGCGACGTCGACGAGGTGATCGCGCTCGTCGGGCTCGCGGACAAGCGTGACGCGCGCGTGCGCACGCTCTCGGGCGGCCAGAAGCGACGGCTCGACCTCGGGCTCGCGCTCGTCGGCGACCCCGAGCTGGTCTTCCTCGACGAGCCGACCACGGGCTTCGACCCGGCCGCGCGCCGAATCGCGTGGGACATGATCCGCTCGCTCCGATCGCTCGGGAAGACCGTGCTGCTGACGACGCACTACCTCGACGAGGCACAGGAGCTTTGCGACCGAGTGGCCGTGCTGCGGGAAGGGCTGATCGTGCGGATCGGAACACCCGCCGAGCTGCGGGGGACGTCCCTCGAGACCGAGATCCGCTACTGGAAGGACGGCGAGCAGATAGTCCTGCGCACCGCCGAACCGACTCGGGTGCTGAACGAGCTGTCCGCTGAGGCGCTCGCTGCGGGCCAGGAGCTCGAAGGGCTCGAGGTGCGACGCCCGACGCTCGAGGACGTCTACCTCGAGCTGGTCGCCGCCGAATGAGACTGTTCCTCCATCAGCTGCGGGCCGAGCAGCTCCAGTTCTGGCGCAGCCGGGAAGCCGCCATCTTCATCTTCGTCTTCCCGCCGATGCTGTTCCTCCTGCTCGGCTCGGTCTACAGCGGGACGATCTCGGGGCATCCGGCCCGTGAGGTCCTCCTCGCCGGGATGCTCGGGTACGGCGCCGCGAACACGGCTTTCGCCGGACTTGGGGTCATCCTCGTCGTGCGGCGTGAAAGCGGGCTTTTGAAGCGGATCCGAACAACACCCCTTCCGGCCCCGACCTACCTGGCCGCCACGCTCACCTCGATCCTGCTCGTCTTCGCGCTGCAGGCGGTGCTCCTCTTCGCGCTCGGGCGGGTGCTCTACGGAACGCACCTGCCCGGGCACATCGGATCTTTCGCGCTCGTCCTCCTCTTCGGCGCGGCCGTGTTCGCGGCACTCGGCCTGGCGGCGGCGGCGCTGATCCGGTCTGCGGAAGGCTCGTCGGCGGTCCTGAACACTGTCTTGCTGCCGATGGCGTTCCTTTCAGGGTCGTTCGGCTCGCGGGGGCGTTATCCGGCGGTATTGCGCGCGATCGGCGACGTGCTGCCGCTCAGGTACTTCCTGGATCTCGTCAACGGCGTCTACCTCTACGACCGGGCGCCATGGCACCACGGGACAGCCGCGGGGATCCTGGCCGCGTGGGGCGTCGTGGGGATCATCGTCGCCGTGTGGCGCTTCAGCTGGGAGCCGCGCAGCGCCTGACTGGACTGTTCGGAAAGCGTAAGACGTGCGATTCGTTTTCTACGAGGCGGGGGAGGAGTAGCCCAACGTGCAAACCGAACCGCAACTCGTCTTCGCCGCAGAGATTGGCGATCCACCGGGGCTCGAGATCCGGATCAACTTCGGCGTGTTCGCGGGGCGCGACGCCACCGCCGCCGAGCTGGACGAGCTCGCGCAGGCGATCGTCCCTGAGGTCGGCGAGGTCTCGATCGTCGCCGAGCACCGGTACGAGGTCAGCGAGGATGTCGAAGCCTCGCTCCACCAGGTGCGGATCGAGGTCGGCGAGGATCAGCTTCCTCCCGCGGGAGCCGACCGCGACGTGCTGACGGGCCGCTTGCTCGAGCGCGCCGAGCGCTGGGCCGAGGCGTGCATCGCCGACCGCCACGCCGAGATCGCCGCCGAGCTCTGAAGCCTCCGCGCTAGCGGATCGTCACAGGCGTCCCGAGCGGCATGAGCTTCACAAGCCGCAGGATGGCCGCGTTCCGCAAGCGGATGCAGCCGTGGGAGATCCGCCCCGGGATCAGCTCGGGGAGACTCGTCCCATGGATGCCGATGAACGCACCCGCGAAGTAGCCCGTCGGCACGGGTGACTTCGCGCTCGTGCCGAACGCGGCCGGGCCGTAGAACGGCTGGCCGAAGTTCGTGAGCAGCTCGCGGATGTAGAACTCGCCGCGCGGAGTCGGCCAACCGGGCGTCCCAACACCGACGCGCGTGCGGAAGACGGCCTGGCCGTCGCGGAACAGGGTGGCCGTGAAGAACGCCCGGTCGATCACAAGCCGCGTCGTCCTCACACGAAGCGGCCCCAGAGCCGAGCGCGGAATCCAACCGGTCGAGTTGTTCGGGAGGATTGACAGGCGCACGCGAACCCAGAGCGTTCCGCGAGCGTCGTGGACCGACTCCAGCGCAAGCACCATGTTGCGCACGTACTCCTCCGTGAGCGTCCCGACACGCGTCACGATCGGCGCGCCCGCGGACGGCTGCTCGCGGGCGTAGACGGGCCGCAGAACGACCGCCGAGCGCGACACGTTCCCGACGCTCAGCCGGACCGGCAACTCGGGAGCCACGCGAATCGCGATCCTGCGAGTGATCGCCTCGGAGCTGCCCGCGGCCGAGGCGGTGAACGCGACGGCGTAATCGCCCACTTGCGCGGAGGTCGGCGTCCACCGGAACTCGGCGGTGCCCGGATTGCCGTCGGCCGACGTCAGTGTGGCGCCCTGTGGAAGCCCCGAGCTCGCGACGTGGACGGCTGTCGCAGGCTCGGGAGTGGCGGCCGAGAGCGTGAAGGCGAGCGGCGTCCCGGCGACCACGGTGAGAACCGCGCCTTCTGCCGGCGTCGGCGTCTGCCACGCCGGAACCGGCGCAGGAACCTGCGCCGTGGCCGCGATCGGAAGCGCGAGAGCGCAGACGGAAAGCAGCATTACGACCCGCATTACGTGGAATCGTAGTCACCTTTCGAGGGAGCGCATATCCCTCCGGACCTGCCGATCCGAGGGAGATGGGCTTCACCTTGCTAGCCGCTCTTGCGCTCGTCGCGTCCGCGCCTCCGGCGGCGAGTCCGCAGCCGAAGGGCTATCTCGTCGCGCGCGTCGCCGGTTCCGGCGTCGTCGTTCACGCCCGCCCGGGCGGTGCGGCCGTGCGCGCGCTCGGCCGGCGAACGGAGTTCGGCTCGCCCCAGACGCTCACGGTCGTCCGCAAGCGCGGGAAGTGGCTCGGAGTGGTCAGCTCCACGGTCGCGAACGGGAAGATCGCGTGGGTCAAGCGCTCGGGACTCCGCGACCGCCACGTCACCGTCAAGCTCGAAGCCGACCTCTCGCGGCGGACCTTGACCGCCAAGCGCGGCGACAAGGCTTTGCGGCGCATCCGCATCGACATCGGCGCGGCGGGCTCGCGGACGCCGATCGGGCGCTACGCAGTCACCGACAAGCTTCCGGGCGGCCGTTTCTCTCCCGTCTACGGCTGTTGCATCCTGGCGCTGTCCGGGCACCAGGGCTCGCGGCGCCTGGCGATCCACGGAACGCCGTCGGGACCGGCTCCCGGTTACGCGAACTCCGAGGGCTGCCTCCACGCGAAGACGTCAGACCTGCGCTACCTGATGCGGGTCATCCCGCTAGGGACGCCGGTCTTCGTTCATCCGTAGCGCCCTAGATTCAGGCTTCGGCGTAGTGCTCGGCAATGTCCGCCACTTCGGCGAGCTCTGGATCGGCCCGCAGCGCGGCGACATCCTCGGCGGTCACAGGAGCCGGCTCGGGTTCGGGAGCTTCGCGGACCGCGGCGCGAACCAGCTCGAGACGATGCTCAAGCTCGGCTGCTTCCTCGGCTGGAAGAGCGTCCTCCTGACGGATCTTTTGAGTCAGTCTGCCGATGCCCATGCGCGTCCCCTCGAGTTCATTGGAAGTGTACTGGGTCCATCGGCGCGGTCGGCTCACCCTCGATCCCCCACCAGGATATCCTCGCAAGTCCGCTTGATCGTGACGAAATCGGGCTTTCCCTGAAGGCCATCGAGCTCCGAGCGCCTGTCGACGTTCGAGCAATCGACTGCGAGAACGCCTTTCACCGCAAATCGACCGAAGCCACGCGGCTTGAGCGGAACGGCAAGGACCGCGGCGTACCGGTTCACCTCCTGGAACTCGCTCCAGGTGAACTTGAAGCGCTCTTCGCGTGGGATGCTGCAGAATTCCTCCTCGGTCGGCAGGGCGCTGCGGAGATCCTCGAGATCGGCGAAGCGGGGCGCCTTCTTCGACCAGCAGTAGCCGATCACGCCCTTCCCCTTGGTCCAGAGGATCGGGGTTTCTTCGCGGTCTTCTTCGACCGCGATGGCGGCGCGATCAAGCCGGCGAAAGCCCTTGGGCCCACGCACACGCCAGATGTTCACGCCGACCTCGTCACGCTTGAGCTTGGTGTGCTTCATGACCACCCGGGCGATTCCATTCGCCGCCTTTGCGAGCCGCTCCTCGCGGCGTCGGCTCGCCAGCAACCCGCGGTACCCCCACGCGACCAGGAACGAGAGGACGGCGACTGCGATCGCGAGTGCGACGAAGGCGACGAGTCCTGCGCCCGACTTCCACGTCCTGGCGTCCGGCCACTCCGCAGCCCGCATGATCTGGACTGCGCCGAAGATCAGGATCAGCAAACCCGTCGTGGTCGCTCCCGGACGCTTCAGCTTGCCCAGCTTGGCGGCCACCCCACAGCCGACTGGGATCAGAGCCGCGCTCACTCGCTCGCGGAGGGGCTGGTCGTCGCAAGGCTTGGCCATACTCGCTGCCTACGGTCAGCGTGCATTCTGATGGCCTGCAGCCGCCTCGTCCAGTCGGCGATGCTCCCACCCCAAGCGTCTAGGCGCCGACGGCGGTGCGCGTTTCGTCCATCGCCGCCCAATCCACCTGGAACGCCGAGCGGTAGACCGCGGCGGCCGAGCGCCGGCTGGGCACTTCGAGCTTGTTGAGGATGTTCTGCACGTGCCGCTTGACGGTGAACTCCGAGATGTGGAGCTCCTCGCCGATCTCGCGGTTGCGCGCGCCGCGGGAGACGAGCGCCAGCACCTCGCGCTCGCGACTCGAGAGGACCGCAGCCTGGTCGCGTACGCGATCCCGCTCCTCGACGCCGTGCAGCGCGTCGATCAGCAGCGTCACGAGCTCACGCGAGAGTGCAGCTTCGCCCCGGACGACCCCGCGCAGTGCACGAACGAGGCCCTGCGGAGAGATTTCCTTGTCGAGGTAGCCTCGCGCGCCGGCGCGGATCGCCTCGAGCACGGTGGCCCGGTTGGGCCCGAAGCTCCAGAGGATCGAGCTGGTCTCGGAGCGCTGCAGCTCGGCGACGGCGGCGATTCCGCCCGACGGCGGCAGGTCGAGATCGACGAGCACGATGTCCGGCGAGTAGCAAGCGACTGCGGCCCGGAGCTCGTCCAGGTTTCGCGCCTCCGACACCTTGAAGTCGCTCTCCCGAAGGAGGAGCTCTCGCACACCGGCCCGCAAGGTCTCGAGATCGTCCGCAAGCAGAACCCGCATGGTTCCTGCTTCGTCTCCGGGAACCATCGTCCAGCCCCCCGGACGGGGGAAAAGCTCAGCCGTTCGTCGAGATGAGCTGGTTGCTCGTCTTCGGGATGAAGCAGGGCGAGTACAGCCAGTCGACGATGACGGCGGCGAAGCCCTCGAAGCAGATCTGCGTGGTCTGGCCGTACACGGTGTTCGTGTTGTCGATCGAGACCTGGTAGTGGAGGTGCGGCCCGCACGAGCGACCGATGTTCCCGACCTTCGCGAGCTGCGCGCCACGTTTGATCGTGTCGCCCTGAGCCGGAATGACGCTGTTCGTATCGACGTGCGCGTAGTACGAGTACGTGCCGTCGGGGTGGTCGATACGCACGTAGTTCGTCGGCCCGTCGGCCTTCTTGTCCTCCTCGTCGCCCTTGATGCCGTTGTTGTTGTTGTCGGCGCACGGGTTGAAGTTCATCGTGTTCGACTCGACGACGTCACCGACCAGGCCTCCGCGCGTGGCGTAGATCGTCGACTTGTCGGCCATGCTGAAGTCGAAGGCGTACAGCTGGTTGCCGGTGTGGCTGAACGCGTTCGGGCCGTTGCCCTGCCCGACGCCTACCTTGCCGGGCCACGCCCACGGGAGGCGATAGAAGCAGTCGGTCCCGCCGCAACCGGGCAGGAGGTCGGTGATGATGACGGGGAGGCTGACGCGGTACCGGAACGGGTAGCCGTTGCGCTTCCCGACGATCCGAGGCCAGACGAGGGCCGCGAAGTGGTCGACGCCGATCGTGGCCAGCGGGTGGGCAAGGGGCGCGCCGTACCACTCGTCGGACCGGATCGCGAACTCCTCGTTCGCATGAACCGTCACGAGCGTGTCGCCGGCCTGGTTGCCGACCTGCTTGTACCCCTCTGCCTCGAAGACGGGATTGGAGATCGAGGAGTGGACGGACGTGAGGCCCGTCACCTTGGCGAGCTGCACGGTTCCCTGCGCAGGCTCGTGGAAGAGCGTCTCGCTGTACGTCGCAGACGCGTAGCCTCCAGCGCCTGCTACCAGGACGTGGTAGTCCACGGTCGAGACGACCACGGCCGGGCACGGATACGCCTTCGTCCGGGACGCGGGGCGACGGAACGCATTGCTCGAGCTCGCGCTCGACCCGCCTGGCGGGCAGTTGCTTCCCTGGAAGCGCTCGTTCACGACCAGGTGCCCGAGGTTAGGCGATACGACCGGGACGGGTGGGTCGCCTGCCTCGAGATTGGCGGCGATCGTCGTCGGCCCTACCTTGACCTCCAGGCTCCACGTGCCCTTCGCGCCCGCGCACTTCGGCCCTGGACTCACCTCGGACGCGGCGACGCCCGCACCGGACTCCAGCCAGAGGAGGTCGTCAAAGCCGTTCCCCGCCGCGACATACCCGTCCGGCGGGTGCAAGACGAGCTTCGCGGCGGTGAAATCCTGCGCGGGCGCGATCCGCAGCGACAGACAGTGACCCGGCTTCTTCCCGCCGGCGGGCGCCTTGTCGAGACCAATCACAGACAGTCCGAGCCACGGCCCGCTGGGTGTCTTCCGCGCGACGACACGCACGCGCTCGGACTCCCACAGCGGCCCGATCGCGTACGGCTTCCGGAACCGCCCCGGCGGGAACTCGATCAATCGTCCGCCGACGAGCTCGAGCAGACCGTCGGCGTCGAATGTCTGCTTCAGCCGACCGACGAGGACGACCTTCGCGCCAAGGACCCGGCACGCCGCGCGAAACGCGATGTTGGCGTCCGCCGCGGAGTCGGCGGCATCCTCGAGCAGCCCGGCGCGGTAGTGGAGTCCCGCCCACTTCAGATCCTTCTCCGCGGCATCGTCGCCGGGGGGCGGCTCCTTCGTCACCGCGTCCTCGAGCGCCGAGATCGCCTTCGTGCCGGCGCGCGCATCCGCTGCGACCGCGACCGCCCCGCGCGTGACAACCGCGGCCCCGGCGCAGACGTCTCCGAGCTCGACCTCGGTTTCGCCCTTGCGGATCAGCGCGAGATCGCTGGCAAGCTTCCGGCTCAACGGCGCAAAGCCGTCGATTCCGCCCAATCGACCGCGAACGCGTCCAATCGAGTCTGCAAGCGGATTTACGAGCGCGTCACCGTCCCTAACGAGGTCAGGGAGCGCGCACCCCCCGCGAAGCAGCTTCGAGTGCTTGGGCGTCCCTGGGCAACCGTCACTCGAGTCGGGGACACCGTCGCCGTCGCGATCGCCGCGGTACAGCGTGGGCGGCGCCGTTGTGGCCGCGAACGTCGCTCGAACGAACGTCGAATCTCCGATCGTGGGCGAGCATGCTCCGGCGCTGCCGCAGGCCCCGCTCCAGCCCACGAACGAGGAGCCGGCCCCTGCGTGCGGGACGAGCGAGACCGCCGTCCCGAGCACATAGACCTCGCTGCAGTCGCCCGGGCAGTCGATTCCCGCAGGCGAGCTGTCGACACTGCCGGCACCCTGCACCACGACCTGGAGCCGTGCGCGACCCGGCGGGGGCGGCGGGGGAGGCGGAGGCGGCTCGGGCGGCACGGCGACGGTCCAGCGGTAGACGTCACGCGCCGTATGCGTCCCGGCGCGGTCAGCGTTCGTCGCTACGACGGTGAACGTGTGTATCCCGTCGACGAGCCCCGAGTAGGTCACGGGCGACGTGCACGGCACGGCCGTCCCGCCGTCCAGAGAGCACGTGAACAAGGCAACCTCGTTCGCGCGGAAGGCGAACGTCGCGGAGCGCGAAGTGGCCGTCGCAGGCGGTCCGCTCGTAATCGTCACGGTCAGCGCGCTGCTGCCGCGCGCGCCTGCCCCGCCGACCGCCAAGGCGACGGCGCTTACGCCGACCGTGCAAACCAGTCGCCGCATCACTCCCCGCCGACGCTGTTGCATCG